>CAZBTJ010000224.1:0-6695 GCA_964494325.1 uncultured Pirellulales bacterium
GCGGTTGTCCCGGCAGAAATTCGTGGCGATATCCGTTGTCGGCCATCATGATCACATAGGTGTTCTCCTCGATTCCGAGTTCCTTAATCTTGGACAGCACCGCGCCGATTCGTCCATCCAGATCCTCTCCCATGCCAAGCCAGACCGCCGGATCATCTTTGCGGCTGATGGTTTCCGCCGTTTTCCCTTTTGCCTTGTAAAAAGCCTGCACGTCCGGATGGTTCACATACTTCGCTCGCGTCTTCGGCAGGCACTCGCGGCCTTCGTGCATGGCGTAGTGCGAGATCTGCAGATAGAACGGCGTCTTGGCCTGGACCTGCTCTTCCATAAAACCGATCGCTTTTTTGGTGACGCTAAACATGAGCTTAGGGTCGGTCAGGTCAGCCGGTAGCCTTTTTGCAGTGCCAAGGGTATTGCCCGGCGTATTTGTATTATCGCCGTCCTGTACGTCGTAGCCCTCTTCGCCCGGATCTCCACGCATGTGCCACTTACCAATATGGGCGGTCATGTAACCCAACGTTTTTAAGGCCTCAGGAATGGTCACGGCCTCTTTATCAATATACATGTCGGAAACACAGGGAATGACGGGAAATCCTTTATATTGCTTTTCATTGTAGTACTCCTGCCTGCCGTCATTCATGAAAACGGTGAATCCGTTTCTGGGAGAAGATTGCCCGGTTTGCACACATACACGGGACGGCGAACATTGCGGCGATCCATAGGCATTGCGAAACTTCATCCCGTCGCGGGCCAGCTTCTCAATATTCGGCATCTGCAGCACCGGCATTTTTGAGTTGGGCATGCTGTCATCCATGGCAACCGGCGAGCCATTCCACGCCCAATCATCAATAAACAACAGGACCATATTAGGACGCTCCGCCGACTGACAATTCAGCACAAAGAAGAGTCCCAGCAGAACGCCAAAAACACATTTTAGTTTCATTTTTTCCTTTTCAATTTCTCCCCGACCGCCAGGCAACCGACGGCCGGATAAATTACCAAAACACAAATCCTATAGACGCATCTTCAGTAATTCGTCTATTTAATATGACACGATGTTTTTTGACGAATATCACGCGAAGAACTTCCGACCATCAACTCAAATTCGCCCGGTTCAACCTTCCAGTCTTCGCTGGCTTCGTCAAAGAAAGCGAAGGATCGTTCATCGAGTTCCAGCGTCACGATTTTTGTTTCGCCGGGCTGCAGCATAATTTTCCGGAATGCTTTCAGCTCCTTCTTCGGGCGCGGCACGCTGCTCTCCACATCATGAACGTAGAGCTGCACCACTTCGGCACCGGCTCGGGTTCCCGTGTTTGAAACATCGAAAACCACCGAGGCATTCTGTCCATCCAACGTCACTTTCGGTTCTCCATAAGCAAACGTGGTATAACTGAGTCCATGACCAAACGGGAACTGCGGTTCAATGTTGTGCTCATCAAAGTAGCGATAGCCCACAAAGACCCCTTCCTTGTATTCGATCTCTTTCAGTCCTCTTGCCCAATAGCCCTTCGGATACTGGTCTGTGGATTTCGGAATCGAAACCGTCAGCTTGCCATTCGGATTGGCTTCACCAAAGATGAGTTTTGCCAAGGCGTACCCAACCTGTTCCCCCGGGTACATGGCCTGAATGATCGTCGGGACATTGCCGACCCAATTTTCCATCGTGACACCGGCGGTAAATGTGACGACGGCCGTATTTTTATTTGCCGCCGAAACCGCTTTGATTAACTCCTGCTGCGCAGGGCTGAGTTCCAGACCCTGGAAACGGTCGCGACCTTCACGCTCCATATTCCCCGTGTTTCCGACATTCAAAATGACGGCATCGGCAGTTTTTGCCAACTGTACGGCTTTTTTGGTCCATTCGATATTTTCATAATCCCACCAGAACTTCATGATCCCTTTGGCGCCGCTTTTCTTGTACTCGAGCTTAATGTCATGCGCGCCCTTTTCAAGCGTCACATTAACCTGCTGCCACCAGAGGTCGTTGTTGCCTTTTCCACTAAAGACCTCTTTGCCATCGACGAAGAGTTTGGCCTGCCCCTCAAACCGGAGTTCGAGCGTGTATTCGCGGGTTACTGGCGTTTTCAGCTGACCTTCCCAACGCACCGAGTACCTTGCTTTCGATCCTCCGGCTTTACCAGCCTCCGGCACAGACGGATCCTTATCCCACTGGAAGGAAACCGTCTCATCAATGACTCGAAGGCGTTCTGTACTGAAATTAGTATCCGTAAAATAAACGGCGCTGAGTCCCTGTTTCCCGTCTTTGGAAACCAAATATTTCGAATCGATCGGGCCGCAACCGCCTTCGGCATATACTCCCGGTGCAAAGACGATTTCGACGTCATCGCCCACATATTCGCGAATTCCTTCCAATGGGGTGATCATATCTTCTGAAGTCGGCTTAACATTGGCACTGCCACCCACCTGATAAAGCGTATACTGTTCACCTTCATTGGGAATAAAGTGACTTCCATAGTTGGCGTGCGGACCGATGACTGCAATTTTTTTGACAGCAGTTTCATCGAGCGGAAGTAGATTTCCTTCATTTTTAAGCAATACGATGGAGTTCAGCGCCAGCTCCTGCGAAAGCGCCTTCATTTCAGCGCTCTTGAACACCGATACCGGCGGATTGGTGTAGTCAGAGTCGATACACTTGGCCACATACATGGTGCGCAGAATATTGCTGACACGTTCGTTGATCAGCTCTTCAGAAACTTCGCCTGACTCAACCGCTTCCTTCAGCTTCTGGCCATACCAACGCGCACGCGGCATCTCAAGATCCAAGCCGGCCTTGACCGAATCGACCGTGGAATGCGTGCCGGACCAGTCGGATAACACAAACCCTTTGAAGCCCCAGCACTTGCGCAGTACATCGTCCAACAGGTACGGATTTTCAGCCGCCCACTTTCCATTTATCTTGTTATAGGAACTCATCACACTCATGGCATGCGCTTCGGTGATCGCATATTCAAAGCCAGGCAGATAGATTTCGTGCAACGCACGTTTGCTGACCTGCACATCAAGAAATCCGCGCGACCACTCCTGATTATTACAGGCGTAGTGCTTGAGTGTTACAACGACTTTTTCATCCTGCAAACCCTTTACAAAAGGAACCGAGGTACGTGCATTGAGGTATGGGTCTTCCGTGAAGTATTCCGTCGCACGTCCACAGCGCAGATCCCGCACAATATTAAATGCTGGCCCGGCTACCGCATGGTTATCCGCACAACGGATCTCCTTGCCCATGCCATGCGCAACTTTAGTAACAAGTTCGGGATCCCAACAGGCGGCATAGTTCATCGAAGCAGACATGAACGTTCCGCATTTAATCATCCGTTTCCCGCCGGGCTTTGCACTCGGGAAAAACGAGCGGGCACCATACGGACCATGGGCGATCGCGTATTCAGGGATACCGAGCCTCGGAATAGAAGGAGGCCCGTCATACTTCAGCCCCTCTTTATCGCCGTGCATAAAAAGCATCTTCTCATCCAGCGTCATCTGACCAACGATTTTTTCTACCTTCTGATCGATGGCATCCAAATCAACATCGGAAAGGATCGTGGTGTCTGCACGCAGCATTCCCGCGCACATGAAAAGTGCTATAAAAATAATCTTCTGTACTGCATATATTCTATTCTTCATTTTACTCATCCTGATTTTAATTGAGAGCGGTCCTATCTATGTAAATATATTTAACCGGCTCTATTCTAAGCCTATAAAAAGCCTCTGCGCACAACGCTCGGTGTCAAACTTTCAATTCTAAACATCATTTTCCCTTCTCATGCCCACTTGAGCTGGTAGGAATTCCCATTCAGCGACTGGATCGTGACTGTCTCCGAGTTTTATTTTTCACGAACATTTAGATGCTTATCCAGCACGATTTTTTCGCCTTTTTTGAGCTTGAGCGTAACCACCTGATCACCGTAGCGAACGGTACAGGGTTCACCGAACTGCGAATGGATCACCGCGCGAGCCAGTTGGCCTTGGCTCCAGGTCATGTCGACCAGGAACCCGCCTCTGCCGCGGATCCCCTTCACGCTCCCTTCTTTGAACTCAGAAGGGAGGGCTGGCAGGAGCTGAAGTTCACCGGTCTGGCTTTGCAACAGCAACTCAAGAACCGCGGCAGTCACTCCCAGATTGGCATCAATCTGGAACTTGTCGCCCTCTTTAATAGATGAGAGACCGCTTGGCCAGATGTGGCCCTTAACGTAGTTGCGGATCTGTTCCATGGCCTTATCTCCATCAAGCAATCTTGCCCAGGCGCATGCTTTGTGCATTTTACTCCAGCCCGTCGCATCCACCCCTCGGTAGTTCAGACTAACAACAGCTGCTTTTGCAAGGTCAGGCGTTGTGGTCGGTGCAATCTGACGTCCTGGATAGACGGCAAAAAGGTGGGAGATGTGGCGATGCTGTTTCTTATCGGTTTCCACATACTCCGTTTGCCACTCATGGAGTTGGCCGATACTGCCGATTTTATTCGGCGCCAGTTTGTCGCGTTTGGCTTGAATGGTTTTGCGATAGTTTGCATCGAGCCCCAGAACGTCGGACACTTCGATGAACTCGGAGAAGAGCTCCCAGAAGACCTGTTGCGCATACATGACGCCTTCTTCGCGTGGTCCATGTTCTGGTGAGACTGTTTCTTCGGCCAGGTAAAGACCGTCCCGCTTAACGAGGCTGCTTTCGGAAAATAAGACGGCTTCTTTTAAAACCGGATAGGAGACCTCTCGCAACATTTGGGTGTCTTTGGTGAACCGATAGTGTTCATACATATGTGTGCACAACCAAGGAATTTCACCCATGGTTAGTTCTCCATGACCCCCTCCGTAAAGACTGATGCCCCAGGGCGAACTGATGCCAGGCTTACCGGTTGCCGCCAGCGTTTCGCGGCGGAGCACCGGCATGATGGCTTTCATCCACTGGAAGAGTGGTTCATCACACTCCGAAAGGTTGGCGGGCCCGGTCATCCAATAGTTCATCTGTAGGTTAATGTTTAAGTGGTAGTCCGAGGACCACGGGGGGCCCAATTGGCGTGGGTTCCAGAGCCCTTGCAGATTGGCCGGCTGCCCGCCGGGTCTTGACGAGCTGATCAAGAGATAGCGACCAAACTGCGTGATCAGCTCCATCAAATCAGGATCATGGGGATTCTCCTTAAAATCCTGGACGCGTTCCAGCATCGGCATGGACCGCTTCTCGGACGATGATTTACCAAGATCCAGGCTTACACGGTTAAATAAGGCCTGATAATCATCTGTGTGCCGTTTAAGAAGCCGCGCATAGGGTTGCTTCGCTGCCGCTGAAAGCTGTTGGCTTACGGCATCATGCGGGTCCGACCCGTGGAAGTCTTTTTTATAATCAGGCGAGTAATCCGTGTCGGCTGCCAGTAGGATCAGAACGCTGTCTGCGTTGTCCACTTGAAGAGTGCCTTCACCGTCGTCAGTGATCCGTCCTCCCTCATGAATGACTTTCATCTGAGCTTCGAATTCCATGCCGTTTCCAACAAACTGCCGATTCGAAAGCCAGGCTTCCTCAGCAGCCTCCACGGAATCGTTCACTTTAAGGATTTCACGGCCGGGCACCCTTATCGTGTAAAATTCTTCTTTCAGTTTTCCACGTAAGGTGACCATACCTTTTTTGGAAGTGATCTGACCCCGATGATGATCGGAGAGTTGGATGTTACCGGTGATGCTACCGGGCTTATCCGCGGTTAAACGAATGGCCAACACCTGGTCCGGATAGCTGGCAACGTATTCACGACGATACTTTACGCCGCCACTGGTGTAGGTGACGGTTCCCACCGCTCGGCTGAGATCTAGTTCTCTATGGTAGTCCGAAAACTGCTCATGAGGCATTTTAATATGAATGACGCCAAAAGGCTGGTAGGCGCCTTTGGTACGATTTTGGCCTTCAGCGGTTAACGCCTTAATCTGCTTCTCAAGCGGTCTCTGTTCCTTTTTAGGGGCGTTCTTCAATTCTTCTTCTAGGGCATTAATTTGCGCCTGTATTTTCGGCCTAATTTCAGTTGGCAATTCCAGGTTTCTATTGACCTGAAATGCATCAATCCCACTCCATAGTGAATCTTCGTTAAACTCAACCACCTCATCCGCCACATTACCGTAAAAGGTGGCTCCCAGACGACCGTTGCCAATCACCAGCCCCCACAGATCCCATTTGATGGTTTTATTGTTTTCTTTAATGTACACCCCCCCTTTTTTATTGTCAGAGACGACGGTGGGATCAGGCGGAGCGTTCTCCCAGATCTTGAGGGCAGGGTCAAAGGGTTCGGCATTTGAATAAATGGATCCTGCCATCGCTAGCAGTATTATGCGTGCCGTCAAGCGCGTCGCCCCGGCGGAGACGGCAAAACGTGCAGGGAATTTATTTGCGTTTTTAGTCATGATTATCCGATCAATTTTTATGGTTTTTGACATCATTTTTTCCTTATATTTGAGTCTGCTACGTCGTTAGGTATTTTATCCCTACGTTCTATTTGCCCGACGCGCTCTCGGACTCATCCGTCTTCAGGATATGTTTAGCCGTAACATTCCAGTTGGCTGGTTTGCCCTTTCTCTGTTGGGCAAGCCAGTTAAGTGCAGCACTCTTAATGGACTCATGGCCTCCCTGAAAGATGGTGACTCGGGTTTTGTTGGATTCTTTACGGAAAATGACTGGCTTCCGATCCCGAAAAGCGTGCGGCT
>CAZBTJ010000225.1:0-6658 GCA_964494325.1 uncultured Pirellulales bacterium
CATTCGCATTGTCCGCCGTTTTTTGGGTCCCCCCCCCCCCCCCCCCCCCAGTCCGACAGAACAAACCCCTTAAAGCCCCATTCCGTTCGCAGAATGTCCGTCAGCATGAAGGGATCCTCGCAGCAATAGACTCCATTAACCTTATTGTAAGCACCCATCACACTCCAAGCGCCCCCGTCCTGAATAGCCGCCTTGAAGCCCGGCAGATAGATTTCGCGCAGGGCGCGCTCTCCGACCACCACACTGATCTTGTGCCGATTAAACTCCTGATTGTTACAAATGTAGTGCTTCAGGTTGACCATGACTTTTTGGCTCTGCAACCCCTTCGTGTACGCCACCGCAATTTCGCCATTCAGGTAGGGATCTTCCGTGAAATACTCAAAGCTACGCCCGCCGCGCGGATCACGAATAATATTCATCGCCGGGCCTGCATTGGCCTGTCCGCCGGAGGCCTTCATTTCCGCGCCCATCGCCGCATTGATTTTTGAAACAAGCGCTCGGTCCCAAGTGCTGGCCTGCGCGATAGAAACCGGAAAATAGGTGCCCATCTGTTTGGGGCCGCCCTCGCCAAGAAACCAGCCTTTGAAGGCATAGGGGCCATGCTCAATCTTAAAGGCAGGTACGCCAAGACGAGGAATGCCGACCGATCCAATGATTCCATCCTTCGGAATTTTGTCCCCGGTTATCAGCTGAACCTTTTCCTCCAGCGTCATTCGATCGAGAAGATCTGCCACCCGTTCTGGAATGGGTTGATCCGCATCTTTATACACCGGCTGTTCTACCGCATGCAGCGCCAGACTACTCATCAACAACGTCACGAGCGAAATAACTGATTTTTTAATCATAAAAGCTCCCTATTCTGACTGCATTTCTTTTGCCCTATAACGCTGAAAGCCCAGAATTAATCTGGGGCTTTCTGGTCGCGAATTAAACTACTTCATTGTGCATGTTACTGTTTGGCGGATATCGCGCGAGAAGCTGCCGATCAGCAACTCGAAGCCCTCCGACTCTACCACCAGTCATCCTGGTTTTCACTAAAGAATGCGAATGCGCTCTTATCGAGCTCCAACGTAACGGTTTTCGTTTCGCCGGGTTGCAGAGTAATCTTCTTGAACGCCTTCGCCGGAGGCGTCGCCCTACCTATGTTTTCCAATGGTCGGAAAGATTTCTTCCAATGGTTGGAAAAATTCGGATTCAACGTTCCCCCGACCACCGAAGTAGAGGCTGGCACTATCGCGACAGCGGCGGGACGCGCCCCAAGGTCTCGCAAGCTCAACCATCCTAGTCCATCTCTCCCACCACCTGGAACGTACTGATCAGCGGGCAGGCGCTGTCAAATTATCGGACCGACCTCGGCTACTTTTTTCTCATCTTTCATGCTTCATCTTTCACCTTTCTTTCTTCCGCCTCTCTTGAATCCGTGTACCATGACCGCCATATTGTTTGGGGTATGAATCGGCGGATGATGAGAAAAACGTTCTGATCCCGTGGAGGGGATAGAGCCGTTAAGCGATGGCGTTTTATGGGGGTTGAACCGCAAATTCCCAGCCGTGAAATTAAGGATAAAAAATGAAAAAAACTATAAATCTCATACTTCTTACTGTCCTATTCGCAACCCCGTTGCTGGCCGCGGATTTTTTTGTGGCACCGACCGGCGATGACGGGGCAGCCGGTACGTTGTCGGCGCCCTTCAAAACGCTTTCCAAAGCTAAGAGCGCTGTGCGGACCGCACTTCATTCCGGCTCCGGACCTATCAATATCTATGTGCGTGCAGGGATATATTACATGGACAGCACCCTGATCTTAACACCGGAAGATGGAGGCACGGCAGCGAGGCCGGTGAGTTATTCGGCCTATCAGGGCGAAAAGGTTGTTCTAAGCGGCGGAAAAAAAATTACGCCCACATGGACCCCCTATTCGGGGGATATCATGGTCGCCGACATCGGTTCCGATTATGATTTCGATATGCTGTTTTTGGGTGACGACGAGATGCTTACCATGGCTCGTTGGCCGAATTTTGATGCAGACAAAATACTACAGGGTTATGGAAACTTGTCAGAATATAAGGCCCGGGCCAGCCATTGGAGTAATCCAATTGGTGGCTATATGCGAGCATTGCACAATGGCCATTGGGGGGGCAATAGTTTCAAAATCGTGGGTTCCAGCGCATATGGTGATAAGGATCCAGGGTCTGGGATTACCCCAGATTTCACGCAGGATGATGTTATCTTTGAAGAAACGGATGCTCCCGGAGAGTCGTCTAATAAGGGGATGGAATGGGCGGGGGACAATAATCGAGGGTCTAAGATTGACCCAGATTACATGATGGCTGAAAACATCTTTGAAGAATTGGATGCTCCCGGAGAGTGGTATTATGATAAGCGTGCCGGCAAGCTTTATCTCTATCCTCCGGACGGGTTTAGTCTCAAGGGGAACTATGTGGTGGGTGCGACGCTCGAAGAGCTTATCAAAGTGATGGGAACCGATGCGAAAAAGGTCTCCTATCTCACCTTTTCGGGTTTCACATTCACCCATACCCACCGGACGCTTTTTGCGCGGGAGTATGAGCCTATGAAATCAGGTGCGGCGGGAAGCCCTAAGTCAACACAGGGCTCCGACTGGAGTATCGCCCGAGCAGGGGCGTTATACATAGAAATGGCGGAAAATGTTACAGTGAAAAACTGTAACTTTAAGAAAATCGGCGGAAACGCACTATTCATGAGCCGTTATAACCGGAATCATTGGGTCGCGAACTGCGATTTCACTGATCTCGGCGCTTCAGGTGTTGTCGTATTCGGTGATCCGAGCGCACAGAGAGTTCTTCCCGACGTGACCCCGGGTCCTGCTAATGATAATTATCCCAGAAATATTACCATCACGTACTGTTATATGTTTAATAACGGCATGTTCGAAAAACAAACATCCGCCGTGTGCATACAAACCGCTGAATTTGTCACGGTGAGCCACACCACAGCCCACCACGGTCCCCGTGCAGGGTTCAATATCGGCAGTGGAAGTTTCGGCGGGCATATTTTTGAGTATAACGAGCTGTTCGACCAGATGCGTGAGACTAAAGATCACGGGCCCTTTAACGCCTGGATGAGGGACCGTTGGATGAGTCATATGAGAGACTATGAAAACTCTTGGAAACTTGCCAGGCTTGACTGCATCCATACCATTATCGTCCGCAACAATCGCATGAGCCATCCCGCCGGTGTTGCTAATCACGGTATGGATTGGGACAACGGGTCCGGTAATTTTAATGTGTACAACAATCTTCTGATTAACGCCCCCATCAAAATACAGCGAGGCTTCTATCAAACCGTCACGAATAACATTATAATAAACGAGTCCCCTACGATACATATCTGGAGAAAATATAAAGAAATGAATAAATTTTATTTCCGCAATATCGTCCAGAATTTTGAGCCGTACTGGTCAACTTCATCTCATATTGTTGATCCGGATAAGGCGTTTCTCGATTTCAATGTGTTTTGGAATAACGGCGAACCTTTAGCGGGGAAATGGCCCAGCTTACAAAATATCTGGAAAAAGTATCATTGGGATGAACACTCCGTAACAGCGGACCCCTTGTTTGTGAACCCCGCAGAAGGTGATTATCGGGTTAAGGACGGGTCACCGGCGTTGACGTTGGGGTTCAAAAACTTTGACATGAACAAATTTGGCAAGCCGGGGTATCCCACCTTTGAGAATTATCCCACCTCTGTTCTAGATATTCCTGATTTTTGAGGAAATCGCACACGAGTTCAAGGCGGTCGTGGCGAGAGAGAGTTAAAGGATTTTGCACCTACGGCGCACGGATCTAGCCGGAGAATTTTTCAATCGCGAACCCGCCGTCGCCAAAGGCTATGGCGCACAGGAAGAACGCCCGACTCGGGGTTTTCGACATAGATCACAACGTTCCAAACCTTGGACCTGAGGTGTTCTGAGCAGGCGTATTCGCCAACTGGCTGGCGCTGTCGCGACGGCAACTGAACGCAGTGGAGTGGCAAATGCTTTTTGTGTTCAAAAAAGAAGCGCAGCGGCAATATTTCGGATTCAACGTTCCCCCGACCACCGCAGGTAGAGGCTGGCGCTATCGCGACAGCGGCGGGACGCGACCCAAGGTCTCGCAAGCTCAACCATCCTAGTCCATCTCTCCCACCACCTAGAACGTACTGATCAGCGGGCAGGCAAGAGCGCTCTTGCGTCAGGCTTCTACCAGCTCCTTGACTATATCGCCTTCACCGTTCTTCCACGGTGCGAGTTTTACGGAGTGCTGGGTCGTCTTGGTTGGCCAGTTGCAGAATCCGTCATGATGCTTGGTCGTGAAGACAATCCCGTCAAAGCCACTGGACTTGGCCGTCTCCACCCACTGGTTCGCATCAAAAAGTGATGGGTTAAACCTTTGCGGATCTTCTTTGCCATCCCCCTTGTGGTTGTTGCTGGGATAATAGGTTTTCATTCCGAAATGAATGAACATCTTATACTCGGCCTTGTGCCACTTCAGCTGGGCCTCGCCTGGCACGGGTAAAAGAGGTTCGGGCGGCAACACCATGCCATCGGAAAAATCGCCGGAAGGTCGAATTCAGCCAGAACCATGAACGCAATCGTTAAAATGCTTATGATGGAGGATAGCTTTTTCATGTTTCCCCCTTAGTAGTCATCGTTATGTATTTGAATTCGCCGAAAGAATCAAGGGCTCTCTGTGTAGTTTCATGATGAACAGGATTATCTGGATGATTTTTTTAGAGATCCGCTTTGTCCTGTCGATCTTCCTGCTTTTCTCCACACGCCCCATCAATATTGGCAAGCCCTCTAGAAGGTTGGCGGTGTCCAATCGGGTATGCCTTTTTTGAGCGCCTCATCGTAGAGGGTGTGAAGGTGTCTTTCTTTATCCTTCCGTTTCTCGTTGACCATCAGAGGGACCGTTTCCGTCCACCACCGGTCATACGCTTTGATCAGCTCCTGAACCGTTTCCGGGTGCTGTTCCGCGACATTCGTGCCTTCATAGGGATCGGTGGGGATGTCATAAAGTTGGAATTGGGCTGGGTCGTTATTAAGTTTCCCTTTCCTCATGGCGGCGTTGCTGGTGCGGGGCATGACCAACCGCCAGCGGCCCGTGCGAACAGCACAGTTGACATACTTGTAGGTCTCGACGTCAGTACCAGAGGCCCAGCGACCGACGTGAACAAACAGCTTCCGGTCAGGCCATTCGGCCTTGGGATTCTCGAGGAGCGGCAGGAGACTACGCCCGTCAATCGGTTGGATATCGCTGGGAATAGTCACGCCGGCCAGATCACAGAAGGTCTTGAAAAAGTCGATGTGCGCGGTCAGGGCAGGAATGTCCACGCCTTCACCGAGGACACCTTTCCAGTACCAAAAGCAGGGGACATGAGTGCCTCCTTCGTAGGCGGTACCTTTGCCGGTTTTGAAGTGGGCTGTGTAGACCTTTACCAGTTTCCCGTTTCGCATGGATGCTTTGCCGGGTAGGCCGGACTGCCCGTTGTCGGTCATGAAAATAACGATCGTATTCTCAAGGGCCTTCCACTCGTTGAGTTTGCTCCACAGGACTCCAAAATTATCGTCGATATTTTCAACCATGCCACCGCGACCGGCCATCCCCTCACTCCAGCCATCATCGTAAAAACGCTTCTTGGATTTCTCGGGAGCGATATTGGGGTGATGCGGTGCGTTGGGATTAATGCAGACGAAATAGGGCTGTTTGGCCATGTGCTGTTCCTTGATCCAGCCCAAGGCGGCCTGAAAAAAAACATCCGTACAGAACCCTTTCGTCTGAACAACCTGATCGTTATGGAGAAGCACATTGTCGAAATACTTATTCTCCTTGTTGGGTGGGAAATCCGCCGGTTGCCCAATCCCACCACTGCCGTGGATTAAAACTTCATCAAAGCCCCGCTTTCCCGGCAGATAGTCTGGGAGTTCTCCGAGATGCCATTTGCCAAAGACCCCTGTTTTATAACCGGCTTTTTGCAGCAGTTGGGGGAAGGTGGTGGTGCTAAGCGCCAGAAAATCTCTCAAGCTCGCCGTGTGGGTGACTCCGTTTTTGAATTCATGTCGACCGCTGAGGATCGCGGCTCGGGTGGGCGAGCAGGTCGGGCTCACTTGGAAATCAGTAAAGCGAGTCGCAATCTTGTAGAATTTATCAATATGGGGAGTTTTCATGTAGGGATTGCCCATACAGGACAAATCCGCCATCCCTTGGTCATCGGTCATGACCAGAATGACGTTCGGCCTTGTGCCCTTAAGCGACGTTGCCTCCACATTGATTGCGGCTACTGTGAGTATAATCAATACAGCTTGTCGGTGTGAATTCTTCATTGGTCCTAGCCTTCCTTTAATTCTGTTTTCCCCAATGTGCTTCCAACCTCACGGAGCTCTTTATCCAGGGTGACTTTTTCGCCTTTTTTAATATCGAGCTTCACAACATTGTCTCCGTAGCGTACGGTGCAGCGTTCTCCAAATTGAGACTCAATCACCGCACGGCTCAACTCGCCGTTTTCCCAGACAAGATCCACCAAAAAGCCTCCGCGTCCTCTGATGCCCTTGACGGAACCCTCTGGCCATTCAGAGGGCAGGGCCGGCAATAGAATGAGCTCACCGGTTTGACTCTGTAAAAAGAATTCCATGACGGCGG
>CAZBTJ010000226.1:0-6585 GCA_964494325.1 uncultured Pirellulales bacterium
AGCCAATTTGGGGGTGCCCTGGAGATTGAATCCACTCCAGGTGAGGGATGCAGGAGTATCCTGAAAGCACCTCTGGCATAGTGCAGACAATCAGATGAGAGAGTCTCTACTTGGTTATCACACGTCAATTCCAGTGTCTTCCACATCAAATTGAATAAAGGGCCGTTCATCCCTTATCCGTCATTATCTATATCTCCTCCAGCTACGGTAATGCCCCGGACTTCATGCAGATTGCTGAGCGGTGGGCGGAGCTGTCTGAGGAGCTTAAGCGGGCGATTATTTGGATGGTGAAACAAGTGCAGGATATGGTAAAAGCGAAAAGAGCCATGAACTGCCCTTTGAGAAGTCCATGGCCCCAATATCATGTGTTTCATCATCGCCCAAGACTTACAACACATAACAGAGCTTCAAGAGACAAAAATCCCCTGCGAGAAAGTGTGAAAGAAAAGTACTAAATGCAGGGGACACTTCGGCCAAATCTTCATGCACATATCTTCTGAAAACTTGACCTATCCTCCTT
Organism: uncultured Pirellulales bacterium; assembly: GCA_964494325.1. GTDB lineage: Bacteria > Planctomycetota > Phycisphaerae > Sedimentisphaerales > Anaerobacaceae > JAIPFM01. The sequence continues at coordinate 521 of CAZBTJ010000226.1, forward strand.
CAGGGAGTTCATTATAACAAAGTGGAAGCACGGAGTGAATGTTAATCCAGGTAAAATTAAGGTATAAAGAACTTTCTGAATATACCCGTAAGGAAGCCGGGATAGAAGATTAGGCCAATAGGGTGTGAAACTGGGCACCAACATAAGTCTGTTTAGAAATGATGTATATTGATCAGATCGTACACTATTGCTGCAGATGTGGGACTGCATGTTATGGATTGACCCGAGCCATGGATTCACTGGGATTAAGAATCTCTTTTGTACTGCCCAAAGTGGTCAGTGGCCAATATGCCTCGCACGTCAGACTCCTGACACCCGGCACACGCAAGAGAAACATGTCGTCATATTCCATGCAGGAACTCAAAAACTTTATGTTCCATTCTATCGCATCAACACTTCAGCCCTATACCCTGCCTGAGGACTACCAACTCACAGAAGAACACAGCGAATTCGTCCGTCAACACTTCGGACAGGGCCAACCATTTTCCGATGAGGCGTGCAATGGTGTTCACTATGGGCAGGACATGTACAGTGAAGTACATCGGTATGCTGCCGTTGCAGTGTCACTGGCGTTCGACGAGTCTTTTGATCTGATTCATGCTCACGACTGGATGACTTATCCGGCAGGCATGGCCACGGCTGCAGCCACTGGAAAACCCTTGGTCGTGCACGTCCACTCCACAGAGTTCGACCGCAGCGGCGAGCATGTGAATCAAATGATCTATGACATCGAACGGGCAGGCATGGAACGGGCCGATAAGATCATTGCCGTCAGTCATTATACGAGAAATATCATCAGCAGCAGATACGGTATTGCTGGTGACAAAGTTGAGGTCGTCTATAATGGCGTGGAGTCCAATGGCACCTGGTCTTTGATGACCACGGGCATTGACAGTGACGAAAAGATCGTCCTGTTTTTGGGTCGTATCACCATGCAAAAAGGCCCGGAGTATTTCCTCAAGGCTGCCAAAAAGGTGCTCGAAGTCATGGACAATGTCAAGTTTGTGATGGCAGGCTCAGGCGACATGATGAACCGAATCATTAATATGGCAGCCGAATTGGGCATTGGAAACAAAGTCATGTTCACCGGCTTTTTACGGGGTGATGACGTGCGACAGATTTATGAGATGGCTGACCTGTATGTCATGCCGTCCGTGTCTGAGCCCTTTGGCATTGTACCACTGGAAGCCATGAATCACGATGTGCCGGTGATCATCAGCAAGCAAAGCGGCGTGTCTGAAGTCCTGACTCATGCCTTAAAGGTGGATTTCTGGGATGTAGATGAAATAGCAAACAAAATTGTCGCGGTTCTGAAGTATCCCCCGCTGCAATTGACATTGAGAAACCATGGCAACTTTGAAGTAAGGGAGCTGCGGTGGATAGATAGTGCACGCAAGTGCGCTTCAATCTACGAGGATGTGCTGATGGCGGTCTGTTGAGGGGAGGTCGAATCAGCAAGGGTTGCGTTGTTATAAGTTTCTTCAATTCTGGATTGACAAAAATGCCATCAGTTAAGGACTGTTCTTGTTTGATTTATTGCTGCTCCTTTCTTGGTTTTTCTATGGGCTGGTATTATGAGTCTCTTAATTTCCGCTTATTTCCTCACTCTTGGCCTGGGGCTCTTTCTCCTGCTGTTTCTTAGGCTCCTTTTTATCGGTTCTTTCTCGCTGGATCGCATCGTATATTTCTCTTCGATGAACCGGTATACACTTTGGAGCTGTTATGCCAAGGCGAACCTTATTACCCCGAACATCAACGATTATAATCTCGACATCGTCGCCGATCATAATTGACTCATCTTTTTGTCTGGTTAGAACCAACATGGTTAACTCCTATTTTCGGCTGGTTTTACCACAATTCCCACCAACTGTTCGTCCTTTTGCTCCTCAAGTATATTTATGTGGTCTTGGTTTAATAAATACTGAGCCTAAAACCGCAACCTTTTGATAGAAATATATTTCGGCTAATATCGAGACCTAAAAAACTCTTTTATTCTTAAAGGGGTGTAACCGGCGTCAACTATTCTTACCGGTACGAATTGCTATTGTTTCTGAGTGGGATCATAGGATTCTCTCTCAGAGGGACTCGCTAGGGAGGGGGTCGCGGATTTATCGGACTGTACAGTCCGACTCTTTCTGCTTTTTGGGGGCTTCTATGCGGTAGCTTTTTAGATTCAGTTCTAAAATCACGCTATGGTGTGGACAAGACGGTCCATCACGGACTCCCCGTATTGCCATCATGTTCTTTCTTTCGAACCAGGAGTATACTTTCCTTATGTTGGACAAATCCGCTGCAGACAACAGGATCTATCTCCCTCTGGTCACACAAGATCTTCAAGTAGACTCTGTCTAAACTCATACACATTTGTCTCCAAAGGCATACGAGTTGGTATCGCAATTTTATTGAAAAAAAGAAAGGCATACAAGCTTGCGCATGCCCCCACACACACCATGTGGTTCAACTTTTCTTCAGCATCAACTTAACCGTACCCTGTATCACCTCTTGATCCTTAAGCGACAACCGCTCAAAGTCCCGCAACAATTTGCCAGTAGCACTTAATGCACGAGTGACTTCCCTTCCCAGCAGGGCCTTTAAGGGCCAGACCTCAACTTAATACTTAAAGCTTGAGTAGGACAAATACTCATGTTGTGGTAATCTGATGGCAAGACCGATACGCATAGAATATGAAGGGGCAGTTTACCATGTAACACTTCGTGGCAATGACCGCAAGGCCATCTTTAAGAAAGACGAGGGCCGCGAGCAATTTATAGTGAAGCTGGCCGAGCGAATGGCACACGCCCTGAGGAGTGGAAAGGATGTTCTCTGTATCTTCGAGAGGCTGGGCAAGATGACTGGCTGATGCCGTTAACTTGTTTGTTTGACAAGACTAAGAAACGGGCTTTAACAGAGTATCGCAGCTTAGTGTATTACCGTGGCGAGGTGCCTACCCAAGAAGGGCAAGCCTCTATCTCTGGTCGGATTGTCCAGGAAGAAGCCGTACGTGGTTTTGAGGTATCCGGTATGTACCGTAAACGGTTACGCTATTTTGTAGACGGCCTTGTGGTAGGCAGTGAAGGATTCATATAGAAAGCAAATTGACGCACTTCATGACAAAGGTCAATACCTGTCCAGGCAAAACCCAATTCCTCATCTAAATGGTGTTCATCAATCCTTACGAGAGCAACGCTCGACCATTGTGGGATTCTAAGTGTCACTGTCTCCATAGATCAGTCACATGGTGGGCTCAAATCTATACAGATCACACCACAGTCTTAGAGTCAGTCTGCGCAAATCGTCCTGATTGAACGTTCGGATATACCATTTTTCCACCTTTTGGACGATTGGTACTCCAGTACACACGACATCCGTGTCTCTTTTCCTTGAATCAACACGTTAGCTGTGTCATCTCATGACAAGACAATTGCAGAAAGAGGCTTGTTAGCCAGAAGGCACTGTCCCTTAATAATCCCTGTTTGCCAGTGTGGCAAATATCTGTTACAGAGGACTAAGCAGCGACTACCGTGGTATCTCTGCCGCACCTCATAAGTTTATATCTATGGTGGGCGTTTACAAACGGATCAAGATCGACTTGCTAATCGCCCATATTTTTTTTGCGGCATTGTCGTCAAGCAGCAGTTGAGTTCATATAATTGCCTTATCTATAAAAGTCCTGGTTTCTGCGCCCATTTTCAGGCTCAGTAGCAGTCTTTGTAGGTGATGGCCCCGATGTAACGGGGCGATGTGATGGCTGGAACGTTGGTATATAAAGGATAACGCGTGTCTCAAGAGTCTGACTCAGTACTGGTCGAAGCGGCTGTCAACGGCGATGACGAAAGCTTTACGGAGCTTTGCAGGCGATATTATCCGGCTATGGTTGCGATTACTCATTCGATTTTAGGCGACAGGCATCTGGCGGAAGATGCGGCCCAACAGGCATTTGCCAAAGCGGCGGTCCAATTGCCCCGGTTGACAAGAAAGAACCAATTTGGTGGCTGGATTGCGGCCATTTGCAGAAATGCAGCCAGGGATATGCTTCGAACCACAAAGCCCAGGCATGTTACTGAGGAGTATTCTATAGCGGCGGTTGAATCGAACGAGAATCCTGCTTCGGAGGCTGTCAAGGTTGCCCTGGCCAGTCTTTCGGCCTCGGCTAGAGAGGTGATCTACCTACGGTTTTATGATGGCATGTCCTATGAGCACATATCCGCCGTTCTGGGAATCTCCCAGCAGGCGATAAACGGCAGGTTGCGCAGGGCCAAGAGAAAACTGGCTGAGCAATTGAGCCGGAAAGGGTTTGGCGAGGTGAGATTGTGAACAAATATAAAGACGAAAAATGGCTGGACGAGTTGATCTCCGGGTATATCGATACAAGCGAACCGAAATTTGACGCAGAGAAATGGAGGCAAAAGTACTCGTGGGAATTCCAGTCTCTCGTTGATCGCCGTTCGCAGTCATCACCGGAAGGCCAGGTTGGTATTTTGAGCGTGGTTTTGAAAAGCCGAGTTGTGAAAGTTGCGGCGGCAGTGATAATCGTGGCAATCAGCTTTTTTATTATTCACCAGCAGTCGTCTGAAAAGGTTGATACTAATGCAGTTTCAAAAGTCACAATATCCCCAACCGACATGTTGACAGTGGCGTCACTTAATATTGCTTATCGCAAGGGCGGGTTGGAAGCCGTGGAGGCTCAATTTGAGAAGGCCCATGGCACGCGAAAACCGAGAGCAACCAGTATATCGCTACAGGAATTACTTAATTAAGATTTTAATGGTTAAGAATGAGAAAGGGCAAAACAATGAGAGCCACCAGTAATAAAAGACTGCCGAAGGTCATATATGTAACTTTGACACTGCTGGTATCAACTTCGCAGGTCTTTGCCTATCCGCCTGATAATGCGGCAGTACTTTATTATCGAGCGTGTCAGTGGTATCAGGCAGAGCCTGAAATGGAGCAAATGCTGTCCGATTTATCAAGGGGTAAGATTGAGCTTAATCCAAAGATAAAGAAACTCGTTAGAAGTAATAAACACGCGATAGATTTTGCAGTAGCTGCTTCTGGAGTGACACATTGCGATTGGGGCATGGATTATTCCAAAGGTATGTCAACCCTTCTGCCGCCTCTTCACACATTCAAGAAGCTGGCCAGATTGATGATTGCAGATGCTAAAATCATGGTCGAGAAGGGTGATTATACATCTGCGATTGATCGTTGTTTAAGTGTTGAAAAATTTGCCCGGCACGTCAGTGACCGTAATATGATGAATTATCTATTGGGCTTAGCAATCAATGGAGAAGCAGATAAATATATTCAGGACATTTTGGCAAATATGCCTGAAGATTTAGACATGTTGAATTGGCTCAAAAATCAACTGGTACAGATTGACGGTAACTCTTTTTCATTCGAAATCTGCGTTGATGATGCGAATGAGACGGCAATTTTATTTATGACAAAATTGGATAATATTAAAGCGTTGTTGCCCGTTGAAAACTGGGAAGTGCCATCTTCTCTTTCGAAGACTGCTGAAAAATGGATTTTTGCTGCTGACAAACAGTTTTTGGTGAGGAACAGGGGGTATTGGGAAGGGCTTATTCGCAACATTAAAGCCGCTCTTGATATGCCATACCCGAAGGCATATCAAGAACTTAAGAGGCTGTGTGAGAAACCGGAAAAAGACATCATTGAAAATCCGGACGCGACTCTTACCCTCATGTTATTGCCGGCATTTGACAAATCTTATGGTGTCGGAATAAGAGGAGAAAACCTGCCCAACGCTGTCAGGGCTGCCATTGAGATTTACATAGTGAAGGCCAAGACCGGACATCTGCCCAATGCACTTCCGAGCGGTTTGCCAAAGGATTTGTTCAGCGGTGAGGATTTTGAGTATAAGAAGATGAAGGGGGGCTTTGTGCTTCGCTGCCGGGTGAAGGATCTGGGTAAGGACATGGTTCACGAGTATCAATTCAAGGTTACAAAGTGATTTGCGCATCCTCTCTTCGGAAATAGATATGGTTTTCAGAACTCAGTAAATAGCCCTTTCTGATCCCCATCAAATCGCAGATAATTTACTC
>CAZBTJ010000227.1:0-6470 GCA_964494325.1 uncultured Pirellulales bacterium
TAATTTTGCGGGAAATGTCGCCTGCCGTTTACTTGTTAATTTAATTGTCGCAGACATCATCACGGCCTCCTTACTTGTTAACACAAAAGTAAGATAGAAGATCCGTGTGATATTGTCAACCCATTCCTTCTATAGATCAGCAAAGATTTTAATGTTCCATTAAATCATGCGCCCCTTTCCTAGTAACCGTTGGTGCTGAACGGAGAGACAGGAAAGGGTAATCCTGATGCAGCAGAGAAACGCCTTATTGCATTAAAGGAAATTAAACGACTTGCAGTCACCTATGAGGTAGTGGATTTAACTGAAGTGTTATTGGCAAAAGGGGCGTTGCCTCATGTCGTGGCTGATGATGCTATGCATGTGGCGTTGTCGGCTTACCATCAGATGGATTTCTTGCTTACATGGAATTGCCGTCATATAGCCAATGCTGAGAAAAAACCGTTAATTCGTCGTGTTTGTGAGGGGTCGTGTATTAAAGTATGGTTCCGCTGATTATGTTGTGCACAACATACTCAGCGGAACCAAAGTATAACAAATTAGATTAACATCCTGAGAGCATGCCACCTTTTCACCACAAATTTCACTTAATCTAGTCTGACACCAGTTTTCCCCTTCGGGTGTTCCGCACTGAAGATACTGAGGCCAAACGCACTTTCGCAACCGTCACTACTCCACTGGGGCCTACGTGACTCCCTTGTTGGTCGCTTGCCTGGCTATCTGATGATGAGAAGCGTGTTGGGGGTGCCGCTGGTGGTGTCCACCGTGGCTTCGATCAGGTAATAGGCGTCACTCGTGACACCTGCATTCGACGCTTTGATCTCCAGATAGTGAACGTCGCCCTCCGATCCCGGATCGGAGCCAACCACCTGCATTAGGTTCGTGCCTGACGCGTCGATCTCGAACAGCTCTTTGCGACCGCCAACGATCTCAAAGATTGTGCCCGAGCCGGGCCGCGCACCCAGACTACCCACCTGCGACGAGGCCGTCGGGCTCGCGTCCATTGTTGCCGTCACCTTGAGCAAGAGGTGTGTCGGCACCGTAGCATTGATCGTGAAATCGTTCGTTACCACGAGATTGTCCCCACCTGTTTCAGTGGCCACGATTGAGATGTTGTACGAGGCGGCGTTCATCCAGACCGCCGTACGCAAGTTGGTTGAGTCGGATGCTATAGAGAAGTTGTCATTGTCGCCACCACTCTCCAGCGTATAGGTGAATTCCCCAGTGGCATTTGCCATGCTCAAGTTTCCGACTAGCGCGCCCGGAAGAGCGTTTGAGGCAACGGAACCCTCCGCAAAGCGTCCGTCCAACGTAACGGCGGGGCTGCTGGTGATGCTGAAGCTGTCCACGACGGTGCCGGAACTGTTCTTGACGGTACAGTCGAGTGTATCGGTGTTGATATCGAGACGTGCGAAAGTGAGCTGCCGCTCTGCTGCGACGACGTAATCGCTGAAGTTGAGATCGGGCGCGTAGAGAGGAGCGCCACCGCCGCCGGTCGTCAGGTGGACGATGCCGTTCGCTTCGCACCTGGCGTAGTAGTGATTATGTCCGACCAGTGTCATGTGGATGGAGAATCCGGCGCTCTGAAGATTGCTGACAAGAGTGCGGTTGATCAGGTTGTCAGCGTGACCACCGGCGCTGTAGGCCGGCTCATGAAACATCAGGATTGTCCATTTTCTGGTCGATTCTGTGAGGTCGGCGACGAGCCAGTTGTATTGGGTCGATCCAACATCACGGCTGATGTTGTCGTCGATTACTGCGAAATGCACAGGACCATAGTCGAAGGAGTAGTAATGCACACTGCTGGCCGGAGCCGGAGTCACCGAGCTCTCGACGAGCTCAGTATATGGGTAGTACTTGTTGTAGACAGCGCCCGTTGCTTCGTGGCTGCCACGGCAACCCATGATCGGCAGGCGACGCTGTATTTCCAGTGAACCAGCGTAATCGCGATTAAAGAACTGATTCGTCCAGTCATCCTCATTATCGCCGGAGTTCACCCAGTCGCCGACATGCATCCAGAGAGTTTCGCGAATTGATGAGGCCGAATCCACATCGGCCAGCATGGCACTCAGGATGTTGTTCAAGCCGGCCGGCGAGCTGCGCGTGTCGCCGACGGCATAGATCACCGTACTTGTCCCGCTTGCTGAGGGCGCCGTACGAAACGTGCCGTTATGCAGAGCACCGTCCAGGTTTACCTCATAGTAGTAACGGGTGTCAGCGGTGAGCCCGGTGATTGTGGTGCGGTACTGTTTGTCACTTCCGAATGCCGTCAGATTCGCCGTGCCGTCGCTATACGATGCCGATGTCCCCCAGCGCACTGAGCAGGTGGCCGCCGTAGCGTCCGCCTGCAGCATCACTGTCATCTTGGCAGGATTGTTGGGGTAGATGAGGTATGGCCCCTTCTTTATGGTAGCGGCAGAGGAGTGAACCCCCGCCAGCAGCGTGATCATCGTGAAGCCTAGATCGGAACTGGTAGCACTTGTATTGTGAAGTGATAGTGCAATCGAATTGATGCCATCGACAAGCAATGATCTGTCGAGTGTGATAGTCGATGTTACAGCTTCACTGCCGGATCCTGACGACATCGCAGTATAGGAGTCGCTAGCGCCTGCATTTATGTCGCCGGCAAATTGCCCGTTGATGTAGACAAACGCACCGTCATCGGCCAGGAGCTTGGCAGTCAAGTCAGTTACGCTTGAGGCGCTGACGCTGCCTAAATCGAAGGTTGTCACAAAGTAAGCCGTATAACGGGACCCGCTAGGCGGAGCACCGATATTCGCTGTAATCGCGCCGTACGAAATTGATCCATAGCCGAACATCCCAGAGCCGGAACCGGCAAATGCAGGGCCATTGTAGCTATTGCCGGTGTCGTTCTGTGTATACCAAGTGGTGTCAAAATCGGTGTCAGCTACCGCAGGGTCTGTTCCGTCCAGCGGGTGAAAGTAATTCCAGGTTGCGGTGTCATCCAACACCGTGGTGGTTCCGGCCAGGGCCGATGCGGTCGACCCTATGAGGACGGCCGTCGCCACAACGGCGACAGTCAATAGGTTTGTGATTCTCTTTGTTGTCTTCATTCTACGTTCTGCTCCATTTTACATTGTGCCGCCTTTCTCTGCGCGGAAATAGATTCACAGATTCTTGTGTCGAGACGCACGCCTGACAAGGCGCGAAAACACAGGAATATGTACACATTTCAAGTTTTCGCAACGAAGTCAGGCGTGATGCATTCGCCACAAAGATGTGAAGCTATTTCCACGTGGGCACTAAGAGGCATCGCCAGCACCGTACCAGAACTTCGTTCCTCAGCACGGTGCGGGGCATGCACTTGGTTTACTCGGCCACCTTGCCCTGTACCGTGCCTCGCGAACACGGGCTCTGGTACACGGGCAGCGGCCATCTCTCAACCCCATGCGTTCTACGCCCTCGGTATGTCACACACTTGACATACTGCCTGCTATCTGATGATAAGAATCGTGCCGGACGGGGTGCCGACTGTGGCTTCGATCAGGTAGTAGGCGTCATTCGTTACATCATCATTCATAGCCTTGATCTCCAAGTAGTGGGTTTCACCCGCCGATCCCGGATTGGAGCCAGTCACCTGCATCAGCTTCGTGCCCGACACGTCGATCTCGAACAAGTCCTCGCTGCCGCTAACAATCTCAAAGCTGGTTCCCGAACCCGGCTGCGCTACCAGGCTACCCAGCTGCGACGAGGCCGTCGGGCTCGCTGTCATTGTGGCTGTCACCTTGAGCGTAAGGTGAGTCGGATCAGCTACAGTGATCGTGAAATCATTGGTCACCACGAGATTGTCCCCGCCTGTTTCAGTGGCCACGACCGAGATGTTGTACGCTGCGGCGTCCATCCAGGCCGCCGTGTGCAGGTTGGTTGAGCCGGGTGCGATGGCGAAGTTGTCATTGGCGCCACCACTCTCGAGCGCATAGGCAAATGTCCCGTCGGTAGCCCCCATGCTTACGTTCCCGACCAGCGTGCCCGGAACTGCGCTTGATGCGACTGTGTCGGAGGAGAGCTGGACGTAGGGACTCGCAGTTCCGCCAGGAGGTGCGTTCTTGTGAGGATGATCGCCGGGCAATGCTCCCTGCAGTCCCCACTTCCATGCGAGGTAGCCTTCGATCGTCTGCTGCGTCTCGAGATCCTCAGTACCATCCGTGAAGACAAACTCACCCACAGCACCATCGTTCCACCCCTCGCCAGTGCTGGGGCCACCGTCGTTAAGCATCCGCCACGTACACGACCTGGTCGCGAAAGGTACCCGCCACAGCGCGCCACTTGCCATGGGTAAACCGACCCCAGTGGTCGTGCTGGACCCATCGCGGTAATAATAGCCCGCATTTAGGGTACTACCATTGGGTTTGTCCCATACAGTATTACCAGCTTGCCCATGTATCTTCTGGTCGGGACTCGTTGCGTTCAGAAGGTACTGATCCCCTCCGCCAGAGAACGTGGAGGGCTGCCAATGCACCACGATGTAGGCCTGAGCAGCAGCAGTTATTGTCGGTGTATTCAGGTGTCTGACGACGTCATTGTCGGGTTCATATCCGATCGACCCCATGCTGTTGAGCGCGGAGTCTGAAGCCGTGTACATCGGAGCAGTGCCCACAAGAGTGGTGGCATGGTAAGCGTTGGTGCTCTTATCATTCCACTGGGTTACCTGCGCCCCACTCAGCGTAATCGTACTCGTGTCATCCGCATCGTACCAGGCTACGGTCGATGTGGTATCAGTTGGAAGCCACTCAGCAAGCGCGCTCGTGCAAGCGCACCCCAGTGTCATCGCCACAACGGCGACCGTCAATAGGTTTGTGATTCTCTTTGTTGTCTTCATTCTCTGTTCTCCTGTTGTGTGTCGTAGATTTCGTTCAAATAATTCGTTCATTCGTTTCTCACTGCGATCTACTGGCATAGCTTGAGCACGCCGCGTTCGCCGCCCACTGTGGCTTCGATCAGGTAGTAGGCATCAGTAGCCACAGCATTATTCGACTCCTTGATCTCCACATAGTGGATCCCACCCGCCGGCCCGGTATTGGAGCCGGCAACTTGCACCAGATTCGTGCCCGTGCCATCGATCTCGAACAAGTCGTCGCGTCCGCTAACAATATCAAAGCTTGTGCCCGAGCCCGGCCGTGCGTCCAGGCTCGCCACCAGCGACGGGGCTGTCGGATTGGCATCCATGCCCGCCGCCATCTTTAACGAAATGTAGTCCGACGCTGTCACATTGATCACATAATGGTTGGTCACCACGAGAGTGCCCCCGCCTGTTTCGGTGCCCACGATCGAAATGTTGTTCGCGCGGGCGCTCATCGAGACTGCAGTGCGCAGGTTGGTTGAGCCGGACGCTATAGAGAAGTTGCCGGCATCCACGCCCTGCAGTGAAAACGCGAACGTTCCGTTCGCGTTTTGCATGCTCACGTTCCCAACCAGCGTGCCGGGAGCGGCGTTGGCGGCGACGGCGTAAGGAGGGTCGGACAAAAAGACGTAGGGCTCAGGGACGCCGGCGGTGCCGTCGAACGAAACATTATCGACAATGTAGTCATCAGTACTATCATCCACATTGAAGCCAATGATCAGCTCAGCAGTGAGAACGTTGTCATCAAAGGTGTAGGTGAGAATATCGCCAACGAATGTAGCATCAGTGTCCAGCGCTGTTGTGTGAGCGTTTCCGAGCATCGTCAGTACATCGATACCGGTGGCTGATCCGTCCAAATAGAGACGCACAAACATAGCATCATCACTACCGACGAAGGCTGCTAATGAGGTAGTAAGGTCGAGTGTCAATGTTGAGCTATTGTATCCTGATAGATCGACGGTTGAAAACAGGGCAAAACCTGATCTATTCTGAGAAAAAATACTGCTTACAGCAGCTGGAGGCGCATATTTTCCTGTTCCATCAAACCCTTTACTAGGTGTGCCACTGGATGACATGTGCCCTGCCTGGAGCGTCCCACCTGCTGTCCGGATGCCCTCTGGGTTCGCTTTCGACGCTGCTTCAAATCCAAGACCCGTCCCAGTGTAGGTTATTCTGGTATCTCCGAGACCGTCAGTCCAACTAGTCTGTCCACCGGTATTGAAGCTTTGGTCATCATCAAAGGTCTGCGAAGCGATAGTTTCAGCATTAACGCTGGTGCAGGCGAACCCTATAGCGATCGCCAACATACTTCTCGTCATCATTCTACTCATCATTTTCTCATCTCCTGTTGTTGGATTTTGTATCTTCTCTTTCAAAACAAGTTGAGGCACTTCCGCTCACCCGAGCAGAGTGTCATCCGTCAAAATAAGGGATTCATAGGCATGGCCCTCCTCTCAGGGCTGGAGGTGGAAACCATTTTGTCGCAAGCTTTGTTGGGAAGAGGATGCGAGATGCGGAGTGCAAGATGCAGGATGCAGGAAATCGTTGTCCGTAATCGTAATCCGATCGGATAACGGAAGCCAGAGGGAGAAGAATCGATGTAGATCGCGGC
>CAZBTJ010000228.1:0-6432 GCA_964494325.1 uncultured Pirellulales bacterium
ATATTGTTATAGTCCTAGACTAATTGTACAAGTTATTTCTTACCCATCCCTAAGTGGTCAGGTAGTACGCAGCATGAAGCTGGCAAGCTATTAAAGATAGGTAACTGTTCATCAGTTGGAAAGCGTTTGAAACGCGTCAATGAATTGCTTCAAACAGATAGAAAACTCAAGACAAGTTTATCTGAAATAGAGTGCATTCTTAGTAAAAAGCATAAAAACCAGGTCTGACCCTGAAGAAGCCTCAAAGGTTCTATGGTAGTTACTCTGGAGTTTATCATCGGGAGGACTTGGAAAAGTGTTTGTTGAAAGCTTCTCCTCACGTTTGGGGTCACCATCTAGCATCCAACGATGCGCTTGAATCAATGTGTGTGGTAGACTAACCTCTTTCCAGAGCGAATCATCATAAACAAGGCCAATCGGTGCTTCAGGCAAATCGCCAAGCTGGAATTTCCATCCCATATTAAAGTTTTGTGTTCTTGTTTTTTCCAAGGACGATCCCAAGCTCACATTGATTACTGAAACCATAATCAGTATTAGTCTAAGTTTTACATGTGTCATTTTTAAACCTCTTTAATACAAGACCTATCTTGACTATTTATACCCATAACTAGTGTGCTGGTAACACAATCTCAGCTTTTCTGGATTGTGGTGAGACCCTTGTGACAAGCTCACCATCAACGTAAGATCCTTCTACAATCGTCTTCTTGGAAGCGTGCAGCTTGAATTCTACGTTCCACTCTTTAGGCCAAGCCGGCAATAAATACATCTTGCCCGCATCATCCCATTGCAAAATCATTTTATGGATTCCAATCATAAAGACCCCGCCATGATCCTGGTCCGGCGTCCAATTTCCATTTGGCCCCCAGAACACAGGAAATCGACTCTCCAATTTTTTAACCGGTGAAACCGTCTTGACAAGAAGCGTTTTTGCCTTGTCGGTGAGACCCATTGCTGCCGCATCAATCAGATTCTGACTCCAGCCTCCAACATCTTTCATGCCCCGCAGCGGCCATGCGTTCAACGCAACCTCGAGCCCCGGTAGTCCAATGGCATGAATTTGATAAGGAAAAACAGTATACAATTCTGGATTTTCACGGTTACCTCGTTTATCCGCATACCGTTCCGCAGGAATCAAGCGAACACGTCCATCCTCATACCTGACCGGAATCGGAGGCACGGTCGCCAACATAGTATGCCACCCGACTCTCTGTGCGTCAGTTGACATAGACTCCGGCAACAAAAGTAAACGCGTCAGCACCGCTCTTAATCCGGCAATCACAGGCAGAGGGTTCTCTACATCAGTCCGATAGGTTTCAAGACTCTGTGCCGGCGTAATGAACAACTTACCATTGTTATCTTTTTCGTAATGTTTTTCGTAAAATGTCAGCAAGGTATCGACCATCGGCAACAGTGTCTTTTTAGCAAACACAGCATCCTCTGTCTGAAAATAATAATCCAGCATCATCGCTGAGAGTTCCAAACCACTTTGCTAGTAATACGTGGTGTAACTACCCGACTGCCTAGCCAATCCGAAAAAGAACATGATTTCACCAAAGGCCGCACCTTCATGCTGATAGGTCGCCTTAACCACATCCTTACGTAACAGAAGCATGTTCGCATACATTGTAAAGAAAGGCTTCATCAGATCATAGTCACCAGAGGCCAGCATTCCCCAATAAGGCAAACGCGTAACCAATAGGAATTTTGATTTTACAACCGTGCAATGATTATAAGCCCTGCATCAGGACTGATCAAGGGAGAAAACAGCCTCAGGGCCGCCATGGCGGCTCTGAGGCTGTTGCATGTGTAGTTGTATCCGGTTCATTATGTCCCAATGCCGGAAAACCAACCTGACTCATGCCCGAAAACCGGCTTGGCTTATAGACTAAGATTGTACCGAGGCCCTTTAAAGTCCCCTATGCAATTAACCCTTTGCCTATTTAACGGCCTTGTATCTAGTCGTTAACTTATTGGCTTGTGGTGCTACCGCTCCGGTGTTTAGCCGGGACACATCACGCTCATTCTTCACTTAATGATGTGTCCCATCCCACAATATCGTCGAAGGGTAAAAATGCGGACCGTTCTGCCGGTAGAATGGTTCAACTTGCTAGCCGTTATGCTGGTCAAATGGATGGGACGTTTCGCTAAGGGAGCCTAAGCGACCGCCGATGCGTCCCGGCTGAATGCAGAGACGAATGCAGCGTTGTGCCTGATTCAATGGCTGGAATCCAAAATCGTTAGCAAAGAAGTAATGATAAAAAAACGATAAACATCGAGATCCATTGTGACGTTCCTGACGGGCCGCTCATGATCTCGTACGTTCGTTGCGAGGCCATTGACTTTTTACGCCCATTTTACAAATGCTGCAACAGAATTATGGTATCTTGTGAGTCGTCAAATACTCAATTATGATACTTTGAAAGGAAAATCAATGGCCAAGACTGTTCATGCAAGAAGAACGTTATCTTATCTTCTGTCTTTCACTCTTATAGTGCCAGTGCTTACCACCGCAACAGATATTGATTCTGGGGCCAAGGAGATCCTTACTCGCTACTTGGCCATCCCGCATCCTAAGGGACCATCCAAAACTGATGCCTACGATCCTAAGACAGACAAAGAAGTAAACGAGGCGCGACAAACAAGGCTGGCCATACTCGCAGAACTTAAGGCGATGCCAGCAGATGCGGTATCGGTTGCAGAACAAGCCATCTTCGTTTCAGCGAGCCCAGAGCAGCGTTATGAAATTGTAGGGTTCCTCGCGGAGATCCACACGGATCAGTGTGCCAAGCTCCTTTATCGTGTGTTACAAGATGTCCGAAACCCCGAAAATGAAGACGAATCACTCTATGAAGAACTTGTTCGTAGCTCGGCAGTTCACGGTCTCCGTATGATGGCCCGACGCGCAGACCGTAGCGGAGGCAAACGTATTTTAAATGGGTCGGAGTTCGATCCCGCCGTTCCGGGCTTGGTCCCGTACCTGATATTTGCTGCATCTGACAAAGCTAAACGGGTTCGGGTAAACGCGTTGTATGCTCTCGCTGACAGTCGTGATCCTCTTGCTGTGACTGAATTGAAACATCGGCTTAAGGACAACAGCGAAAAGGTTAGATTGTATGCTGCCTGTTTTCTGACAGAGTACCAGGATGCCGCAGGATTGCCGGAAATCCTCAAGTCGTTGAGTCGTCTCCGAGAAACGGACTCGAGATCACCCGAGCATAATTTTGATTACTATATGCAGATGGAGATGGTGCTTGCCTCACTTGAACGGATTACTGGAAAGAGTTTCGGAGAGATACCATTAAATCCATTGCTGGTCAGTTCCCCCCATGAGGAAGCGCAACGATATAAAGAGTTGCTGGACACTTGGCACGCGTGGTGGATTTGGCAACCAGATTATTGAAAGAAGAAGAGCCATAGGTAACTTGTTGTACAGAGACAGTACACGAACATGCGGATCCATCGGCACGCCTTCGGCGGCCATGATCCGCGGCGTTATTCATGAGGTGTGTTCATGCTTTGTCCATCATGCAATAAATGGATTACCTGGCTACAAAAGTGGCGGTTTGCATCAATGCTTCTAATACGAAAGGAGTCTCAATGTCCCAATTGTGGCACCAGTCTTATTTGGGAAACATGGTCCTACAGGATAATGGTAACTGGGATTGGCTTTTTATATCTTGCTGCTCTAACAACGCATAATTCAGGTTCAGGTTCCGACAATCCTCTTTGGTTGTGCCTTTGAGGGCCAGACCTCAACTTAATACTTTATGTTTGTAATAGGCAACGAATCAGGCTTTAGTACTCCAATGGCAAGACCGATATGCATAGAATATGAAGGGGCCGTTTACCATGTAACACTTCGTGGGAATGACCGCAGGGCCATCTTTAGGACAGACGAAAATCGCGAGCAATTTATAGAGCTTATGTTGAGGGGGAAGACATGGGGTCGCGCCTTAACAATTGATTCCGCTGATAAACCCCACAGACGGCCAATATCACCCTCAATATTAGCTCAAAATTGAAGGTTTTGTCGACAAAAACAGGGTTTTTCAGCAGAATCAACAATTAACAATATAGAAAAAGGAAACGCTTTATGTACAGAACACATGTAATACACTTTTCAAGGACACTCTTACTTCTGCAAATGCTCTTGATGGGAGGGCTAGTCTGGAGCAAAGGCCTTGTCATCAATGATTTTGATACGTCTCATTACGAGGCGGAGCTGGCTACCCCGGAGGGAGGCGCTTCCGTTGAGCAGGAGAACTTTCCCTACGTTGGCTCGGGATACGTGGTGATGCCCGGTTCCGGTGCCGCGATCGACTGGAACAACATCACGGTCTCAGAGGCGGGTCTCTACACGCTCATTTTCAAGTATGCCAACGCCTCCGGCGCCGACCGCCCTTGTGCGGTCCGGGTCAACGACAGCAAAGTGACCACGCTGCCATTTCCCTCCGTTTACTCCGACCCGTGCTTTTACTGGAATGCGCGTTTGACTGTGAACTTGCAAGCGGGCACGAATTCGATTCGCCTGATAGCCGCCATCCCGGGCGGTGGTCCGAATATCGACAACATTGCGGTGAGCAACAAAGGCCTCACCGAACATGAAGGGCCCCTGTTCAATGTCCGGGATTACGGCGCGGCCGGCGACGGGGCTACAGACGACACCGACGCCCTCCAGGCAGCCATTGATGCCTGCACGCCCGGAGGCTCGGTGGTCCTTTCCGACGGCGTGTTCATGTCGGGGACTATCCGGCTTAAATCGGACATGACCCTGTGGATTGATTCCACCGCCACCCTGAAGGGGATTCAGGATAAGAGCAAGTATCCTCCCACCGTTCCCCCGGCGCCTCAAGTGGATGTCCGCAACCATCTTAGAAGCTCTTTCATATACTCGCAGGGCGCTAACCGGGTGACAATCCGCGGGGGCGGCACGCTGGACGGCAACGCCCATAATCTTGATCTCTGGGTTCCACAGGTACGGACAGCACGCGAACGCCCGATCCCGATCTATCTGACCCAGGGTATCGACATTACCTTGCGCAACATCGACATCATCCGCGGCGCGATGTGGTCCGTCGTCCCGCTGGTATGCGATGACGTGGTCATCGACGGGCTCAACATTAACAGCACCTGGCCCATGAACAAGGACGGGATTGATCCGACCGACTGCCACCGGGTGCTGGTGAGTAACAGCACCCTTTCGGTGGAAGACGATGCCCTGTGCCCCAAGAGTGGACACCCGCGGGGCTGCGAGGACATTACCTACCGGAACATCACGGTCAATCAGACGGTCTGCGGTCTGGTCAAGTTGGGGACGACGAGTTACGGGCATTTCAAAAACATTGTTTTAGAAGATCTGGCTCTCTACGGAAGCATTAAGCGCAAGCGCTCCAACGCTGGTATCGCCATTGCAACGGTTGACGGCGCAGAAATCGAGAACATTACGGTCCGCAGAGTGAACATTCGCAACGTCGCCACCGTTGTGTTCATCATGCATGGCGGAGGCGAGCGAGGTCAAACCCCGCAAGGGTAT
The DNA here is from genome assembly GCA_964494325.1 of uncultured Pirellulales bacterium. Taxonomy (GTDB): domain Bacteria; phylum Planctomycetota; class Phycisphaerae; order Sedimentisphaerales; family Anaerobacaceae; genus JAIPFM01. The sequence goes on from CAZBTJ010000228.1 coordinate 5,534, forward strand.
CCCAAAAAGCGCGGCGAGTATGTCAGAAACATTCTCATCGAGAATGTCGATGCACGCGAATGCCATGAATCATTTGGCAACTTTATCACCGGCACACGAGATAGAGAAGGAAACGTGCACAAAGTCACTGATGTGACACTGAGAAATGTCCATGTGGAGTGTCAAGGAGGGCTGAGCAGCGTGCCCGGTCATCCGGCGGAATATCGCGGCCAATATCCGAACTACAACTGGTGCGGAGGGAATCTGCCTACTTGGGGATACTATATCCGACACGCAGAGCGAATCCGCTTTGAGAACTGTACTACAACTGTTTCCCCTGCCGACGTGAGGCCGGAAACCGTCACGATCCCTGAGTGATTTATACGGAAAAATGACACGGTTCTTAATCGGTTTTTAATACGTCGGACCACGTTATACCCTTACCACTACGGCCCTTAGGATTCAGCAGCGCATTCTTCAACGAGAATCTCAATGGACCGATGCAGTTGCTGTTGGGACTGAGGCCTTTATTAAATCGGTAACACAACAATTGTCAGATTGTCGTCGTTGGCAGATCGAAGAAACAACCGTTGGTCACTCTCCTGGCAATATCTTAAGAGAACCAACACCGGCTTACATGCGTTTTTCAGCCCCCAAAAATGCCGCTAAGCGTTCATAGGGCCACTTGAAAATGCTTAAGATGTTTCTTCTGATGGACCTGTCGTGGTCCGACTATAATGATCGCATCTATAATGATCGCATTCTGATGGACCTGTCGTGGTCCGACTATAATGATCGCAGTTGTTCGTCATGCGCGGGATAGAGAGGGGCTGAAATAAGAAATAAAGGAATTCATATTTATGCGTCATAAAGAAGTATTGCTACTGCTATTCGCACTGATCCTGAGTTCGAGCTGTGTC
>CAZBTJ010000229.1:0-6426 GCA_964494325.1 uncultured Pirellulales bacterium
AATGCTTCTAACTCGAGAATCGTGACGAGTTAGAACGGTTTGTCAATCGGATCTGCCATGCTTCCATGGTAAAGATTAAACCCTTTTCAAGCGCAGCTTGAATTCTTTAAAACAGCCATAGCATGGCATCTCTTGTGGTCAAAAAAAACGTTCGACAACGCACCAATATCGCCTTGTTGTGTTGATACAAAAGGACTTACAGGAAGGCTAGATGAAAATCGAGCACGAAAACCACGGCTTCCGTGCTTCAACTTATGCTGTGACAGCAGTGATTATTTAAACCAGCACGAAAAACAACAAGTTGATTGGTTGTAACACAGAGGGCTGAATGCTAACAACTGAAAAGCTCTTTGTGGACCACCAAGTCACTAAGACACAAGGGGCTCACATCGGATGTGAAACATTTTCGCCATGCGAAAGTCCGTCTCACGTTTACCCACAGTGCGGGACTCGGGCTGAATCAGTAAATCTTGTTTCCCTTGGAGTTCGTTTTGCCCCCCGAAAAATGTGTTTAAGCATGTTCTGGAGGGGGGCGAAAGGCATAAAGCTGTTTTTCGATAAAGCGATATCGTGGTCCGAGTATTGCATGTATCCCAATAACCAACAACTGCTTTTTAGCCACAGATAAATACAAATGAACGCAGATCTTCGCTGTTCCAGCGAATTTGGATTGTTTGGCCACGAATCTTCACAACTTTTGAAAGTCCCGAGGGGAGGCTGTCGCTGGGTTCGTATGATCCTGTCTATGAAACGTTCGTCTTACGCTTGACCCGCTTTGCAGCGGGGCGGTCCTGTCGGACCTTGCGTGAGTTGAACCTGACTTTGTTCTGTGAGCAAGCTCGGGTCACCGAGCCCGATTCACCTCACATGCGTGTGACTCAGGCTGTGCGAGTGACACATTTGAAAATGTTACGAATTACGGCATGACCCCGTCAGGGTCCCCGACAATTGGGCCTTAATTACTCGCTTCAATGGCATCGGAGTGAATTATTTGAACTTGCTGCTAAACTTCAGTGAAAAGGAGACTTGACAACAGACGTGCAATACGGTAAGGATTGTGCAATCAGTAGATTGCTACTGAATGTACTTAGTACAATCAGGTTATTTAGGCGGGACCGTCTTGACTGGCAAGAGACATCCAAGTTTAAAGAAGTACTTATGCTTGCTGTGGGCAGCGCACGTGATGTTGGTGTTCTGCGCGGTTGACTTGTTTCACCTGGATGATTGCCCTGCCAAAGACGGTGGTGTCCCCTTGCCTGAGACGGGATGTCCGGCCTGTCTATTTAAAATGTCGGCCTATTCAGAACAGCCCGACATGCTTGTCACCTGTGAATCGATCCTGCCTCTGCATTATCCTGTTCCCCCTCTGATTCAAAGCCAGCACAGCAGGGAGCTGGCTTGTCGAATCTTTTTGCGTGGTCCACCTGCTGCCTAGATTCTCTCAAATCTCACCTTATACCGGTCATTTTGCATGTCTCGCTGTCAATGCGGGAGAATAGATAAAATGTACCGGACAGCGTAAAGTCTCTAGTTTTATTTATAAGGAGTTGCTACGCATGTTGAAATGGACAGTCATTTTAATACTCATTTCAGTGAGTCTGGGCTGGACGAATGTCGGCCGGGCCGGCCAGGCTAACGATCCGAATCTAATCGATTTACAGCTGCAACTCATGCAGCTGCAGCAGCAAATGCAGGAAATGCAAGAACAGCACACCAGCGAAATTCAGGCCTTAAAAGATCAGATCAGTCAGGGTGACCATGTGGATGAGGCCCAAACCCTTGATGAGCAGACCGATCTGCTGCGACAACTGGCCCTGGAAGCGGCCGGCGGGGAAGTCGAGAAGCAAGAAGAGACTGCTGAGGAGGTGAAATTTCAGTTTAAAGGTTTGAACCTGAGAAAACTCAACCCGGAGATCAGTGTTTCCGGTGATATGGTGGCTTCATTCACCAATCAGAAGGATGTTAGGAAAACAACTGATATCAGTATGCGTGCGTGGGAATTGAGCATCCAGTCCTATCTGGATCCGTTCTCAAAATTCAAATCGACGATCCCCGTGGATGCTGACGGGAATGTCGAGATCGAAGAGATGTATTTCACTCGCTACAATGCCTTTGGCGAGATCAATCTCGATCTTGGTAAGTTTCGTCAGCAATTTGGTGTCATCAATCGCTGGCACGGCGATGCCATCGACCAGATTAATTATCCCCTGCCGATTCAATACATTCTCGGAGACGATGGGCTTGCTCAAACGGGTATGTCGGTTGATTTACCGCTTCCTGAGATGGGTGATTCTACCCAAATCCTGACCCTGCAGATTACAGAGGCCCAAAACGAGCATCTGTTTGGCGGCGAAACCATGGGCAATCCTTCGATGTTGTTCCACTATAAAAACTATCGTGACCTTGACGAGAGTTCGTATTTTGAGTTTGGCCTGTCAGGTCTGTTCGGCTGGAATGACAGATGGCAGGTTGGCCCCCCCGCTACTACTACCCCGCAGCAGATTGACGATGCCCTGGGCACGCAGGTATATGGGGCTGACTTTACCTATGTTTGGGAACCGGTTGAGACTGCCATGTACCGTAATCTGGAGTGGCGCAGTGAGTTATTCTTATTGAACCGGGATATCTACGCACCGAATGTCACCGGCGGCAGCAGAGACAGCCTTGAGGCATGGGGTGCTTTCAGTTATTTGCAGGCAAAGGTCGATAATAATGTTTATCTGGGTATTCGCGGCGACTATTACAATGCGGATTCCAAGGCCTATGCCGACAACTATTCAACAACTATTCACCCATTTGCCTATACTGCCAGTGATGCATTCATTTGGCAGATTTCACCCTACACGACCATATGGCAGAGTGAATTTGTGCGTTTTCACGTTGAGTACAATTATACCGACGGCCATGCCATTCAGGAACCGGGCCATACGCTCGGATTACAGATGGTATTTGCCGCCGGCCCCCACAAACACGAGCGCTATTAGAACAGAAAAAGGAGGCGAATATGATGATTAGACGAACTTTTCTCACCTTAACAATAGCCGCGTTTTTAGCATCAGCGTTATGTCTGAACGATGCTGATGCTGCTCAAGAGAGAACGCGACAACGCGCGCAGAAAAGAGGGCGCCTGCAGGTTGTTGCCACACTGCCGGACTATGGTGACTTCGTCAAGGCAATCGGAGGTGATCGGGTAGACGTCGAGACTATTGTTCAGGGTCGTCAGGACCCGCATCATGTTCGACCGAAACCGTCATTTCACCGCATTCTCAGGAACGCCGATGTGTTGATCGCGACCGGCCTGGACCTTGAAATGTGGCTTCCAACCGTCATCGATAAGGCAGGTAATAAGAATATTCGCAGTGGCGAAAAAGGCTTTGTCGCGGTTTCCCATAATATGGTACTTGTCGAAAAACCTGAAAATCCCAATCAGATCATGGGTGACGTTCACGTTGAAGGCAATCCACATTTTACTTGCAGCCCGCTTTGTATGAGACAGGTCGCGGAAAATATCGCCACGGGTCTTATAAAAAATGACCCCGACAACAGGGCCTTGTACGAGGCAAACTTAAAGACGCTTCAAGAAAAGATCGATGCCAGACTTTTTGGTGAAGAACTCGTCAAACTGCTGGGTGGCAATGTTCTTTGTCGGTTGGCTCGTCAAAACAAGTTGATTAATTTTCTCAACGGGAATAAACTGGACGGAACACCCCTGATTGACAAGCTTGGCGGCTGGATGAAACAGTTGCTGCCGATGCGGGGTAAACAAATGGTGGTCTATCACAAGAACTGGTCGTATTTTGCTGATCTTTTTGGGATTCAGGTGCCTGCTAACATCGAACCCAAACCCGGTATCCCACCGTCCGCCAAAGATATTGTCAGACTGATAGAACGGATGAAAGAAGCCGATATCCGAATCGTCTTTGCGGCCAATTATTTTGATCAGAAGCGGGTACGTTCCATTGGAGAAAAAGTCGGCGCCGAAGTTGTTATTGTGCCGCTGTTTGTGAATGGCAGTCCTGAGGCAAAGGATTACTTTGACCTGGTGGACATCTGGGTGAACGGTTTGATGAGGGCTGCCAAGAAGAAAGGCTTGGCCAAATAATGAAAGACCTTGAAACCGGGTGAGCGGAAATTCCCGGGGGCCATCATCCGACCGCTTGGCACCCCCAACAGTACCGCCAACATGAGAGGACCATGATATGCTGGGCAGTGAGGCAGTAAACTTTTTTCTTATGCAATTATTGTTGATTGCGGTTGTGCTGATTCTACATACCTATATTGGACTTCATGTGATCAGAAGGACCTTGATCTTTTCTGATTTGGCACTTGATCAACTGGCCGCATTTGGCGTTTTGTTGTGCATAGTTATCCACAGTAATGAAAAAACGGGCAATCTCGTTCAGTTGAACGATCCGATTACGTATATATACGCATTGGTTGCGGTTACCTTTGGTGCCTTCCTTTTGGCGGTGATCAAACCGAAATCGAAAAACATACCCCGGGAAGCGGTTATCGGTATCCTTTTCGCGATGTCGCTTCTGGCCTGCTTTGCAATTACGGACCCGGTTAATGGGGGGGGGATGCTCTTCGACGGAACGCTCAAGGGTGACCTTGATTTTGTGACCTGGGGCTTGGTCAAGGTCACGGTGATTGTGTATTTACTGTTACTTGTTTTTCATTATCTCTTTCGCAAGAAGTTTATCGCCCTGGCCGAAAAACCTGAGACGGTTAAGCACGCCTGGTTCTGGGATTTTTTGTTCTTTCTGTCCCAGGGCATTATCACTATTCTAATCGTTCCTGTAGCAGGTGTTTTTCTGGCCTATGTTTTCCTGATGTTGCCGGCCGCAATGGCGACCATGTTCAAAAGACAGTGGAGATCGGCCCTCGTGTTGGGCTGGTCCCTGGGTTTTATTGCATGCACGCTTGGTTTATTTGCTTCATACAATATGTGGGATTTGCGGTTTTTTGATAACTGGCCTTATTCTTCAACACTGGTGGTCTTTATGGGAGCATTTTTCCTAGTCGCATTACTGATTCGCTGCATAAAGCCTGTCGTAAAATAAAGGGAACCAGCGTATGGTTGTTGATGTTCAGCTCATCGTTCAAGAAAACTATATTGCCTTTTGCCTTTGTCTGATGATAGGCACGATTCTGGGCTATCTGGGCACGCATGTGCTCAAAAGAGGGGTGGTGTTTATTGACATTTCTCTGGCTCAATTTGCCGCGATTGGCGCGATCCTGGCAGAACATGTCTTTTGTGAACACGGCCATGGTCACGGTCATAGCCATGAGCATGAAGCGTTGGCCTATATTTGTTCGATCAGCGTCGTTATTCTGATTGCTGTTTTTTATGCTGTAGTTCACAAATACAAGAAGAATATTTCTCTGGAAGCCGTTATCGGGGTCACTTACGCCATTGGTTTCGCCACAGCCGTTTTCATTATCAGCATTTGTGGGTCCCAGGAATTACATGCCGAGAGTTTTGCCGGCGATTTAAATGCTATTATTGGCTTTGCGAGCATTATGCCCTGCATGATGGCCTTTGGCATGGTGGCGATCTGCGCGATCCTCTTTCACCAGCCGCTGACTCGCATTTCCAATCATTACGAGGTGGTAAAAGGGCAAAACGCATCCGTCATCTTCTGGGATATTCTGTTCTATATCATGATGGGCGTTGCCATCTCGTACGCGATAGTCCAGATAGGCGTGGTGATGGTGTTTGTTTATCTGGTAGTGCCTGCTGTGATAGCAAACTTGTTTACTGTCAGGTTGTTATTTCAGATGCCGATTATTATACTCAGTGTTGCAGTTGCATCTATAATCGGGCTTTCCGTGCCTTATATTGCGTACGATAGTTGGGAACTTGAATTGTCAACCGGACCTCATATCGGATTAATGTTGGGGCTTATTTTGATTGTCGCTGCGGTGGTTAAGGTTGCCACGGCTCACCTGGTTCTTTCCAAACGACAGTAGGTGCTTGTCAAGGAGTTGATCACATGACATCAGTACAAAACTATTGGTTTTCATTTTTGTGTTCGTGTTGTGGATGAGGAATAGGGGGTCGAGGTTTAATTCTTGCATTTTGTCGATATATTGTGCGCAGCTTTGCAAGGGCGAACGAGTCATTAACAATGGAAGATTGCCGCGTCGTTCCTTCTCCTAAGGAACACCCCATTTTTCGGCGAAAAATGGGCTTTTTGTTCTTTTCTTACATATGCCCCTTCTGGGGCGGAGAACTCGCAATGACAACTGGGGAACTTTCTAGGGTACCAGACCTGAATGGCACTTCCATAAGCGTTAAGTTCCTGTGAGTAAACGAGCTCTGGCGACTGATCTTGGTTCATTTAGGTAGACTTGTTTCTTGGGACGTTTCTTTACGGCGCGTGGTTCGATACGATCCGGACGGTCGTTCACACGATGCGTGGC
>CAZBTJ010000230.1:0-6423 GCA_964494325.1 uncultured Pirellulales bacterium
GACCCTTCAAACGCCAAACCCCTTCGAGGGAAATTGACGGATGGGACGATCCATTAGGGGTAGGTCCCTGTGCCCACCCGTTCTCTCGCATGAAAAAACGGGCGGCCACGGGGAGCCGCCCCTACCCTGTAGACAACGATAAACCAATGCACAGGGTCTGGTGGGGATTCATTCTTAAACGAGCCTTTTTGGGGGCAAAATGGGACGTTTAAGACCTCGAAATGACGTGTTTTCAAAGCTATGTAATTGTTTTAAAAGCACTTAGTGTGGTCCGACCCCACGACCCCACTGTCAGAAACAACCCACGAATTCCTTTAACGAGGCGAAAATATTAGGTGCGCAGTGTGGTTTTCTTTCATCTATAATATTGAGAGCCAAGATAAGGTCTTCACATTATAATAAAGATGATGTTTGTGAACAGGCGACAGCAAAAAGTCATGGAATTATTGGATACGTCAGGTGCACGCTTTCATGCACTGCTGGCCCGGTTAACATTTTCTGAAGATGTTGTTGGCGATCTTATGCAGGAACTTTTTTTGAGGTTATGTGGATCCCGAGGGTTTGATAAGGCAAAGAGTCCATTGGCCTATGCTTATCGCGTCGCCATAAACCTGGCGTTTGAACATCAGAGACGTGCGCGGCTAAAGCTGCAATCATTGGATGAAGATTGCTTGTGTATTGAAAACACTCGTCCTTGCTTAGATGCAATGATTCAGACAGAAGAATTGCAGCGTGTGCTTGATGCCACCCTACAATTGAGTGATTTGGCCCGTGATGTCGTTGTTATGCATTATATCGAGCAGAAGCCGTATGAAGAAATAAGCCAACTGTTGGGAAAGAAACCACAACACTTACGCTCATTATCTGCCAAGGCCATGACCCGCCTGCGCGACTTGTTGATAGATAAAAAAGAAAGTCAAGACATCAAATAGGCTTGGTATGTCAAGAATGGAAGAACAAAGAATTAAACAGTGTTTTGCCGTTATGGCAAGGTTTAAAGTAAGCGACGAGGTGCGCACTCGAGACTTGAAACGCGTAAGACAGAGTGTAACGCAGTACACGAGTGTACAGAAAACACAGCATAGAGATATTTGGACAATTATTATGAAAAGTAAGACAAGCAAAATAGCCGCAGCAGCAGTGATTATTATAGCGATACTTTCAACAATACACTTCTGGGGTAGCCCCATGGAAGGCATGGCGTGGGCGGATGTCGTCCGTCCTCTCTTAACCGCCCATACGGTGGTATTCAAGGTAAGGTCGCTGGAGGGAGAAGATCTTCCTATTACTCGAATTATGAACATGGGTACACAACGGCTGAGAAGTGAGATCTTATCAGCAGACGAAAAGACCGTTCAGGTGATCGCTATCTGTGATTTTGAGTCGTTCCAGTTGCTCACGCTAATCCCAAAACAGAAGATTGCGACACTAGTTGATATAAAAGGCTTACCGGAGAAACCAGAAAACTTCATAGAAATAATGAGAAACATGATTTTCGAATTGCAGCATGATCCTAATGTTTTAATCGAGTCTCTCGGTGAAAAGGAGATTGATGGGTGCATGGCTCAAGGATTCCGGGCTACCGATCCTGAGGGTAATGAATTAATGATCTGGGCAGACTTCCAAACCAGCCTGCCTATACGTATGGAGCTGAAATGGCGTCAGATACATTCTGAGTTTACTGATTTTGAGTTTGATGTGGCATTGGACGAATCACTTTTCGGTATGGATATTCCTGAAGGCTACTCGACAATGTCCAAATCTATTCTTTCCCTTCTCCCCCTTAACGGTGGAACCGAACAGGACTTAGTCGAGACCCTCCGTATCTGGGCGGAAGAGATACGGAATGGTGTTTTTCCGAAAGATTTTAGTCCACAAGCATATATAGACGACACGCCAAAGGTACGCAAACATATTGCACAAGCTAGAAAAGAAGGAACAGATGAGGGTCCGTGGAAGTTTGCTCGTGGATGGTTTTTCTGTAGACTCCTAAAGCCTGAAAACGATTGGCACTATGTGGGTAAGGATGTCAAGTTCGGCGATGCAGAGTCTCCAGTTTGCTGGTACCGTCCTACAGATTCAGAAACCTATCGCGTCATCTATGGTGACCTCAGTATAAAGGATGTGACACCGGATAATCTACCGAAGGGGTGAAATAGGAGTCGGTACTCGGATTTAAGTCTTTTAGCAAGTGACAACTATTCAATACCGAGATCCGAGGACCGACCCCTCGCCCGACCCTGATTGATAAACCCCGTGCGATCAGCTACTGTATGTTTTTAACGGTCCTATTCAACTCTGCGATTCGAAGTTCCAGCCTTTTTATTTCTCGATTGATATTGTGCCTGTGGAGCATTTGCCAGTATTTATTCTTGCTAAAGATCATGAACTGGATACAACAGGCAAAGATGGTTGCATACATGATCTGAAACTGCATCTGGTCGGTTTTGAAGAATCTTATTCCACAGTAGATCGCCCCTGCAATAAACGGCAAAGAATACACAAGGTGAACAAGCATGCTTGGCAGCATTTGTGCACTGTACAATTGCCCGGTCATCGACAATAGTGAATCTTCTTTTGTTTCATCGTATTCAAGCGGACTGTCAATGATGTGTTTCAATTGTTCTCTATCCATTTTATATGACCTCAATAATTAGTCGCCAAAGTATTTGTCCCATAGTTCTTTCAATTCTTCTCTTGCCGTGAACAGTCGTGACTTCACGGTGCCAGGTTTGACTCTCAGGGCAATACTGATTTCAGTCACACTCAGTTCTTCAAAATAATACAGACTCAAAACTGTCCTGCTCTCATTCTTCAGTTTATGAAGTAGCTCTTTTACGCTAAGGTCATTGTCGTTCTGGTGACCATCAACATCGATAGAATTGGGTCTTACAGGGTGCTCTTTGTGTTTGTCTTTCAACCAGTCGATTAGCTTATTGGTGGCAATTCTATACGCCCATGCTTTAAAACATGCGGGGTCATTTAATTTTCTGATTCCTTTTATTATCTCAAGCCAGCATTGCTGCGTAATGTCCCAGGTCGCCTGGCTGTCGGACGTCCGCCTATAGACATATCGCCAGAGCTTCTTCTGCCATCGGCCAACCAACTTTTCCAAGGCCTCCACATCCCCGTCCCTGGCAGCCATGACAAGCAGTTGGTCTTCAACATGTAAGAGATTATCCTTCATTTACCCTCTTAGTCTTACGAAAGGTCAATCGGTTCATTAAGTTTCACATTTTTTTGACATTGCTACAATACTAATGTCAGCTTTACCCGATACAACAACCCATGACTGTCGCGGCAAAACCAGCCATAAATTGGGGTGAGTATTCCTGGTGCTTCCTGTATAATTGTATCTCAGGTCATTTGAACTTGAATCAGCAGGATTTCTATTTCAAGATCAAGGGGTCAGGATCTCGCCTCAATGCTAAACTCCGGGGACTCCTTAGTTAAAATATGAAGAAATCTGCATTAATTGGTGCTGCTGGTTATGAGAACCTTTAATGCTGGAATAAAGGGCTGAGCGACGCAAAGGTTGTGACATGCAAGATACAAAACCTGGCAGTACCCTTCGACCACAATATACAAAGCCCCTTCGGCCTCCTTGCCCTCGCTAATTTGTAATTTGATGTCTACCCCTTAGAGGCCCATGAAAAGACTGAATATCCAATATCCAACAAGGAATGTCCAATGTCCTGTCGCTTCGCTCCATTGTTTTAATTTGGCATTCGTTCGTTTGCGTAAACATTCGTTGACCCTTCAAACGCCAAACCCCTTCGAGGGAAATTGACGGATGGGACGATCCATTCAGGGATCTTGGTTGTTGGTTTCTGGTTGTTAGTTGGTGGCTGGTTGCAAGGCGTTTGATTTATCTAGTCCGGGCAGCGGCTCATTACTTCAACCTTCATACTTGGAAGCATCTCGCGAGGTGTCCCGGATGAATGCGAGGCGGTAGCACCTTTCGTACGGATTGGCTGGTATCGAAAGCATGGCTAGAAGGGATATATCGGGAGGGAACCTGCGCCAATAATTAATACTTGAGACGTGGCTGCGGATGTTCCCAGGAACTTACTCCTTAGGGGTTGGCCCTGATTTTGCCCCTAAAGATATCCCCCCGCTGATTCCCACGAATCGTAACATGGTAAACTGCACCTTCATAGTCTATACGTAATGGACGTGCCATAACCTGAATAGTAACACCCCGAAACCGCCATGTCAAACACCCCGTCAAACGTTAAGTACTATGGCCAGGGCTGGTACCCCCTTAGGCCCCCTTAGTGCCCTTTGACTGCCACCAGATGTAATTCTTGAGCCAAACGCCCAATTTTTTTCTTTTCCTTAGACTAAATTACCCTCAACAGAGTAATTAATAGTCGAATGATCATTCACCTATTGTTTTACAGGATCCTATGTTTGAAGATCGTCGATTAATTTGGCAATTGAAAACCGGGCGTCAGCAGGCGCTGGTACGTGTCTATGACAAGTATAAGCGATACCTGCTCAAGATAGCCCACGGCCTTCTGCCCAACAGCGCGCAGGCAGAGGACGTGGTCCAGGATGTGTTTGTTTCTCTAATCCAGGCTGTCGAGTCCCTGCGTGTCGATGGAAATCTGCGGGGTTATCTGGTGCGGTGTTTGATTAACCGTATCAAGGATCTGCAGCGAATGTCGAAACCGCCCCTGCATCCGGAAGTTGAACGTCTGCCTGAGAATCCTGATCGACCGGACCACTGGGTGCTGCACAATGAGGCCATTGACCGTATCAATCGTGCCCTGGCTCAGTTACCCGAGGAGCAACGCTGGGTTATTACGCTGCATGTGCGTGGCGGCCTTCGATTTCGAGAGATTGCCCGGTTAGAGGACCTCTCCATTAATACGGTTCAGAGTCGTTACCGTTACGGCCTGGCTAAATTACGACATCTCTTAAATGGCAAGGCTAAGCCATGAATAAAAAACAAAAGAACCAAATGGAAATCGATGTTAGAGGCCCCGAGTATTCGATCAATCCCACTCGGGATCACCAGGTGCTCAATAGCCTGCTAGCTGAGTATCAAAGAAAACACCAAACTATCAATACGATTGGGAGATGGACCATGTTAACACACGATTATCGTTTTAAGACTGCCGTTGTGGTCATCATAGGCCTGTTAACTGTTGGAGGCCTTTTACAATTGGGTACTCAGAAAGTCTGGGCCCTGGAACACGTACTCACGGCCTTAGAAGAGGTTCAAACCATTCACATCCAAGGCACGCTGTTGTACGGTAGAGACTATGAGCTCATGCCATTCGATCTATGGATGCAGGCTCCCGATAAAGGGACTGAATCCCTTCGTTTGTACTTTAAGTGCCGTGAGCGAATCTATGTTCTGGAAGGAGATCTTGCCTATGAGTGTTGCCCAGAAGAGGGTATTGCCAAAATCAAGGTGGGATCTGAGATAAGGGACTTTAAGTACTTCTACGATTTGGCCACCTTGAGTCCCTGGTTTACCAGCAAGATGCTCAAGATGCTAAGGCAGGTTGCCACTGACTGGAAGCAAAGTATCACAACGGATCCCGATACAGGCCAGGAACACATCACCGTGTCATGCCGTTATATACCTACCAACATGGTGTATCGAATGCTGATCGATCCTGAATCCAAACTCATTACCGAGGCCAAGCTATTCGGTTCCGAAGCCCCAACGGATGAGCCTTGTGTGGAAACGACGCTGATAGAGTACAACCAGGAGATTCCCCCAGGAACCTTTGCCTTGCCCAAGGACACCCACATTGAAGACAATGAGGAGGATCCTGATGAAGGTATTCAAGTGCCTGAAGGAGCCGATGAAGAAGTCGTCCGTGAATTCATAGATCTTTTCCACCAAGCGAAGCCGCTGTTTCAACAGAAAGAGACCTGTGAGCAGGCCCTTTTGCTGTATCAGGAAATTTGTGACACCTACCCCTATCCCAAACAGGACGACCGTGTGGCCTATGCCCATATTATGATCGGATTATGCTATCGAAAACTCGGTCAACCCCAGCAAGAGATTGAGGCCTACGAGAAGGCTGTTGATACGGGTATTGCACATTTCACCCATGGCGATCTTTACTACTTTCTGGGCCGAGTCTACATGGAACAAGGGCAAAATGCCAAGGCCATAGATGCCTACGAGAACTTCTTGCGCGACTGTCAGAGCCATAAGGATTTTGATCAATTCCCACGTGAGCGTGAGAAGATCCAGAATTGGATCACCGAAATCAAAGAAAAGACTGAATATCCAATATCCAACAAGGAATGTCCAATGTCCAATGGCGGAAGTCGCTACGCTCCATTGTTTTGATTTGGCATTCGTTCGTTTACATAAACGTTCGTTGACCCTTTCAAACGCCAAACCCCTTCGGCCTCCTTCTTCACTACTCAGCTTTCAGGTTTCATCCCTCAGCC
>CAZBTJ010000231.1:0-6408 GCA_964494325.1 uncultured Pirellulales bacterium
GCCCACTGCCCTACCGAGTAAACCGTCTAGAATTCATGGCGATAACTAGATACAAGACCTTTTTTTCTAGGATCTGATGGCCGATCACAAACGTAGAGGGGCAAACGGACAGCACGCCAATTTTGGTATCGCTCGACGTTACCTACGGATGGCTATGCATATGATGCGTTTCAGTCATATTTACTTACCTCCCGAGTTGCGTGTGGGCGTACCATCCGAGGCACGCGGAAAGTACTATCAAATGATATGGCCTTACTTACTCGGAAAATGGAAAAAGTACGATGCACATTACGTGGCCTTTGACTCTGAAAATCCTCTTGGCCAATGGCGTGACATGGTGCAGAGCATCTACGGTATAACGCTCAAGATATAGTCACGGAGTTAATCATTTAAAACCGGTGAGTATGCTTTCAAACGGTTCATTACTATTGAGGTCGCGGCGGACAGGATGGCACAAGTCAGGGTGCCGCATGGCGTCTCGTTTTTCGAGAATGTCCGGGACGGCTTGGGTCAGAATGCCTTGACCTGTTCGCCCGACCTTAATGATGGCTCAAAGGTACTTTGATCTTAGGACGGCACATTGATCCTAATGATCCTGTAAACCAGACTGCCACAGTCGGGCCTTCATGGACAGGTCTCGCCACCGGCTACTCCGCACCTCAATCTTATTTGCACCAGCGGAACATACCTCACATGGAGCAGTATAAATCTCGCTCACAGGCGAGAGCAGAGAATCCCTTGTCTTAAATTATTTTTTATTTTCCTCTTGATTTTATCCTGGTACTCTGGCCCTTAGAATGCTTGTCTTTTTCTGTGTATTTCGGTGTCTTCTGTGGTTAACCTCTTGCCTTTCTCCGCTTTGCCCCTACTCCGTCCAATGGCTCATCAAAATCGCCAGGTCTTCAAAATCCACCTTACCATCACCATTGATATCACCAGCTACAATTGTCTCACACACCGGCTCACCAAAGTAGCTCTTGCTTGCCTTGACCGTGCCACCATATGCACCCATGTTGATTACGCCGCCAGTAGGGAATGGTTCGTACATAATCGGGCTGTTCGGATCACCTGCATTGATGCATGGGCTGGTCACCTCATCAGCAATCCAGGTCTCATAATTGGGATCCCAGCGCCCACCCTGACTCTTGAGATGATAGTCGCCGTTGTTCGGGTCGGCAAAGATGGGATCTTTGTCAATATTACCAATACCCACCCAGCCACCTTGCACATTGCTATATGCCACGGTAATTGACGATCTATCAGCCATCCAGATCACTCGGTCTTGGTCCCACAGGATGCAAGAATCCAAACAAGTATTACGTGACCTTTCGTCATGGAAGAAGGCGCTTCCCCGCAATGCTGAATTTTGTACAAAGGTACAATTTTTGATTAACAAATCTCTGGAAACATGATTCTCAATGGCCCCACCCTTGTCTTGTGCTAGGTTTGCCTCAAATAGACAATTGATTAACAACGAATCCTCGTCAACAGAAATTCGCATCCCCCCCCCACCTTGGGCTAGATTCCTCTTAAAAATGCAGCCACTGAATACTGCTTTACCGCCCATTACTAATATGCCACCTCCTGCGCTTGCTGAATTCTCAACAAAGCTGCAATTATTTAGAGTAGACTCTGCATGGTGGTCACTTATGCCTCCACCGCCACTGGCTCTATTTCTAATAAACCTGCACTTCTCAATGACAGGTTTACCACCGCTGAACATGCCTCCGCCCTCACCTCCAACAACACTGGCAGCATTCATTGTAAATGTACATTCGATTATTTTCGCGTTTGAAGAGTTGTACATACCTCCACCCCTCTCAGCAAAATTGACAAGAAACGTACACTTGGCAATAATAGGATCCTCACTGGAAAGGCAAAGAAGTCCGCCCCCGCTGTATTTTTTCCAAGACGCGCCTCTGCCCGGACCTCCAATTGTCCATGCATAACCTCCGGTCACTGTAACACCTTCCAGCAAGGTCGTAATATCACCATCCTCAATATGAACTACATGGTAGCTGTTCTCCGCACGGCTCAGATCATTCTCTAGGTCACACGGATCATTGACATCTGCATCATCACCCATCAGATCACCACTAAGAATGGTCTCGTACAATGTGATGTCCCGCGTGTTCGGATTAGGCATGCCCAAACCTGCATAGCCACCATTGAGAACCAGGCCACTGCCCAATTCAAACGAAGCCCTCCGATCACCTGGTGTTTTATTTGCTCCTTCGTCTGGTTTATACCCCCCTTGAGCAACTCGAATTTCAAGGTTGCCAGCTCCTGTAACAGCAGAACTAAGCCCATCCTGCAAAAAACGATACGCCGTATCCCAGGAAGAACCATCTCCACCGAATGGCGCGTCGTCGTCCACATAGATCACCGTCCCAGCCCAAGCGGGACAACTAGCCAAAACCACAGAGATTAAGACAATAGCATAGTACATTTTATTACTCATAATCCCCTTGATCTTCATTTTTCGTCTCACTCTCTGGCTTCTTTGTTCTTCTCAGTAACACATTGTTCGTTATTCACTGCTGGATTTGATCTCGCCAACATCGCGTGTTTTTTCGCATAGCATGCCCCAGAGGAAGCATGAAGGGAGAAACGGATAAAAGTATGTTGCTTATGATAACTGCATCGATATAAAAGAAATAAGTTTCGCCTTCAAAACAAATTCCTCCTTACTATACAAGAAATGTCCCTGAATTTCAAGGGGATATGTAGATTTTCGGGAAGATGTAGGATGTGAGTTTCTTCATGGTTCGATTCTTTTAACAGTGGATTAAGAATTCATTGTTCAGGGGAACCTACCAAGGGATAAAAGATCGATTAGCTCTTGGAATGGTTTTCTTAAACGGCCCATTTCGGGGTCAAAAACATAGCTCTAAACCCCCAAATCGGAGTAACATCTGATGTAACGCCATGTAAGGAACTAACTTAGTCAGGTCGACCCCAATAGCCTCCGACACTAGGGTAGAGGCAGGCCATGCTGTGGCAAAGGCCGTCCACTTCTAGCCAGATGTTATCTGGCTAGAAGAGTTTCCTTATTTTGCTTCCACCAAGCATTCCATTCTGTATGGTGCAAACCAAAATCTTCTCCGGTAATTGTCTTAAGTGCATATGCTGCAGACTGTTGTACTGATTTATCTATATCGTTCAAAACATCAATCAGAGGTTTTATAGCTCGTCTATCTTGTATTTGACCCAGCGCTCCTGCTGCATCCTCTCTAACTCCTGACGAAGTATCCTGTAAAGCAATAATTAACGGCTCAACTTTCTTATGTAACGCCCGTGCTATGGCAAGCGATACCGCTTCATGCTCTTTATTTTCTTGAGTTTGAATGGTTTCTAACCTCATACCCTGATAAAGCATATAAGATTTTGTTTTGTCAGATTCACGTGC
Organism: uncultured Pirellulales bacterium; assembly: GCA_964494325.1. GTDB lineage: Bacteria > Planctomycetota > Phycisphaerae > Sedimentisphaerales > Anaerobacaceae > JAIPFM01. The sequence continues at coordinate 3,410 of CAZBTJ010000231.1, forward strand.
CAAAGCATCGATTAATGAATCAACTGCCTGAGCATCTTTTGTTTCACCTATCACCCTTGCTGCGGCGCGACGAATCGTCCAATCTCTGTTTTTCAAATCTTTTGTAAGTAGTTCTATTCTGTCCTCAATCTTTATTCCCAATAGTTTTAATGCATAATCAAGCACCATTTTATCTTTGCTCGATAATGCTCTAATTGCCGATACTCTTGATATAGCCTTTCGACTTATATCGATACCTGCTTCTTCGACTATCTGCATTGCCTTTATTACAGCTTCACTAGAAGCTGCATAGCGATCGCCTGGCAGGCGATATCGTGAATCTAGCTTGGCTCTGGAAATATTATCCGTTACAATCCATACGGCTACCTGTTTTATAACTTTACCGACATTGCTTTTCCCAATAATAACAATAAGTCTCTTTAAATCTTCTGATGGTGGGGATAATCTAATATCAAACTTTGTACTACTACGAGGAACATTTCTGTCTGCATTAGCACACGCAGCAGATACTAAGATATCTCGCCAGTCATCGCTGGTGAGTCGGACTCTACTTTCCGCTGTAGCGATCATATTTTGCGTAGACGGCCTTGCCGAGACGAAGTAGCTTCCTACAGGAACGCGCACTGTAATTGGGTATGGCACAAGCTTACGGAGACGTATACTGACGCTCTCAAGGCCAGATCCTTGAGTCTCAATCTCAATCTTAGTCTCCCTAAGAAGGTCGAAGATATCCAGGCCTTCGGTGATGTATTTGATTACTTGCTGAGCATTGGCTTCCTTTTGGTGTCCAGGGAAATCTGAGAGAAACTGCTTTAGCGAAGCTTCGGTACCAACTCGGAGTGCTGCCTCATACAGCGCCTCATCGCTACCGAGAGCAAAAGTCTTTGTCGCCGCCTGTTGTGTGAATCTACCTTGAGGATGGGTCGAGATGTAGTTCTGATAAGACCTTATTGTGTTGGCGGCAATGGCTTCCCGCCAGGGCAGCGACTCGATGTTCTCTTTGGCCTCGACAACGTGCTTGCCCTCGCTGTGAAGTTGAACGTACTGCTCGAATCTCGGGACGGTGTTGGCGTCGGTGGCCTCTTGCCAGTGCAGCGACTCGATGTTCTCTTTGGCCTCGACAACGTGCTTGCCTGCACCGAAAATTCGGACGTACCGCTCGAATTCTGGGATGGTGTTAGCGTCGATGGCTTCTTGCCAGTTCAGCGACTCGATGTTCTCCCTGGCCTCAGCCACATGCTTACCCTCACCGTGAAGTTGGAGATATCGCCAGAATCCTTGGCGGGTGTTAGCGTCGATGGCTTCTTGCCAGTGCAGCGACTCGATGTTCTCCCTGGCCTCAGCCACATGCTTGCCCTCGCTGTGAAGTTGAACGTACAGCTCGAATCTCGGGACGGTGTTGGCGTCGGTGGCCTGTTGCCAGTGGGTTTTATCGAGTGTGGTAGGAATTATCACAAGCGAGAGAGCCACTACAACGATGACACTAATAGTGACCCCAATTGTCTTCTTCATCAGCTTGGTTCTCCTAACATTGATTATCGCGCAATATTGCGCGCTATCATAATTATTAGATCGACCTTTTTACGCACTTTTTATGAAATAATGTGCCTTTTTGACTCATAAAGCAAGGTGCCTTGCGAGCTATCCAATTTATTGAAACTGACAATAAACGCAATATTGATCGATATCCAGGCAAATCCGATGATATCACGCAATATTGCATGATATCCAGATATTGGATTCGAGCAATTAACGCAGAACCACGGCCCAAAGCCCCGTTTTTGAGCGAAGAACAAGGGGCACCTGCGCGATATTCAGATATTGAATCTGGCTAAAGTGCGCGCGTTTAGCATCGGGAATGAGGGAGAGCAAGATGTAAGATGAAAGATGTAAGATATGAGCTTCTTCATGGTTCAATTCCTTTCAACAATGAATTTACAATTCATTGATCAGGGAATGAGTTACCACGGGCAAGTGGTTCGATTCCTTTCACCAATGGATTTAGAATTCATTGATCAGGGGCCGAGCGGTGAGAGATGAAGGTACAAAGGTGTGAAGGGTTAAAATGGCACGCCGTTGCGATAACGACAGGAGTGAGCGGACCGCGTCAGCGGGTACGCTCGACTCCTTGGTTCTGTTTATTTCTCACCGATTATACGAATAACAACTTGCCCCCTTTTGCAGTTTCCAAACGTGGGCGTGCCATCTTCAGGTACACATGCCATGCCTATCGACGCCTTTGGCATCGGGAGCACATCGTGGGATTTCCTGCTATTGCTTGTTCTCCGCATCCGAATGCCGTTTTTTGGCCAGTCTCCAGACAAAGGCAGCAAGTGATGATACGCCCAAAAAAATGACAATTAGACCAAGTAGCATGAATACCCCTGCAGAATCTTGCTCCCCCTCGACGCCAAAACCGGGGCTCCCGGCTCCCTTATAGTACTTATGGTCTCCATTAGCGCCCCAAAAGAATAAGGCAACTCCCGCGGCAGTAACCAGTCCCCGACCCACTAACTCAGCTACAAAGATCTCGGCCCTGCTAAGGCATTGGAGAGCTTGTATCATTCGTTTTCTAAAAACTGTTCCCATTAGTGCTCTCTCTTTCTCTCCGCCAATCCGCATGTTCGCCGTAGCGGAGTGCGAACATGATATTATATGTTTTCACGCCAATATCACCTACTAAAATTTAGTATATCTATTGAACTTATCTTGACAAGCGTTTTGGGGGCGTACAAGCATATTTGTAAGACCAGGATTGGGGTCGGTCCCAGTATTGCAGTATTTTGGCTATGGAACTCGATGTTACACTTAAATACTGGGACCGACCCCTCCAACTACCCCTCCAACTCCTCAAAGCCCCGTTTTTGAGCGATGAACAAGGGGCACCTGCGCGATATCCAGATATTGAATCTGGCTAAAGTGCGCGCGTTTAGAGAGCAGGGGGCATGCCGTAATTGTTAACATTTAGCCTTGCCATCGCCATTTGACTTGCTATACCA
>CAZBTJ010000232.1:0-6101 GCA_964494325.1 uncultured Pirellulales bacterium
CTGGACCAGACCCACGCGTGGCGTGGTCTCTGCCGGATTAATCGGCCCGGTCAAACTCATGGCAGCGGAATAGATCCCTGTCTGCAGGAACCATGGATTCAGAGTATAATCTGAAGTTTTGCAAACTTCAAGTTTTCAGTTTCTAGATGGCAGTATACAGTATGAAAAACGCATTTTTCCAAAAACTGAACACTGAAAACTATACACCACAGGGCTTTTTTCAAAAGTCCTGTGTCATGACAAATAAAAACCGAAGGAGTGACTCTTGAAGAAGATAATTGGACTGCTATTATTTTGTGCCACCTGTACAGGTGCTTTTGCCATGACTGTCGATTCATTACGTTGCGAGTATCTGGATAACCCATTGGGCATCGACACGGTGAAGCCACGCCTGAGTTGGATGCTCGATTCTGATGTTCGTGGCGAGAGCCAGACGGGTTACCAGATACTGGTGGCTTCGAATCGCAAGCTGCTGGCTGCAGGCCAGGGTGACCTGTGGGACACAAAGAAAGTTGCCAGCGACGACACGGTGAATGTTGAGTATGCGGGCAAGAGACTTGAGTCGCGTGCAGCGTGTTTTTGGAAGGTCCGTGTGTGGGACAGAGAAGGAAAAGTCTCAGCATGGTCTGATGTGGCGTGTTGGACCCTGGGATTGCTGAACCCTGTCGACTGGGAGGCAACTTGGATTAGCTTCAAGGATGACCGCAAGCTGGCAATCTCTGCTAAACAGGTGGAGGTACATCCGGCCCGGCATTATCGCAAGGGATTCACGTCCAAAAAGAAGGTGAGCAAGGCCATGGTTTATGCCTCTGCCTTGGGGATCTACGAGCTGCGCATCAATGGAGAGGTCGTGACTGACCAGCTGTTCACACCGGGTTGGTCGGATTACAAGCGGCGTGTCTACTACAATACCTATGATGTCACGGCAATGGTCCAGTCGGGTGCCAACGTAATGGCAGCCACCGTGGCTGATGGCTGGTATAGTGGCTATCTGGGCTACGGGCTGTTGGTGGGCTATGGACCGAACAAGTGCGGTCGTTATATCTATGGCACGACACCGGCATTGCTGGTGCAGTTGGAGGTGACCTATACGGACGGTTCCTCTGAGATGATTTTGACGGATGGTACCTGGAAGACGGCCACCGGTGCGATCACGGGCACGGATATGTTGATGGGGGAAGACTATGATGCGCGTCTGGAGCTGGGGGCGTGGGATCGGACCGGATTTGACGATGACACATGGACAAAGGCCATTCCTGCCAAGGACAATCCCAGGCGCAAAGCAGTGTTCCATGACAAGGGGGGACAGCGTGATGTTGATCTGGGCTTTGCAAAGCCGCCGAAGATGCAGGCTTACCCAAGTGTCCCTGTTCGCACCACTCAGGCATTGAAGGCGGTCAAGTTGACCGAGCATACCAAGGGTGTCTGGATTTTCGATCTGGGTCAAAATTTTTCAGGTGTGGTACGGTTGAAGGTACGCGGTCCCGCCGGGACGCGCGTTCAGTTGCGGTATGGTGAAATGCTGCATCTTGACGGACGCCTGATGACGGAGAATCTGCGCCGGGCCAAGGCCACGGATTCCTATATCCTTCGCGGCAATGGGGACTACGAGAGCTGGACGCCAAAGTTTACCTATCACGGATTCCAGTTTGTGGAGGTCACGGGGTTGACCGAGACACCGACTCTGGAGACGTTGACGGGGATTGTCCGGCATTCGGACACGCCCATGGTCAGCCGGTTTGAATGTTCGGACCCGATGGTCAACCAGTTGTTTAGTAATGTCACGTGGACACAGCGAGCGAACTTCTTTGAGCTTCCCACAGACTGTCCCCAGCGTGACGAGCGTTTTGGGTGGACTGGAGACGCACAGATCTATGTGCGCACGGCCACGCTCAATGCGGATGTGGCGGCGTTTTTCACCAAGTGGCTCTGTGAACTGGAGGAATCGCAGTTGCCGAATGGGGCCTACCCCGATTACGCACCGTATCCGATGATGCATGGCAAGCCAAAGCAGGGGTTTGGCACGGCGTGGATGGATGCTGGCGTGATTTGTCCGTTTACAATCTATCATGCCTATGGTGATTTACGCGTGATCCGGAAACACTATGCGTCCATGAAACGCTTTATCGAGTTTCGTCAGAGCAACAGCCCGGACTTTCTTGGGGTGACAGTGGGGAACACCTGGGGGGACTGGCTGTCGGTGGAGGAAAAGACGCCGATCGACTACATTGACACGGTCTATTTTGCGTATAGCGTTGATCTGATGTCTCGCATGGCCGCGGCCATTAGTGAAGAGGCCGATGCGGAAACGTATCGTGGGCTCTTTGACAGGATCAAGATTGCGTTTCAGGGCAAATATGTCAATGCAGACGGGACACTCAAGGTTGCAACACAGACCGCATACGCGTTGGCGTTAAAGGTTGGCTTGGTGTCGGAGGATTTGCAGTCTGCCTGTGCAGCTCGGTTGGCACACATGATTCAGAAGAACGACGGGTGCATGCGCACCGGATTCCTGGGGACACAGCCGTTGCTGCCGGCGTTGTCGGACAACGGACAGAACGATCTGGCTGTTGCGTTGTTGCAGAACCGGAAGTTCCCATCCTGGGGGTATGAGGTGGAAAATGGTGCCACTTCGATCTGGGAACGCTGGAACAGTTTTACGCGGGGTGAGGGATTTGCCAGTGTGAGCATGAATTCATTCAGTCACTATTCCTTTGGCGCCGTGTGTGAATGGATGTTCCGGTATCTCGCTGGGATTGACACAGTGGGGCCGGGGTATCGTGAGATCGTTATAGCACCACATCCACCGGTTTCGAATCCTGACCACGAACCGATCAACTGGGTGAAAGCCCAGTACAGGTCAGTGCGCGGTTTGATCCGGAGCGAGTGGGCACGAAAAGGACAACGGTTTGAGTTGACCGTGACCGTGCCTCCAAACGTGACAGCCACGGTGAAGGTGCCCGTGCAGGCAGGGCAGACCGTGACAGTCGATGGGAAGAGTGCGACAAGTCTCTCCGAGGTTGAGGCTGCAGGGATCACAAAGGGACGCGAGAACTTCCGGATTGGAGCGGGGACGTATCGGTTTGTAGCCGAGTGACCTGACTGTAATTTACCTTGAAATGATTTCGAGTCACCAAAGGAAACAGACATGGCAAGACACGTGATAGCATTCGTTTTCGTTTTCTCTTTTTTTACAACATTTTCCAACGTTTCTGGCACTGACCTGGAAGAGGGTTTCAAGGATCCGGGCCCTCAAGCTCGGCCGAGGGCCTATTGGAACTGGCTGAATGGCGCAGTCACGCATGAAGGTTTGACGCGTGATCTGGAGGAGGCCAAGGCCAAGGGGCTGGGCGGTCTGGAGATGTGGGATACAGAGGCGATGAAAAATCCCAACGGATTTGTCCCTGCTGGCCCGCCCTTTATGGGGCCAGAATCGGTCGCTGCCATGCATCACTCCATGAAAGAGGCCAAGCGGTTGGGCCTGGAGTTGGGATTGATTACCTCCAGCGGCTGGAATGCTGGTGGTCCGTGGGTGCCTCCCAAAATGGCGAGCAAGAATCTTTTCTATTCCAATGTTGTGGTCAGCGGTCCCGGCCGGATCACGAAGAAACTACCCTTTCCTGACGTGCCCCGTCGCTGTCCCAAGGGCGCAGACGGCTTGCCCAAGTGGACTCTTGAGGTGGCTGTGTTGGCCTGGCCTGTGTCAGAGGACAAGGTGATTTCTGATTTGTCAGATGTGGTCAATCTTTCTGACAAGCTGAAGGATGGCGAATTGAAATGGAAGGCACCTGCTGGCGATTGGCAGGTTGTGCGATATGTGTGCAGCAACAATGGTCAGGAGTTGATCGCTGCCAGCCCGAATTCCAAGGGGCCGTTCATCGATTTCCTGGATCCGGCGGCCACGCGGTTTCACTTTGAATACATCATCCACAAACTTGGGCTAAAAGAAGGCGGCGATCCAGACTGCCCCTTGAAATATCTTGAAGTCGACAGCATGGAACTGCACGAGGGCATTCAGTGGACACCAAAATTCCCTGACTGGTTCAAGCAATATCACGGGTATGATCCTGTGGCCTGGCTACCGGCCCTGTCAGGTTGGACCATCAAAGACAAGAAAACCAGTGCGCGTTTTGAATATGACTACAAAAAGACGATCAGCGACCTTTTGATATTCAGTCACTATACCACGGGAAGCGAAGTCTGCGAAGACTACGGCCTGATACTGGCTGGTGAAGCAGGCGGGCCCGGGCCGCCCATCTGGAATACCTGTCCGGTTGACGCGCTCAAGGCATTGGGCAATGTGGGTATACCACGCGGTGAATTCTGGATCCAGAGCCCTCGGGATATCTTTTTGATCAAGGAGATCGCCTCTGCTTCGCATATCTATGGCAAGGCCCTTGTGGATGCCGAATCATGGACCACCTGGCGTCGCTGGAAGGACAGTCCCTTTACTCGTAAACGGTTGGTGGACAGGGCATTTTGCGAGGGACTTAACCGCATCACGTATCATGGCTATTCGCATTCACCCAAGGAGGTCGGTTATCCAGGGCGTACCTATCACGCGGGTGTGGATATGAATCCGCAGGTGGTGTGGTGGTCTAAGGCAAGGCCGTTCATGGATTACCTGGCTCGCTGCTGCCACATGCTGCAGCAGGGACAGTTCGTGGCGGACGTGGCGTATTACTATGGTGATCAGGCGCCCAATTTCTGGCCGTTATTTGCCAGTGTTCCGACAAAGCCTGTGCTTGAGGGTCTGGGAAGGGGCTACGACTACGATGTGGTAAACTCGGACGTGATTCTGAACCGGATGTCTGTGAAGGACGGTCGAATCGTCTTTCCTGATGGCATGTCGTATGGCGTGCTGGTCCTGCCTGACCAGCGTGACATGCCATTGGACGTACTTTTCAAGCTGGAAAAACTGGTCTCCGGGGGGGCAACCCTCATCGGTCCCAAGCCATTGGATGTGCCAAGCCTGCAGGATCATGAATCGCGGACCAGGACATTGCGTGCATTGGCCAACAGGATGTGGGGGGACTGTAATGGAACGACTGTCACGCAGAATCGTTACGGCAAGGGTCACGTGGTCTGGGGGTTGAACGCAGACCAATGGCTTGCGCAAGCATCCATCGGGCCGGACTTCTCTTGCCACAACGAAAAACATGCAGCCGATCTGGATTACATTCACAGACAGACAAACGACGCAGACATCTATTTTGTGAGGAACAAATCAGGGCTGCCTGTGAACGCCGATTGTGAATTCCGTGTTAGGGGTCGGACGCCGCAGCTTTGGGATCCAGGCGATGGCCGAATGAAACCGGCGTATCTGTACAAGACCCTGGACCATGGGACCCGTGTGCACCTTGACCTGGCGTCGGGTGCCTCGGTATTTGTGGTGTTTGAAGAAGGGACAGCATCGGGCCGTATTGAGACTGAGGCGATCGAGTGCTTTCAGAACGGTACATACACTGTGACCGGCAGCAAGGGCCGAACGAAAGAGGTCACGGTGGATCATTTGCCTGAACCGCAGACATTGGCAGGTGAATGGACAGTGGCCTTTGACCCTGCATGGGGTGCGCCCGCAGAAGTGACACTGCCCAAGCTCATGTCATGGACCGACCACCCCAATGAGGGTATAAAGTACTATTCAGGTGCCGGGTTCTATTCCAAGACGTTCAATGTGCCTGCCGATTGGCTTGCTTCTGGACGACATGTGACTCTGGATCTGGGTGATGTGCGTGATGTGGCCGAGCTGTTCGTCAATGGTCAATCAGCCGGTGTTCTTTGGAAACTGCCGTTCAGGGTGGATGTGACTTCGCTGGTCAAGTCCGGTGTTAATGCCTTGAAGATTGAGGTCATGAACCAGTGGATTAATCGTCTGGCAGGCGACCAGGGTGTCCCCGCAGAAAAGAAGTTTACTCGCACCAATATCACCTTTGACGGATACAGGGGTACACCCGGTACATGGCAAGTGCAACCAGCCGGTCTGTTGGGCCCGGTGCGTGTGGTGCCATCTGTGGATATGTTGGTTAAACTGTCCGACAGGTGATGTGGCTAATAAAAACTCAATAAATGACATCAAAACCAACTTCCATTCCGAAACC
>CAZBTJ010000233.1:0-6031 GCA_964494325.1 uncultured Pirellulales bacterium
AGTCCATACGATAATGCACACCACGGCTTTCATGGCGCAGGCCTGCGGCATGTGCCATGAGCATCGAAACTGTGAGCATGTTTTGGCATTCCCATCCGGCGGGACTTTCAAAAGCCTTGTCCATGACATAACGCTGCCAAAAGCTGATTATTTCCTTGGCTTCAGTCAAAGGGCGTTCGGTACGTGTGATCCCCACGTTTCGCCACATCAAGGCTCTCAGAGCATTGCGCACGTCTATTGTGTCTAGACGTGTTCGACCGGAGGCTGGTACTGTGTATTGAATCACGGGGTGATGCAGAGAGGCAATATCCTGTCTGTCGGATTTTTCAACTGTCTGGCCGCAGGTGGAACCGAAAACCAGGCCTTCAAGCAACGAGTTGCTGCCCAAGCGATTGGCGCCGTGTAGGCCAGTGGCGGCCACTTCTCCACAGGCAAGGAGATTCTTAACAGATGTCCTGCCCTTAAGGTCTGTCTTGACACCTCCCAGCATGTAATGGGCACTTGGTCTAACAGGAATGAGATCTTTACTGGTATCAATATCGAAGTTTTCGCAGATTTCACTGATCAGGGGGAAACGTTTTTTGAAATGGACCTTGTCAAAGTGTCGGATATCCAGAAATACATGGGTGGATTCTGTCTTTCGCATCTGAGCCAGAATCGCTCGGCTGACCACGTCACGGGGGGCCAGTTCTCCGGCCGGGTTATATTGTGCCATAAAGCGGCTGCCATTACAATCCACCAGATGAGCGCCTTCGCCTCTCAGGGTCTCTGTAATCAGAGCCCTGGATGCTCCGGCAATATACAGGGTTGTGGGATGGAACTGGATCATTTCCATGTCAGCCAATATGGCGCCTGCACGGTATGCCATGCCCAATCCATCACCTGTGGCTACGTCTGGATTGGTGGTTTCTCGGTAGAGCTGGCCCAAGCCACCCGTGGCCAGGATTGTGTTGGCTGCCCAGATGATTTGGTAACCACTGGGATCCTTACCATGGCCGATCAGGCCCATACAGCGATTCTCCTGGTCTGTGAGCAGGTCAATCGTATAGAAGTTTTCCAGGATTTTAATATTCTGGCATTTTTTGACCTTGTTGATCAGGGCCTGAGCAACGATGCGCCCCGTTTCATCACCATGGGCATGGGCGATACGTGGCTGGCTGTGTCCCCCTTCCAGGGTGGTGTCAATCTCACCATCAACGCAATCAAACGCCGTGCCCCATTCCACCAGTTGTCTGGTGAGAGAGGGACCATTGTGAACCACCTTGTCCACGACTTGTTCGTTGCAAAGGCCGCATCCGGCCTTGAGGGTATCAGCCACGTGGGCCTCAAAACTGTCCACTTTTTTCAGAACTGACGCAATGCCCCCTTGGGCGTTCCAAGTATTGCTGTTCTTGAGCTGTTTTTTTGTCACTAAAATGACATTGCTGTGCTTTGACGCTTCAATAGCCGTCCTGAGACCCGCAATACCACTACCGACTACGAGGCAATCAGTAAACAGTTGCTGCGTGGTCATTGTGTCAATATTTACCAGATAGCGTCTGGTTTCGCTGGGGTTGGCTTCTAGGCCTTTACTCGTATTGGGCTGATCTATCATGGTCTTGACCTGTGTTTGGGTTAGAATTTTGCAAGGCTTTACCCTGCCAAACAAAGCATCATACCAGGATCTCTGAAAATGAAAACTTCAAAACCAGGATTTCTTCCGGTCTTTTTTACGCTTGACTGGGTCTTCAGAATCTCTATGATACCCTCTTTAAACCACGCTGAATAAAGAGTTTTTGTTCAGTTACGGAATATCTGGACAGCAAAAAATTTGAGGATGGATGTAATTATGGGTAAAGTGGCAAGTAGAGTTAACGAACACTGCGATGTAGATCATTACCTTTTTACCAGTGAATCAGTGACTATGGGACACCCGGACAAGGTGTCGGATTGCATTTCTGACGCGATTTTGGATGCGATGTTGGCCCAGGATCCAAAGAGCCGTGTCGCTTGCGAAACGCTCGTAACCACAGGCCTGGTTGTGGTGGCCGGTGAAATCACAACCACAGCGGTGGTAGATGTCCCCAGCGTTGTTCGTGCTACCATCAAGAAGATTGGGTACACAGACCCGAATATCGGCTTTGATTATGAAAACTGTGCGGTGATGGTCACTTTGGATAAACAGAGCCCGGATATTTCGCAGGGTGTGACTGCGGGTAAAGGTCTGCACAAAGAGCAGGGTGCTGGTGACCAGGGCCTCATGTTTGGCTATGCTTCCCGCGAAACAGCCGAACTCATGCCCATGCCTGTTCACCTGGCACACGCCTTGACCACACGTCTGGAAAAGATGGGGCAGAGTAAAAAGATGCCTTGGCTCAGGCCTGACGGCAAGAGCCAGGTGACTGTGGAGTATGCGAATAACAAACCCAAACGCATTCATACTGTGGTCATCTCCACCCAGCATACGGATGATGTAAACCATAAAACAATCAAAAAAGAGATCCTTGAAAATGTGATTCTTCCGACATTGCCCAAAAAACTGGTGGATAAGAAGACTATTTTCCACGTCAATCCTACAGGTCGTTTTGTGGTGGGTGGCCCCAAGGGTGATTGCGGTCTGACCGGACGTAAGATTATTGTGGATACGTACGGTGGACGCGGTAGTCATGGTGGCGGGGCATTCAGCGGAAAGGATCCTTCCAAGGTTGACAGAACAGCCAGCTACATGGGCCGTTATATTGCCAAAAACATTGTGGCTGCTGGTCTGGCAGATGCCTGTGAAGTACAGTTGTCCTACGCTATTGGTGTGGCAGAACCCACCTCGGTATTGGTGGACACCGAAAACACCGCCAAGGTACCAGAGTCCTTGATCAGTGAGATTGTCAAACAACTCTTCCCCTTGACGCCAAATGGTATGATCAAGCACCTTGACCTGCTGCGTCCCATCTTTGCCGACACGGCTCATGGCGGACACTTTGGACGCAAGGGGGACAACTTTACCTGGGAAAAGACCGACATGGTCAAAAAGATCAGGAAAGCCGCAGGCCTCAAGCCCTTGAAGTAAGCGGACTTTCCGATTTTAAAGACACACCCAAGCCCGGCCATGCCGGGCTTTTTTTATGGTTTTCCAAAGTGTTTGCCAGTGTTCATGACATTGGAGTCTGCTCCGCGATGCAGCTTTCAGTGAAAATGTCTCCAGAATGTTTGGCGCCCTGATGCAGAGAACTGTCTATGCGACCTTTCTTACAGGGGAGGTCGCTTTTTCATTTTTGAGTGCTATGTTGCTTGCTGTTTGTGACCATGCGAGGTAGGATAAATTGAGAATAATAGTTCCGATGAATTGATCTTAAATTGGAGACGGTATGCATCGTTGCCTAAATTCGTGGATAGTCCTACTGGTCGTGACAGCCGTAGCCATATCTTTGAACGGAGCCGTTTCTACATACGGTCCTGTGTCGCCTGAGGTTACGGACACTGGTCTATGGCAGGAAGATTTTAAGTATCAACCGGTTTCTTTGCGTCCCTCCCTGGAAGTAAACTACACGGATGCCTCTCGCACCGCCTTTCAGATCCTGGCGCACTCGTACCAGTTAACAGGGCAACTGACCAAGCCGCATCTGTTGTCGGACAGCAGCACTGGGATGCCATGGCTCTGGTTTGAAATGCAGGATGAAGCCGGTGTGGTTTATTCCACGCGATATGCCAAGGGGAAATCCAGAATCAATCTGTATCGGCGAGGGCCCTATTTTTGTGAAGTGCACTGGTTGGATCTGGGCCTGGCCACGGCAGAAGGAAAAGCTGCGCCACTGAGAGGTGACCTGGCTCTGTATTGTTATCCGGAGAAGATCCTCGCAGAGATTACCTGGCATGGCACTGGGGACTTCCAGGCCAAATCGTTTCAGGTCAAAGGGCTTCTCTCAACAAATATGGCGTGTCTGCCTTTTGAGAACAAGACCAGGCAATCCTTCCACATCCCTCTCTTTGGCGAAGAATCACCCCTGCCAGACGAGGCCTTTAAGACCCTGGTTGGAGAGGTGCCGTTTCGATATGACAGGCGCAAGGGGTGTTATGTGGTGGGCACCCATACGTCTGGAAGTTTCCAGAAAGAGTTCTATGAAACACCCAACAAGTATGAAACGGCCACCTTTACGGTGACCAACGATTCTGTACCGCGGAAGATCTACATTTGCCACGCATCTGCCAAGGGCGGGGCCATTGTGGAGGGGGGCGTGGTCCTGGATAAACAAGGACAGGTTTTGCCCGTGGTGGTTCAGATCTCAAAGAACTTTGCCGGGGAGAAGGAAGAAAAGTTCTACAACCCCAAGGACACGCCCTTTAGCGAGACCTTCTTCCCTCTCTATCTTGAACCCAATGAAAGCCATACTTTAACTTCCCTGCATCTCTACCAGAACTGGGGCAGACACATGACCAAGCACTGGTCCTCTCTGGGCGCATGGATGGATTACTTTCATAGTTCCACAGGTGTCACAGAAACCACCTGTTATGTGCCGTTCAAGTTTGCCGGTATAGGCGGCGTGTCCATTGCCGATTTTAGGGCCATGAGTCAGGCGGCCTTCTGGAGCGGACAACCCCAACACGATAATCTGGCCGGACACAGCTTTCTGTCCTTTTTTGATGGTCAGCAATGGCAGCATCTAAAATACGAAAACACCCAGTACCGGAGTACGGGTCCTAATTGGTTTGACATCCAATTGAATTACCTTTCCACTGATGGCAGTATTAGAGTGTCTGTGGACATCTGGGAGACACCTCAGGTGGATGAGCTGCGAAGTTTTTTCAAGGCCCGATATGAGGTGTTGAAGCCCCTGGTGATTGAGGATGCCCAGGCAAATTTTCGTTTTCTGGAGATTACCTCTGCCATTCAAAGTTTAAGGTTTACGCGTTTTGCGGCCAACGGGACACCGGATCTCGAATTGGACCCTTCAAAGGCGCCGTTTCCTGTGAAAGGGCTTTCATTGCCTTCAGAAAATGCCTATCTGGCGTTGTACGGGGATTCTGTAAAACAACGAGGATCGAATGCTGTTATCATCAGGACATTTTCTGGCCCCAGTAACATTACCCCTGCGGCGACGGTGCAGTGGGGTAGGTATCAAGGGCGTTTACCACACGACAAAACGCCCAATACTCGCCTGTTATTGGTCCCTGATGCGAAACGCTTGACATTAAATACTGGCGACGTGTTTGAGATAGACGGGTACTGGCTTCCCTATGGATCGCAAGAGGACGCCGAGACACCTCGTCAGGAATTAAGCTTGTATGGACAGGGTTCACCTTGCGTGACTGCGGTCACACAGGGCGAGTTGGTGTCGGATTTGCCCGTGGTCATCAAAGCCGTAGAGAACCAGGCTGAGTTCTGGCTCAAGGGGGGTAAAGATCTCATTCCCGTTGTCATCAAGGGTTTGACAACCTGGCAATTCCCGCGTTTGTGGAAGAAGGAGGCAGGACAATGGTCTCTACTCTCTCACGCACGCAACACAGAGCATGACGGATACCAAGTATTCTCTGAAGAGGGAGGCCGCTTTGGTGCCGTCTTCCTGGTCCATAGTAATGAGCAGACGCAGCAGCTGCGTCTGTCAGTCGGTCAGCCTGTGGCGCGCAAGCATAAAATTCTCCTGTCAATTGATTCCACTGCAATGTCGCCTTTGCCAAAGCTGCTTTTCCGTTCTGGTACTGAAGGAAGCCTGCTGACACTTAGCTATCCTGAGTGCGAGGACGCTTCCAGACCTCCTGTGACATGGCAACGCAGCGAAGGTAATTCCCTCTGGTTTCAATCGGATGAACCCAACTGGCAACGGGGCGGGCGAATCTCACCCAATGAAGAGGATATGGATTTAGAATACTGGTGGCAAAATCGCATGCAAGATATCTTGCACCCAGAGCCTGTGTTTTTCATTGATACGGCTGGCACTGAATTTGAAGACCCTGATGGCAGTCGTACCTGGGCGCTTACTTCGGAGGGATGGAAAAAGGCCAATACCCATCATGAGGGAGCTGATGCTATTGCTGTTTTGTCTAAGCGAGGAGGGCGTAT
>CAZBTJ010000234.1:0-6010 GCA_964494325.1 uncultured Pirellulales bacterium
CGTAACTGAAAGCTAACAAAAGGGCATGCAAAAGGGATTATAAAGAGGATACGTTCATTGGCTGCTCCGTCATCAAATGATCCTTGTCAAGCCGAGCCGACAATCCTATGATAGCGACACGATGATATCATTTGTGTTGTCTTAGCAGGAGCATACTCTATGGGTTTTAAGAAAAAAACGGCCTCAAAAAAAACTCGTAAATCTGCGGGTAAAAAACCTCTCTTCAAACAGCCCCATTTCATGGGCGGAATCACCCTGCTGGTCTTCGGCCTGTGCCTCCTGATAGTGGCCTTCGCACCCAACAGTGTGGGCTCCGCCGGGACATGGCTCTATGACCGCTTTTTATTCGCCTTGTTTGGCAAAGCAGCCGTATTGGCTGGCCTGTATTCTGTGGCCATGGGCGCAGGCCTCCTCTTTATCAAACGCAAGATACTCTGCCTGACTGGCATTACCTGCCTGTGGCTGCCCCTCCTTGTGCTGGTCAATGCCTTGTTCACATCAACCCCTGACGATCCCCTGGCCCCGGTGATCCATGGTGCGTACCTGGGACACCTGTTGGGATCTGGGATAGCAGGGTTCATTGGCACGGCCGGTTTGACCCTGGTGTCGCTGGTCATTTTTATGTGCGGTGTGTTTCTTTTGACGCCATTTGTGCTCTGGA
Organism: uncultured Pirellulales bacterium; assembly: GCA_964494325.1. GTDB lineage: Bacteria > Planctomycetota > Phycisphaerae > Sedimentisphaerales > Anaerobacaceae > JAIPFM01. The sequence continues at coordinate 662 of CAZBTJ010000234.1, forward strand.
TCAACCTGCTGGAGATGGCCAAAGACCGCAGGAAACAGAGGAAGGCACGTACCAGCCAGAGGGCTTCAAAAATGGAACAGACTGCCTCAAAACCGCAAGATCTACGCCAGCCACCCCAAGAGTCGGCAAGCCCAACTATCGAGCCCCCCTCTCAATCGACACCCGAAACAGAAGACGAGACACCCATGGCCCAGCTCAACCTGGCCTTGTACAACAAAGAATTCATCAAGATTCCGACGGGTCTTTTTGAAGAGCACACGGTCTTTGATCAATCCCTACCTGTGGGCACGCAAAAACAGGCCATTATTGATGCTTTTGCCTCGTTTGACCTGGCCCTCGACATTGGTGATATCAAACGCGGTCCCTCTTTTGAGCAGTATGAACTCATCCTGGGCAAGGGCGTCAAGGTGGCTCAGATTCGCAGTCGAGCTGAAGATGTGTCTCTACAACTCAAATGTAAACTTCACCTGGGCAAAATGAAGGGCAACTCGTTGGTCGCAGAAGTCCCTGTTCAAGACAGACAGGTTGTACCCTATGGTTTTCTTTTGGAAGACACAGCCGACGACCACATGAATATCCCCGTGGCCGTGGGTGTGGACGCCTCTTTTGCCCCCTTCAGCGTGGACTTGACAGAACTCCCCCATCTGCTCATTGCTGGCACTACTGGCTCGGGAAAAAGCGTCTTTGTCAAGACCCTGATTGCCTCAATCCTCTACCACCTCACACCCAATGAGGCCCGCCTGGTATTGATCGATCCCAAGCGCGTGGAATTTGGTGTGTTTGCCTCGTCGCTGTTTTGTGCCTGTGACGTTATTACAGATTTTGAAGACGTGCCTCCCGTGTTTAATGCCTTGGTTGCAGAAATGGAAAATCGCTATCAATTGCTTGAGCAGGCCAGCGTCTCTGATCTATCTCAATACAATGCTTCGGTCGAATCGGAGAAGAAATTGCCCTACATTGTGGTCGTGGTGGATGAGTTTGCCGACCTGCTAATGCAAAATGGGGACGAGTTTGAACAACCGGCTATTAGACTGGCACAAAAGGCACGTGCCTGCGGCATTCATCTTGTTCTGGCCACACAGCGTCCTTCAGCCGACGTGATCAAAGGCCTGCTCAAGACCAATATCCCGGGGCGTATTGCCTTGAGCGTGTCGTCTAAAATCGATTCGAAGATCATCCTTGATATCACCGGCGCAGAGAATCTCACAGGTAAGGGCGATCTCATTTGTCTGTGCCCTGCCTTTAGAGATGGCATACGCCTTCAAGGAGCCTACATCAGCAATGATGAGATCAAGAAAATCATGGCCGCAAAATCTTGATAAAAAAAGAGAAAAGCCTTGGAGTTTGTCTAAACGAAGGAGAGTGTCGTATGTTTAGAGTTGTTTTATTCACGATGTACTTGGTCATGGTGTCATCCTCACTGGCTTCAACCACCGTCTATGTCAACCCCCATGGTAATGATTTGCAGGCAGGCACTGAACAGGCCCCGCTAAGGACATTGGCCGGTGCCAGGGATCGAGTCCGGCGCTTGAAGCCTCTGTCCGGGCCAGTGACTGTCAGCTTTGCACCAGGGTCCTATCCCTTCACAAAACCAATTGTCTTTGAAACCCAGGACTCAGGCACATCTGCATATCCAATCCTGTACAAAGCAGACTCAGGAACCCATGTCCAATTCACGGGCGGCGTGACCATAGACCAGTGGAAACCTGTCACACAGACGTCTGTATTAAATCGACTTCTCCCCAAAGCGCGAACTCAGCTGCGTGTAGCAGACCTCAAGTCGCAGGGCATCACAGAATACGGTACATTGGCTGTGCGTGGCTTTGGCATGGGCAGCCCCCTGGCAGAAGGTGAATTGTTCTGCAATAATCAGCCCATGACCCTGTCACGCTGGCCCAATGACGGGTTTCGGGGCGCCACAAAAAAACACGATGACCTCCGAGTCGAGGTCGATACAAACAGACTCCAGCGATGGACAGAGGAAACCGACCCCTGGATTTTTGCCTACTGGCATCATGACTGGGCAGAGCTGTATGAACCCATCGCCGGATTTGAGCCTGACCAGAATATCATTCGCAGAACCCCTGATGTCAAACCCAATTACGGCATAACCGCATCAAGGGCCCGCTGGTATGCGCTGAACCTGTTGAGTGAACTGGACCAGCCTGGTGAGTATTACCTTGACCGTCAGAAAGGGTGTTTATATTTCTGGCCTCCCAGTGACACAGGCAAGACTGTCTTGTCTCTATCATCAGGCATAATTCAGGCCCACAAACTGTCTCATGTAACATTCCAGGGCTTCACCATGGACGCCTGCAGAGGCACTGCCATCACGTTTCGGGAGGGCACAAAATGTGCTGTTGTGGGATGCACGATACGTAATGTGGGACACCGTGCCGTCTCAGTCACTGCCGGCAAGTCTCACGAAGTGTTCGGCTGTGATATCTATTACTGTGGAGAAGGTGGCATCTCCATGAGCGGCGGCGATCGCCCCACCCTGACACGGGCCGGGCACAATGCAGAAAACAATCACGTCCATCATTACTCGCGTCGTGCACGCACCTATAAATCCGCCATTTCAGTGAGCGGCGTGGGCAATCGGATTGCCCACAATCTAATCCATGATGGGCCCCACATGGCCTTGTCATCAGGTGGCAATGATCATCTTGTGGAATACAATGAAATTCACAATGTGGTGTACGAAAGCGGTGATGCCGGCGCTTTTTATGTGGGACGCGACTGGACCCAACGCGGCAATGTGATTCAACATAATTATTTTCACCAGATCGTGGGAGGCACTGGCTATGGCGGCATGACCATCTATCTGGACGATCAACACTGCGGCTACCGCATACACGGCAACCTGTTTGAGCGATGCTCCCAGACCATCTTCATCGGTGGCGGCGACGACAATATTGTCACGAATAACGTGTTTCTTAACTGCTGGCGTTCGGCGCATGTCGACAATCGTGGCATAGGCTGGCAGAAGAAGGCCACAGATGATCCCAACGGAACCTTACGCACCCGACTCCGCGCCATGCCCTATCAAAACGAACTCTGGAGCAAACGATACCCTAATTTGCCCAAGATTCTGGACGACCAGCCTAACCTCCCCAAACGCAATGTGTTCAGATCCAATATCAGTGCAGGTGGCCTTTGGGACCATATTTCTGAGAATATACGCCAATATCAAACCATGGAACAAAACCTGGCGTTTGACAAAGACAGTGCATGGATTGACATAAAACGAGATGCCACTGGCCATCCAGTGCAACTGACCTTCAAAGATCCTGACGCTGTGTCGGCCAGTGGATATCAACCACTGACTCTGAAAAAGATGGGGCTGTATCAAGATGCACGCAGAGCCTCCTGGCCCGTGTCTCATGAAGTCCGTATCGTGGCACTGCCCGGCATACCCAAGCCATAACTATTCGGTTGGAAGGACTGTTTTTAAAGAGTTCAAGCTACGCTTGAAAAGAGTTTAATCTCTACCATGGAGTCCATGGTCAAACAAAACCCAATTCGCTGGCACAGCGAAGATCTGTGTTTATCTGGGCTATTATCTGTGGCAAAAAATGGTTTTTGGTTCTTCGTTGTTCGTTGTTGTCGCTTCGCGGCCAGTCAAATAGATGCCTCAATCCTTCGGCATGACAGGTCACATTGAGTACCGTTTCTGCTGGCTTGACGGTGTTTTGATTCGTGAAAATTTGTGAGGATTCGTGGACAGAAACAATTATTCGCGGTTGAGCAATGTTTTAGCTTTCAGCGGTCAGCTCTCAGATTTTTTTTGAATCACTTCGTGGACTGGTTAAATAGACCCCTCAGTTCTTCGGCGTGACAAAGTCGGCGCGTGGGTTTGTTCAGGTAGCGATCACAGGCGCGAGCCCATAAAGATAGAAACTTCCAGCTGATTATGGTCCAAACCTTGAAGGCTCATCCATTTCCCAAGCCAAGCCATCATTAAGGCCGAGCCTGGCTCCATATGGGAAACTTGTTTGCCTAAGTGGTGACAGATGTAGGATTCCCACAAAGTGGTACACACGCAACGTGTTTTGACGGCAATGTACGAGTAAAGCAGGAAGTCACGCATCGGCTCCATGCCCTTCAAACCTTCCTGTCTAAACCCCACCATTCGAAGACAATGTGCCCCCAGCGAATAAGCAGGATCACCCGAACCCAGCGCCAGCCAATTAGTGAAATTCGTATAATTCGCGGTTAAGCAATGTTTTAGCTTTTCGTTATATGCATCAATTCACTCTTTGTAATTCCATAATCAACCGTTTGTCCAATCGTATGGTTTTGTATCTCACCGTTACTTATTGGCTTCAGTCTTCGTGTTGCTACGCCTGGACAAGTGGGCTGCTACCGCCCCGGCGCTCAGCCGGGACACATCACGCTCATTCTTCGCTTAATGATGCGTCCCATCCCACAGCCTAGTTGAAGGGTTGAAATGCAAACCGTTCTACCGGTCAAAAGGTTCATGTTGCTTACCGTTCTACCAGTAGAACGGATGGGACGTTTCGCTGAGGGAGGCTAAGCGACCGCCGATGCGTCCCGGCTGAATGCTTAGGCGAAGGCAGCGGTTTGCCGAAAGGAACGGTTAGCAACCAGAATCGAAATCAAAGAACAAACGTAATTAAAACGATCTAATGGTGACAGCCGAAGGACTCCCACGAAGTGGTACACACGCAGCGTGTTTTTGGGCTTAATCAGGACGATATGAAGCCGTGGTCACGACAAAAGAGCCTCGAAATACAGCCGCTTCTTTGCCGTCACAGGTTATCGTGGATGTGAGTTGAAGCTTGGCCTTGCCCCAGCGTTCCAGCATGGCCAGGACCTGTTGCCAGGCTGTGTCATCTGCAAATGTGCAGGTGCCTTCTTGATTCCCACTTTGGCAACTACCGTAAGGTCGAGAGTTTCTACTCTGACGTGATCCACTCACTGGCCAGGCATGCGAAGTCTTGCCAATCTACCCGTCCATCCCCATTAAAATCTGAGGGCAGAATTGCGGGCTGAGGTAGTACACCGGTGCTATGCGTGGCCAGATAAGCACATTCCTTTGCATTGAGGGCATAGTCATGAATGCGAAAGTCGTCCATAAGTCCATCGTAGTGACTGTACCAGCCATTGCCCAGTGTTAGCCTGTCGATTTGTGAGAGACCTATGGCTTGCCCTTGGCCATTGTATAGTAGTCTACCATTGAGATATACGCACATGATGCCAGTGTCAAAGTCCTTTGTCAAAGCCCAATGATTCCATCGCTCCGACCATTGTTCAGATGCCTGATGAATGCCTGTTAGTAGATTCTGGGGTTCTTGTCGCGGGCCGCATTGCCAGAACAGAACTTCA
>CAZBTJ010000235.1:0-5870 GCA_964494325.1 uncultured Pirellulales bacterium
TCATGTTACGGTTCCATAAGTCCCGATACACCGGGCTTCGCCTGTCGCGACGTGCAGATTCGGTGGATTCGTGGTTGAAATAGTTATTCGTGGTTCGTGGTTCGCTGATCATTTCGTGGTTCGTTTCAAATCCGTGGCAAAGAATAAAGCTTTCAGTTATCAGCCTTCAGCTCTCAGCTCATTTGAATCGCTCTGCGATGCTGGTTAAATAGACCCCTCGGTACCTCGGGGTGACGTGGTCGGTTCTTATGATTGTTTTACCCCGTGGCGTGTACCACAATAATCACAAATAATTTGCGTCAGAAAGATTTGGCCGCCAGCGGCCAAATTGAATTGAAAGCACTGCCGGTCACCTGGATCACCCTTCGCTTAGAATAATAAACAATGGAGGATTGCCGCACGGAGCCTGTCCCGAGCTAGATCGAAGGATCTACAATGACAAACTGCCTTATATACGAGTCGAGTTTCCAACAGGGCAAAGTCATCTCAAGACTGATTTTGAAATGGCTTCTAATTACTGAGGTTTTGCAAGAAACTTCAGTTAGGAACCCATGTTTTATCTCTTGAAATGTCCTTGACCACGAAAGTATAATCAGCTTCCATGAAGAACAACACGGTTTCCAGTAATCATCATGGGTAACTCTAATAATTGCCTTTGAGCGCTAATTGGAATATTCTTGTGTTCTGGCAAGGAAGAAGATCAAAGGAGCGTACAGTGAAAACATGGATAGCGGTCGTGTCCCTGTCATTTGTGGTTATCGCAGCATCAGGTGCAGAGGAAAAACAATCAACATTCAGCGTCTCAGCATTTGGCGCTGTGGGAGATGGTATCCACGATGATGGTCCTGCCATCCGAAAAGCCATCGCCGCAGCTGTCAAGGCGGGGCCAAACAGCCGAGTTCTCTTGGAACCCCTAACCTATCGGCTCGGCGAACACGCACAACGTGACTACCAGTTTGAATTGGAGCATGTCGAGGGGATAGCCATTGAGGGCCAAGGAGCCCATTTGATCAACACCCCGGCAAACAACCTAATCCAACTGCGTGGTTGCCGTGATGTCTTGGTCCGAGGCCTGGTGATCGATTATGATCCCTTGCCATTTACGCAGGGGACCATACGCAAGGTCAATGCAGACGAAGGCACATTCGACCTGGCGTTACATGAGGCGTATCCGCTGCCACCGGCTGACACGTGGGTTAAACAGCGGCTCGGACAGGCTGGATGGCAATGGGGCTGTGTCATTGATCCCAAAGAACGCCACCGACGATGGGATGTGCAGATGCACTTTTTTATCAGATCCGTTCGTCCCCTTGAGAGCGGAACACGTGTATATCGAATTGAAGTAACGCCTCAATTCAAAAAAGCCCTCTCACCCGTAAGACCTGGTGATCGTTTCTTTCTGCCCTTGCCCTACGTACGCTCTGAAGGCCGCAGCAGCTCAATGGGGACAAACTTCAGCATCACCAACTGTTCGGATTGCACGATTGAGGATATTACATTTTACAGTGCTCGCAGCGGCATGGTGTTCGGCGTAAGCCATAATGAAGGATCCATTACACTGCGAAAGCTCGGCGTCCGTTTCAAAGCAGATACCGACCGGATCTGTACGACTTGGCGAGATGGCATTCACAGTAAAGACAACCGTGTTGGCCCTGTGATCGAAAACTGCTACTTTGAAGGTTTGCTGGATGACAGTATCAACATGGGCGCAAACACAGCGATGGCACGCGAGGTACGGTCAGACACGGAATTCGTTTTGATGGGTGCGCAGTTCCAGAAAGATGACAAGGTGCTGGTGTGGAATCCAGTCACGGGCCAGACGCTCTCACAAACGACTGTGGCAAGTCTTCGTCGAGGTCGAGGCGGTACGGTGGTCACGCTACGGAACGCCGTCACTCATGTGATTACTGGCCAGAAACGACCCCACCAGGATATCGCAAGTACACACTTCTATAACCTCAGTCGTTGCGGTCGCGGTTTTATCGTACGTAACTGTATCTTTAAACCCCAACGTCGTCATGCATTACTCGTGCGAGCCCCCGATGGCCTGATTGAAAATAATCTGATTGAGGGTGTCGGCGGCAGCGCTATCGCCATGGGCAATGAGATGGGCAGTTTTTATGAAGGCCCCTTCCCCAACAACACCATTGTGCGAAACAATATCATTCGAAACACGCAGAATACCGCGATTACCGTCTACACCAGAACAAAACATCAAACTGCCATGATGACGCAGGGTGTGCAGATCCGAAACAACACCATCACCGTATTACCTGGCAGGAAAGGCATTGACGTCAAACAGGTTCGTAATGTGGTGGTAGAGGGAAACACCATTCTGAACTCAACAGAGTAACAAATTTTCATCTCAACGTTTTGGATTGCCTTTGGGTCTCTTGCCCGCAAACGGCAGGATGTCGGGTACCACTGCCACGCCGCTGGTCAACTTAATGGGCGTAGGTGCCCCGTCGATCTCGTAAGTCAATTCCACCAGAAACGCAGTCCACCCTCTGTCCGGTTTTGTCACTTGTGCGGTAATCCTACTATGGGCATCTGCACTGAGTGCCCTGCTCGTCCAGACCTTACCCAATGTTTCCAGGCGGAAATCGCGGGCTTCAGGATTGGTGGCCTGCCACAGGAGAATGTGTGTGGGCTTGTCTTTGACTTGTACGTTGATGACACCCTGCTGCCAATCAACCTCCCAATCAAACCTGGGAAGTTGCTTCTGATTGGCAATGGCATAATGCCACGCAGCCAACGTTTCAAACGCGTCAGTATCGTCCAGCGAATGATCGGCGTTGGGTACGTAACGCATGTATTTGGGTCCCTTTAATGCGTCGAAGAAAAAGCGATGCGAATCCGGCAGGAAAAATTGATCGCCCGTGGCGTTGATCATCAACTTGGGTAAGGTCAGGCGGTCTCGATAGGCGTAGGGTTCAACGATCTTGATCAATTCCTGATACTCAGCCGTATCCTGCCATTCCATGATACCGTGCTCGACATAGTTGCCAACGGCCGGTGCGTAAAAGCCATAGGCCTCCCAATGGTGCTTAAATGAGGGACCCATATTGAGCATATCAATCACAATCGGTGTGATCGCCACAACACGTTTGTCCACAATGCCCGTGGTCCAGGTCGTCCACCCGCGTTTTGACCCGCCAGCCACAACATATTTATTGATGTTCAATGCACCCTGTTCCGGCTTGGCACAAAATTCAGACACCGTATCCATGGCACGCACAGCACTCTTGGTCATGGGCAATCGAGCGAGCCAGGTGTCACCGCCGCCCCGCAAAAACTTATCCCACCCATAGGCAATCAGATCATCCTCCACACGTTCAACCCCATCATCAAAGAAAACGAGGGGCTGATTCGGGACCTGCTTCAGTTGGACCACGATAGATTTTGTCGCCGTGGCAAGACGGGCCATGGTCTTGTCCACGCCCGGCACCTTGGAGTCACGATTACTCCCGCCGCCAATAAATAACAATGCCGTATTGTGGGCGATTTCCTTGGGTCGACTGACAATGAGCCAGTGCCACCACTCGGTTTGCTGAACTTCTTTTTCGGTTAACCACGACTGTGATGTCATCTTGATGATGTAGGTTGCCCCCTCTTCGGACAACTCAGTCGCCACCAACTCGTAGCGGTAAGCCGGATCAGGTTCGTGAACATATCGATCCAGTGCCGTTTCTGCCAAAGCAAAAGAACCGAACGCGACGACGAAAAACGGCAAAAGAAAAGAACGGCACAGTGATTTCATGGGAAAATGTTGATTATCAGTCATAAAAATAATTATACCCCCCCGAAGCAGGCACCTCAAGCAAGAAACCCGCTCCAAGACCAGGCATGGCAATAGTTATTCGTTATTCGTGGTTCGTTTCAAATCCCGTGTCAAAAAGAAACCTTCGGCCGTCAGCTATCAGCTCTCAGCTCATTTGAATCGCTCTGCGATGCTGATTTAATAGACCCCTCGGTGCCTCGGGGTGACAAGTCGTGGTGATGCGTTATTGCCATGCAAATCCCTTGCTTTATTCGTGCAGATTCGGGTAATTCGTGGTTGAAATAGTACATCGGATTGGATCTTTAGAGTGAAAAGGGTTGGTTGCGGCCAAAACTCTCAACCCCATGGGGAGCCGCGCCATGTGGTTTTCTGTCTGGTTCGTTATTCGATATCAAATGGTATCCCTCTTCCATGTAGAGAGGAGGATCAAGTTTCTGATGGCTTCCGCATCTCTGGCTGTCAACCACTGCTGCGGGAACTGTTTGCCTTGGGCAATCTGGGCAATGGCCATCAAGGCTCGCAGATGGTAATCCCTCTCGTCCTGGCTACCGGCCAAAACAAACACCGCATGGACAGGCGCTTCAACATTGGGAAAGTCAATGCCGTCAATCGCCCTGATCAACAGCACCTCAAATTTGCCTTCACCCTCTACGACGACATGTGGAATGGCCCCATATATCATAGCCTATTTTGACGCATAATGTTCAGGCATTTTCTCACTTATCCATAGATAGAAAGTAGGAATAATAATGAGGGTTAACGGATACAGAAAGACAACTGCCTGCGATGGTGACAATGCGACACATCAGGACTCGCGTTCGTCTGTTTATAGCCGCATCGAATCCCCACAAAACCCCTAAACCCTCCACAGTACTAGATAAATAAAAAAAGCGGCCTTAGGGTTTCCAAGACCGCTTCATAGAATCTAGCAAATTCAAACTATAGAACTTCGCACCGTACTACTGATTCGATAGATAGAGGATTTCACCCTCTGTCAAAGCCGTGTTGTAGATGCGTACATCATCAATTGAACCCTGATACACACGATCAACCACTTCGCTGTTTCTACCGATATTCACTTCATGTGCAGCCACTGCAATGGTTCCAGTGTAATTCATGGTATCACCCAGTACACCGTTAACGTATAGATTAATTTGGGAACCGTCAAATGTGCCAGCCACATGATTCCAGCTGTTGGTAAACAAAGCGTCTGGTGCTGATGCTGATATCTGGTGCCAGCCACCATTGCTAAAGATGAAGAAATCAAACGTTTCGCCCGACCCATGTCTGAGCATATACGCATGGTCACCTTTACCAATAATCGGTCTTAGCGACCCGGCGGGCTCAGAGGCATAAACCCAAGCACTCAATGTGATGGCTTCTGTGATATCCAATGCGGCTGACGTGCCACAATCAACATAAGATGTCAGACTACCACTCAGCTCAAGCGCACCTCCAACGTATCCGGTGCCCCATGACCCGCCTTCAAATGTGCCGTGGCTGGATCCTGCGAAATCGGTCGCAGTTGTGCCTGCGCCGTCATCCATTGCCCAGTAAGCCACGAGGCTGTCTGCGCTCGGTGCGACAGGAACCGCCAATTCAGGGGCAGACTTGTACAGCAGAATATCATCCAGAAGGATCATACCGGTTGCTCCGGAAAGGTCAACACCAATGGTGAGGGTGTTTACGCTGCTAACGCTTAACGCACTCAAATCAATATGCCAAGAAGTCCATCTGGTTTTTTCGAGATTGACGGCACTACCATTGTAGGAAACCTTGGTATTGTTGATTTTGGCAAAGAGTGTGCCAGTGTTTCCGCTCTTGCCATGGAACATGATCGAAAGGGTTTTGGCCCCACCCATGGTCCAGTCTTGTGGTACAGCGAAGGTGCGTTGAGTCGAAGAGGCCACCTCGCCTGAATTGCTGTAGTAGAACGGCATAGATTTACTGCTACCAGGTATGGTGCTGGCGGTTTCCATGATATCACCGTTATAGTAAGGACTGGATACAGTCCAGATGTCATGCCCGATGCCGGCATCAGTCCCGTTACCATTGTACCCGGCAGGGAAGAACTCATCGGCTGAATAGC
>CAZBTJ010000236.1:0-5778 GCA_964494325.1 uncultured Pirellulales bacterium
GGGCAGTGTCTCAGTCCCGATGTTGCGGGCCAACCTCTCAGTCCCGCTACCCGTCAAAGCCTTGGTGAGCCATTACCTCACCAACAAGCTGATGGGAACTAGGCCGCTCCCCTACCGATAAATCTTTGATCATATACATTAAATACATGATATTATTTGGTATTACCTATCCTTTCGAATAGCTATCCCAAAGCAGGGGGTACGTTACCTAGCCATTACTAACCCTTTCGCCACTAACTATACGCTCGATTACTCAATTGTATAGTCCGTTCGACTTGCATGTCTTAGCCACGCCGCCAGCGTTCGTTCTGAGCCAGGATCAAACCCTTCAATTTTAATTGTCAAAATCTGTCCCGAAGGACAGGGTTTGTCAAAATAAGGCTCTACACTTTTCTAGCATACGCACCGAAAGTGCTGACGTATTAAATACGCCGGTTGTTTAAAGCAATCCAAGGCAAGCGTATTCGCCCCGGTTGCTGCACTTTCGCTACTACATATTTTGGCTTAACTGTTAACTTGTCAAAGAACTTATAATACTGCTTTTTTGCGTCGGAATGACTGTTTCGTCGTCCGACGTTGAAAACATACATCATAGTGATTTGTTTTTAGTTGTCAACTCGGAAGAAGCAACTTTTTAAAAGTTTTTTTTGATCCCTCGTTTTTCAAGGAGTTGAAGTGAGTCATTTCTCTCTGGAAATGGTCACCTCTGCGAATCAAACTTTTGCACTTATTAACTTTTTGTTGTTGCCTCGTTTGCTACCGAGGTCGAGCACTATAGCACATGCCGAAATTTAAGCTAGTGGAAATTCGAAAAAAACAAAAAAAAGAGTTCTGAGGGATGATGTTTTGGCGACGAGAAGGTGACGTAGGACGTCACGAATCCCTATGTTTGCGATGGTTTAGCCGCTTTTGGGCCTTTTCGAAAATACTTTACATGGGGTCGGTCATATGCGTTAAAAACTTGATCTAGATTTTGGGTGGCGTGTGAGAATGGTGGATTGTGTCGGGTTTTACACGTACGTTGCAGAAGAAGAAAAAACCCTAATGATTTTCGATATGATTAGAGCTTGGTTGCCTTGATGGAAGCAGACCGGAGGGGCATACATTTAGGCAACGGGAAAGTGATTGCCCCAATGTGCACGAGGTTGTTGCGGGTGGTGGACTCTGGGGTAGTGGATTGAGATGACGCCGATGTGAATCGGGTTAAGCAGGTTGAGTTTGTCGCGATCTGTCAGTCTATACTTTGTGTGAAGTGGGTCAAAATACGTGTATGCAGTACGAATTCAATGATTGGCTTGGAACTCTAATTGGGGGCGTGGTGGCGATTTTTGGTAAGCTTTTCTGGCTTATGTTGATGCGAGTCTTAAACACGGACACGATTGAGAGTCTCTGGCTAGTGGAGTCTGGTTGTCGTGATGTGCAGCAACATTGGGGGGGGGAGTAGCGTTTGGCCTGGCGGAAATCAGTTCACTTTTTGACAGCCTTATAGAACGCAGTCTGAAAAGAAGTCCTTGAACACAACAAATCCTTGGCCGTATAATGGTTTAACTTAATGAGGTGTATTTGTACTGCCGATAAGGAAATTCATGGATAAAGACAAAGCCAAGGCCTGGGCCAAGAAAATGTGGAAGGAATGGCGTGCCACGTTGTTCCTGATTGTATTCGTGATAATTCCTGTCAAATCCGTGTTGGCGGATTTTAATTGGGTACCCACAGGTTCTATGAATCCTACGATCCTTGAGGGTGATTTTGTTTTCGTTAATAAAGCCGCCTATGGATTACGAGTACCCTTAACGCTCCAACGTATGGCTCAATGGTCAAATCCTGTGCGTGGCGATATCATTATCTGCTTTTCGCCGGAAGATGATGTGCGTCTGATCAAACGCATGATCGGCTTGCCCGGTGATGTGCTGGAACTGCAAAACAATCAGCTCTATATTAATAAGCAGCCCATGCCTCAGTCTGCGATTGATCCCAATGCCCTTGAAGACCTTTCTGAGACCCTCCTGGCACACAGCCAGTTTTCAGTAGAGCAGCTTGAAGCCTGCGAACATTCTATTATGATCACACCAGCAGTTCGAGCCAGACGCAATTTTGGCCCTGTGATTGTACCGGATGGCCAGTATTTTGTGATGGGCGACAACCGGGATAATAGCCTAGATTCCCGGTTTTTTGGATTTGTCCCCAGAAAAAACATTATTGGTCGGGCTGTGGGTATTGCTGCGTCATTTAACATCAAAGACAAATACCAGCCTCGATTTGGTCGATTTTTCTCAGATCTTAAATAAGTGGTGGTTCACTGTTTGAAAAGGTTTACGGTTCACGGTTTCAGGCAATGGCACTGGTGGAATAGATCAACAGGGAATCGCTTTTCGTGGTTGGAGTATTGCCTTGACTCATAGTCTTCAGAATCGTCTAATAGAGCATATTGAGAGATTAAAGGGCAGGACGTCATTTATAGCTAACGCCATTATTCGTTTTTTCATGTCATAACGGTCCCTGCTTTCACGCAAAACAGACATTACGTCTAGAACAAGACGCGGTTTTTTACGCGCACACATTGGCCGGAAAGCCCTGTTTTTCCCCCTTGTGAGGCGTTTTCTCCCTTGTACCACACCTGGAGCCCGTCTGTACTTGCATGGGGCTTTTAAGTGGCTAGCGCGTAGTGGGGAGTGGATAGAGAACACCGAAAAACCGAGTGGTAACAAATTGAAAGGGAAGAGCCATGAGAGCGAGACAAAACATTTTTTGGATGACACTAATTTTGACTGTGTCTGCCAAGGCTTATGATTTTTCCGGTGGGCAGGGCACGCCAGGTGATCCATACAAAATAGCGACTGCTGATCAATTATGTTCCATTGGCTCAGATCCCAATTTATTAGATAAATGCTTTGTCCTGATCAACAACATTGACCTGGACCCGAATTTGCCAGGTGGGCGGGTGTTTAGTGAACCTGTTATTGCGGGCAATATAAGGTTAGAAGTCAAATCTTCCAGGCGTTCGCTTATGCCCCCAGATATGTCCTATAATGGCTCATTTGATGGGCAGGGGTATGCCATTTCCAATATGTATATTGTAGCCTCTAATCCTTTCAACAGTTTTCTTGGGCTATTTGGACGACTGGGACCAGACGCCCATGTGCAGCGATTATGTGTGCTCAATGCTGTTATTTCAGGTGATGATCGCATCTTAATATGTCGGGTATCGAATGGTCGCCTGTGGTGATTCCATATTTTGCCGGGCATTTGGATGGTCAGGGATACACATTATTTGGCATGCAGGGAACAACACATGCTCATGGTGGTTTGTTCGGCATGCTTGCCGAATCTTCTGTGGTGACCCAGTTAGGCATGGTTGATGCCAATTGGTTGGGTATTGGCGAAACCTGGCGAATAGGGCTCCTGGCGGCAAAAAACAAAGGGCTAATCAGCCGTTGTGCCATTCAGGGACGTGTCTCTGGGGGGCGAATGATTGGGGGTATTGTGGGGCATCACACAGGCATTCTTGAGAATTCGTATGCTCAGGTCATTGTCGAAGGGGCAATCGGTCTTGGAGGGGTGACGGGTAGTAATAATGGTCTGATTAACATGTGCTATTGTTCCGGGGCTATTTCTGGGCAATTCTCGGTGGGAGCTTTTACAGGTAGTCAGTGGGGGATCATCTCTCAGTGCATGTGGAATACCGAAATTAGTAGTGAGCTGCAAAGCATCGGATCGATCGGGTGGCAAATACCTGAGCCGGAGACCCTATATGGATTGACTATTTTTGAAATGCAGCAGAATGGTATCTTTATGAATGCAGGTTGGGATTTTACTGATACGTGGATGATCTGCGAGGGACAGGATTATCCGAGGTTGCGATGGGAGGGATTGAATGTGATGAACAGTAAAGAGTATGATGGTGGGATTAATCGTGTCATTCTATCTGGATGGAATTCTCATGGGGCAAAACGGAAGTGCCAAGGATGCGTGGACTGCCCAATGGCCCATGAAGCTTGAAGAAGGTGTTATGAGTTTGAACTCGTTGCTGTGGCAGTGGATACTGGCGGCATTCGCAGTCTGTCTGAGCCAGGGATCGTTAAATTTGACAATATGTCGCTACGTGGCCACAGTAGATAATGTGGAATTTCACCTTCTTCTAGGTCTTTTTCGGGCCATGGGCTGATTCTTGCATCCAGGACGGTAAATGTGCTAAAATGGGACAATTGGGCTGGGTCAGGAATAGACATTTAAGCGAAGAAGGTGTGATATGACAAGTAGAGGGTTCTCCGGATTGTTGTGTGTGGTTGTTTTTCTGTGCTTGTGTTCAGGTTCCACTGGCAGGGCCCAGGGCGTGGTGATATCTGAGTTTTTGGCGGTGAATGACAAGATCCAGGATGACGATGGCGATATGTCAGATTGGATTGAGCTGCATAATACGTCGAATCAGCCGGTGAATTTGGACGGGTGGTTCTTAACTGACTCCCTGGATCATTTGATGATGTGGGCTGTGCCGGATGGTGTGGTTTTGCAGGAGGACGCCTATCTGATGATATATGCGTCAGGTAAGGATCGGACAGAGGTTTCCTTGCCTTTGCATGCCAACTTCCAACTGAGTCGGTCGCCTGGTGTTGTGGCCCTGGTTGACTCCAGCGGAGCGAATGTTGTGAGCTATTTTGAATATCCTGTTCAATTTGAGGGTGTCTCATATGGTGTTTCCAGCTTGGGGGGCTCAGTGAGCGATTTCTTGTTGGTGGGCGAAGAGGCTCAGGCCACGGCATGGATTCCTGTAGATGATTCCCTGGGATTGGATTGGATTGAGCCGGGTTTTGATGATACTGATTGGCTTTCCGGGTACACGGGCGTGGGCTACGGTTATGGTGATCTTATTGGTCTGGACACAGGGGCCATGCGTCATGTGAATCCTTCGGTGTACTGTCGAGTGGTTTTTGATGTTGAGAATGCCGCAGATTTCACCGGTTTGACATTGCGGATGAAGTATGAAGATGCCTTTGTGGCCTATCTCAATGGTTTTGAAGTGGCTCGTGATAATGCCCCAATCGACGATGACTTGACGTGGAATGCTTCGGCCCTGAGAACCCGGGAGGATTCAGAGGCTCAGGTGTATGCCGAGTTTGTTCTGTCGAATGAGAGTATGGATGTCTTGATGACCGGACAAAACGTATTGGCTGTACATGGATTGAACACCAATGCGGGTAGTTCTGATTTGCTTGTGCTGCCGGAGCTGGTTGGCATTGTGGAATCCAGTACACAAACCACCCTGGAAAAAGGGGGCTATCTTGCGATACCCACACCGGGGAGGTCTAATGGACGTATTCAGGTGACCAGTGGGCCTGGCGTGTTTGATGTGACTGCTCTGATAGAAGGGCTGAATGAAACTGACGATTTTGTCGTGACGGCTCGTATCCTGGCATTGGATGATCCAGTTGAGATGGTGTCGCTTGATGTTCGCATCAACTATTTGTCTGAGATGCCTCTGGTCATGAAGGATGATGGCTTGGGAGCGGATGCTGTGGCTGGCGACGGTTTTTATTCTGTGACAGTACCCTCGGGCTTTTACGAGGCTGGTGATATGGTGCGTTGGGCCGTGACAGCCACGGATTCACAGGGGCAGGAGACTCGCGAGCCACCCGTGCTGGGTGCATTACATTATGATGAGTACTATGGCACGGTTGTGGCTGATCCTGCCAAAGAATCGAAACTGCCAAGGATTCAGTGGTTTGTGCAGAATGTTGGGGCTTCACAAGGGGATTCGGGAACTCAAGGCAGTGTCTACTA
>CAZBTJ010000237.1:0-5695 GCA_964494325.1 uncultured Pirellulales bacterium
GACACGAAAAGGCAAGGGCCAGTTCCTAACCTTTTACCGCTATTTTCTATTGGCCCTATTTCACGAGGGCTTCTCCAAGCAGGAAAAGGACCGTCACCTGGACGCAGATCACAAAGAAATCCTGGGTTATGTCCCCTACGTCAATGGTGGCCTGTTTGAACTGCACGATCTAGAAGCCAGGCATCCAGACATTGACGTCCCTGATGAGGCCTTTGAAAAGCTTTTGGCCTTCTTCGACCAGTACGATTGGACACTAGAAACCCATATTCAAAATGATGATGATAAAGTTGCGACAAGTAAAACAGAGAGAGACGAAATAGACCCGGATGTTTTAGGTTACATCTTCGAAAAATACATCAATAACAAAGAAATGGGGGCCTATTACACCAAGGAAGACATCACAGACTACATCGGCAAGAACACCATCCTTCCCTATCTCTTTGACACGGTCCGAAAGAATTGTGCTGTGGCCTTTCCACCGGATGCAGCCCTGTGGCGACTACTCAAGGATGACCCGGACCGGTATCTTTACACAGCCATGCGTCATGGTGTCATTGATGCAGATGGCGAGGTCATACCTTTGCTCCCGAAGATTGCAGAAGGCATTCAAGACGTCAAGCAACGCAGTACTTGGAATCAACTGGCTGATTCTCCCTATGCCTTACCCACAGAGACCTGGCGTGAACACGTGGCACGCAGGCAACGGTGCCTGGACCTGCGTAACAGACTCCTCAGCGGCGAGGTTCACGAGATCAACGATCTCATCACCTTCAATCTTGATATCCGCCAGTTCGCAGAAGACGCCATCATCACCTGTGAAGGCCCTGAACTCCTGCGTGCCTTTTATCAGGCCCTGTCCAAGGTGACTGTCCTGGACCCCACCTGCGGTTCCGGAGCCTTTCTGTTTGCAGCCCTGAATATCTTGGAGCCGCTGTATGAGGCCTGCCTGGATCGCATGCAAGCCTTTATTGGAGACCTGGCACAATCAGGTAAACGTCACTCTCCCAAGAAATTTGAAGACTTCCACAAGGTCCTGGCCGACGTGGACAAACATCCCAATCGTATGTATTTCATCCTGAAATCCATTATCGTGCAGAACCTCTACGGTGTCGACATCATGGATGAGGCCATCGAAATATGTAAACTCAGACTGTTTCTCAAGCTTGTGGCTCAGGTTGATAAGGTGAAGCAATTGGAGCCTCTACCGGACATTGATTTTAATATCCGTGCAGGCAATACCTTGATTGGCTACACAACCTTAGAACAGATTCGCAAAGCCGCTAATACGGACCAGGGGGGCAAGCAAGGACTTCTGGGATTTACCGAAAAGCAGGATGATATCGCTGCCATTGAAGAAAAGGCAGAAGATGTAAACCGGGCCTTTCAACGTTTCCATCAAATGCAGGTGGATTATGATATGGAGGCCAAGGACTTTGCCAAGGCAAAAAAAGACCTGCGCGGGCGTCTGGGGGACTTGACCTGTAAACTCGATTGCTATCTGGCTGGAGAGTATGGTGTAGATCCCCCAAAGATCAAGAAGTTTGAAGCTTGGCTGGCCAGTCACCAGCCTTTTCATTGGTTTGCAGAGTTCTATGGGATCATGAGCAATGGTGGGTTTGATGTGATTATTGGGAATCCGCCGTATTTGCAGAAGTCACAGATCTCAGGGAAATATAGTGTTCATGGATATAAAACACATGAATGTCGTGATATATATGCTTGGGTTGTTGAACGATGCTTTAATATTTGTAATAGGATCAGCGGAATTGGTTTGATTGTCCCTGTCTCAATTGCATCATCTGGGAATTTTAATTCGTTGAGAACGCTTGTGAAAGAAGCATCTTCGGGTATTTGGATGTCGCACTATGCTAATCGTCCTGGACAACTATTTTCAGGGGCACAGAATAGACTGACAATTCTATTGTGTACATCCAATACCTCAGCATCACAATCTTTTTCAACAAAATATCATCGTTGGATCGCTCGTGCAGGAGAACGGGAGGCCCTTTTTAGTGTGTTAAACTATGTCAAATTACACAATGAATGGGACAGTTTCTTCGGTTTTTATCCCAAAGTCGGCTCTACTGAAGCATTGATAGTGATTAATAAAATATTGACGCAAACTAGCATTAGAGATTTTCTATCTGTTAGCGGATGCAAAAAAATCTATTGGGTTCGTGTCCCCGGGTATTTTTGCCAGTTCTTTTTGGAGCCTCCAAGGCTAAAACCTGAAGGTGGAGGACCATGGCAAGTCCGGGGAGAGCTTAATTCAATTACTATAGATAGTGATCAAACACAAAAGATACTTCATACTATTTTGAATAGTTCAACATACTTGCAGTTTTTTGTTTGTTTTACAGACGGCAGGCATATTAATCCATCGGATGTAAAGTTATATCCTTTGTCCGTTGATCGGATTCCAGCGGAAATTAAAGTCCGACTGGAAAACGAATCCATGTTGCTAAAAAAAGAAATGGAGGAAAATACTTCGTTGTGGCGTAAGAGTGGATTTTTGATAGAGTCTGTTGATTCTGTTTCAGTGAAGCCACGACTCGATAGTATTGATACGATATTTGCAGAATATTACGGATTCACAGACGAGGAACTTGACTTCATCATCAATTACGATATCAAGTTTCGTATGGGAATCGATCAGGGAGAGGATGAGTCATGATACACACAGAGAATAATGGGAGATTGCATTGTGGAGCGAGATGAACTTCGAGAATTGGTACACCAGGTGCAGCAGCATCGCATGGAACCGGATGCGATTGAAGTCAAGACGGCACAGGGAGGCACACCTAAGAAACTCTATGATTCCCTTTCAGCCTTTGCGAATCGCCCAGGCGGTGGTGTAATCCTGTTTGGACTGGATGAACGTAAGGGATTTGCCGTGGTGGGTGTGGGTGATTTACAGCGTATTCAGGAGGATGTGGCTAGCTTGGCCAGAAATGAGATGGAACCGCCTGTGACAGTGGAGTTCACAGTAGATGAGATTAATGATCAAGCGGTCATGGCTTTGGAAGTTCAGGAGATCTCTCATGATCGCAAGCCGTGCTTCTACAAACCCAAAGGATTGCGTGGAGGTGGTGGGGCGTACATTCGCTGCGGTGGCACGGATCGTCCCATGACGGATTATGAAATCTTTGGCTATGTGAGCTCCCGCAGCCAGTCTCGCTTCGATGAAGACATCGTGACAGAGGCCACATTAGAAGATCTGGATCTTGCGCGGTTGACCTCCTATTTGGATCAACTCCGTGTCAGTCGACCTCAAGCAAGTTATCTCAATAGTCCCCAGGATGAAGTGCTAAAACGCCTGGCCATTTGTAAGCAGGTGAGCGACGAGGTTAAACCCACCTTGGCGGGCCTGATGATGTTCGGCAAGTATCCCCAGGAGTTCTTCCCTCAACTGATGGTGACCTTTGTGCAATACTATGGCACCACTGAGGACGAGCATACACCACGGGGCGAACGGTTTGTGGACAATCAACGTTTTGAAGGGCCTGTGCCTGAGATGATCGAGAGGGCCCTCACCTACGTCATGACCAGTATGCGTAAGTCTTCCTTAATTGATGGGCTGTTGCGTCAGGACATTCCCGAATATCCACAAGAGGCTTTGCGTGAGGCCATTGCCAATGCCGCGGCCCATCGTGACTATAGCCCGCATGTACGCGGCAGCTATGTGCAGATTCGAATGTTTGCCAATCGGTTGGAGATCCAGAGTCCTGGTGGTCTGTATGGCAACGTGACCATTGACAACCTGGAAGAAGAACACTCCACACGCAATGTCCGTCTTATGCGTATGATGGAAGACCTGCACATTGTAGAAAATCGGGGTAGTGGTATCAAGGCCATGCTCAGTGCCATGCGAGCGGCCAATCTGGAGCCCCCTCAGTTTGACGATCGACGGGCCTCTTTTAAAGTGACCTTCCACAACCACACCATGATGAGCCCTGAGGCCATCGCTTGGTTGAATCAATTTGCAGACAAGCCCTTGAACGATCGCCAAAGGGTGGCTCTGGTTTATGTACGCCAGCATGAAAAGATTACCAATAATCAGTATCGTCGCCTGAATCGTGTTGATGCACTCTGTGCTGGCCAGGAGTTGCGTGGATTGGTTGAGGCAGGACTCATAGAACAGGCGGGTATCGGTCGGTGGACGCATTATCAACTGGCTGAATCCCTGAAGCAATCCAAAGAACAAGTTCCGACGAATAACGAAGCGCGGATTCTGGCCTATGTGCGTGAAAATGGCTCTGCCACCAATGAACAGTGTCGTACTCTCTTGGGCCTGGAAGAGCATCAGATCTACTACCTTCTCAAAAAACTCTGCGATGAAGACCAGCTAAAGCCAAGCGGAAAAGGTCGGTGGCGGAAATACATAGTGCTCTAGCCTATCCAGACCCTATCCAGACTGACTCTGGATAGGATTCTGGATAGAAAGGGAGATCATGGACCTCAATGTAAGATGTGTAACAGCAGACTGTTCTGACTTTCCCAAAGTCCTCAGGACCGGGTCTAAGGCTTCTGTATATTCACAAATCTGGGCCATAGGAGACCTGGCGATTCTGGATAGACCCCTGCTCGGCCTGGTCTGTTCCATACGCTGCCCAGGAGATGTCATTCTGAAAACCTATGACATGATTCAGGCATTGCGTGAGCAAGGAGTCCCCATTATTGGAGGATTCCATTCCCCCATGGAAAAGGACTGCCTGGACATTCTATTGCGAGGCACACAACCTATTGTCATCTGCCCAGCCAGAGGACTGTCAACCATGCAACTTCCTGTCAAATGGCGAAAAGGCATCAAAGATGGACAGCTCCTGATCCTCTCCATCTTCGAACCCAAACACAAACGCCTCTCCGCCCCCTTAGCAGAAAAACGTAATCAATTTGTCGCGGATATTTGTACAAGGCTCTTCATTCCCCACGCCAGTTCAAAAAGCAAAACAGAAAAACTTGCCTACGATCAAATTACTAAGGGGAAGACCATATACACCCTAGATCTGCCTTCGAATACTTATCTAAAAGAGGTCGGTATCGCGGCAGTAAAAATAAATCACAAGTGGGATACCATTTGACACACATATAAATCAAAAGCGGGCTTTGCCAAGGTCAGCTCTTGAAATAGTCGTTAGCAGAAAAACACAGGAGTGTCCGGAGTACAAACCAATGGATTTTGAAAGATGCTTCATCATGATGGCCAACATGCTGACTGAACAGGAGTGTATCGACCGAAACTTGTTTGGTGACAAGGCTAGAAAAATTAACGATTTCGATGAGATCAAGCCAGGGGATATTGGCTTTCTTCTGAACATAGACAGAGACGAGTTGGTCGGTGTATTTCGCGCCTGCTCTGAAGCCCAGCTCCATATCGCCCCCAAGGCCTGGAAGGGCAAGTTCCCGGCCCAGGTGCGTGTGGAACAGGTCGGCGAACTCAAGCGGATCAGCGATGCCGCCTATATCCTCGGCAAGGCAGGCGTAGGCCTCAGGCAGCTGGCATCAGGCCTGCCTGGTCCGCAGGAGCCTGTTCAGGGTAAAGACGTGGGAGAGAAGTTGTTGGCACATTTTGAATATTCAGTGTAGTGAGCATGGTTTTCCGAGGTCGGACCACGTTATACCTTTCCTTATAAAACACTTAGCATGGTTTTCCGAGGTCGGACCACGTTATACCTTTCCTTATAAAACACTTAGC
>CAZBTJ010000238.1:0-5595 GCA_964494325.1 uncultured Pirellulales bacterium
CTGGAGACGGCCCAGAAGATGCTGGCCAATACCAAAAAGATGTTTCGACGGGGGTATGTCACGAACCTGGAGGTCGAGGGCAATGCCTTTACTGTGACCCAGGCTGAACTGGAACTTAAGGTCGTGGAGACCGAGATCCATGTGCTGAACAAATATACCAAGGAAATGCGCATGGAGACATTGAACGGAAATCTCAAGGCCTCCAAATCCAAGCTGCAGGCGGACGAAGCAGGATTTGCCATGGATGAGGCACGTCTGGAGCGGGCCAAGAAAGAACTCGAAGACTGCGTGATTCGAGCCGAACGCAGCGGCCTGGCGATCTATCCCTCGGCTGCGGCGTGGAAGGAAACGCCTGATATTGCAGAGGGTGTGAATGTACGCAAGGATCAAACCCTGTTGCTCATGCCCGACCTGTCAACCATGCAGGTAGAGGTCGGTATTCACGAGTCCATGGTGGACCGTGTCAAACCGGGACAAATGGCACGCGTGACCCTGCCGGATCAATCGCTGCAGGGCAAGGTGATCTCCGTGTCTCCAGTGACACGTCCGGCTGGCTGGTGGACCGGCAATGTGGTGAAATACGATACCCTCATTGAGCTTCCCTCGGCCGAGGGGCTCAAGCCCGGTATGAGTGCAGAGGTTGAGGTGATCCTGAATCGTTATACCCATGTGCTGACCCTCCCCGTGGCAGCCGTTGTGGAGACCGAGAACCGTGTTTTCTGCTATGTCAAGACGGCCGAAGGCCCCACCCGTCGGGTCCTGCAACTCGGTGACAGCAATGACTCCTTTATTGTGGTTATAGCGGGTTTAAAGGAAGGGGAGCAGGTGGTGCTCAATGCCCAGGCCTTGATGGACGAAGAACCGGACAAGACGATTGAACCGATTGAAACTACCGAAGCTTCCGGGTCCAGCCAAACGGAGACTGACAATGTCAACTGATGTGGGGTCGAAACCATCGCCTGTCCGGTCACGAAACGTCCCTTGGGTCGTGTCGGGTCCCTGGGTCACATACGCTTTGTTGGGTGCCTGTGCCATTGCTGTGGTCGCAGCTGCTGCTACGCGGTGGATGCCTCGATTCGCTCCAGTCCAGATCATTGGTCCTGTGTTGACCCATACTGTGACCCAGGGTGACTTGATCGTGACTGTGACGGAACAGGGCACCCTGGAAAGTGCCGAGAATACTGAGATCAAGTGTGGAGTACGAGGTGAGAATGTCATTATCTGGGTGATTAAGAGCGGGTCCCTTGTCAAGGCCGGGGACGAGTTGATACGTTTGGACACGTTGGCCATAGAAGATGCCATCGCCGAGCAGACCAAGACCGCCCATTTGACACGATCCGGGGCCGAACGGGCCAAGGCAGATATGGCACACGCCGAACTGGCCATCCCCGAATATTTGGAGGGGCGATACCATACCGAAATGATGACCCTGGAAAAGACCCGGACCATTGCCAAGTCAAACCTGCTCACTGCGCAGAACATGTTGACCCATGCCGAGACTATGGACCGGCGCGGTTATGTCAGTGGCCTGGAACTCCAGGAAAAGCGTTTTGCGGTCACGCAGGCCGAGCTGTACGTGGGCCTCACAGAGACGCAGATCAAGGAACTCATCGATTTCACAAAGGCCATGGAGGTGGAAACGCTCAAGGGCGCTTTGAATGCGGCTCGGGCTCGTTACGATGCTGAGGCCGAGCGTTCTCGAATGGATGCAGCCCGTCGCGACTTGGTCCGGGACGAACTCAAGCACTGCGTGGTCAGGGCCCAACGAGACGGCCTGGTGATCTACCCCAGATCACACAGATGGAAAAGGACCCCTGATATCGAAGAAGGGGCTACGGTGCACAAGGATCAGACCCTGCTGCTCATGCCAGACCTGTTGCACATGCAGGTCAAGGTGGGCATGCATGAGTCTGTGGTGGACAAGATCAAGCCGGGCATGATGGCTCGCATCACCATTCCGGGTCACACCCTGGCCGGTGAGGTGGCCACAGTGGCCCCGGTCACGCGTCCGGGCGGATGGTGGAGTGGCAATGTGGTGAAATATGACACGATCATTACCCTGCCTTCGATGCCAGGGCTCAAGCCTGGTATGACTGCAGAGGTTGAACTCATCATTGCCCGGCATGAGAATGTGGTGATCATGCCTCTGACTGCTGTGGCAGAAACGGCGCAAGGTGCATTTTGCTGGATTCGAACTGCTCAGGGCATAGAACGACGCGCCCTGGAGCTTGGCGACAACGACCGTGACTTTGCCGTGGTCCATGTAGGGCTCCTGCCAGGAGACGAGGTGGTGCTTGATGCCCTGGCCTCTGTGGAGGAGGCTCAGACATGGGCGCTCAATCCTGCGGACAATCTATCCGTGTCAGCGCCGGAGGAGACCGATCATGTCAACTAGCCCTCATCTCAAAAAAACGTCATCAGCCCGAAGGCGAAAAGGTGGACTCTTCATACTCGGATTGGTTGTGGTGGGTGCATCCACTGTGGCGATCTACGCACACAAGGGGGCGCAGAAGAAGGGTGATTGCAATACGCATATTGTCCAGCGCAGCGATCTGATCGTCTCAGTTACGGAAAAAGGGATCCTTGAGAGTTATGACAACACCGAGATCCGGTGCAAGGTGCAGAGCCACAGTGTGATTACCTGGGTCATAGAGAACGGTACATACGTCAAGCCAGGAGACGAATTGATGCGTCTGGATACCCTGGAGATTGAAGATGCTATCAGCGAACGCACCAAGAGCGCGCTCTGGTCGCAGTCCGCTGCTGAACGATCCGCATCCGACGTGGCCAGCTCAAAACTCGCCATTGACGAGTATCTGGAGGGTCGATATCGCACCCAGTTGATGGGATTGGAAAAGGACCTGGCCATTACCCAGTCGAACCAACTCACAGCGCAGAACATGCTGGCCCACGCCGAAACCATGGCAGCACGCGGTTACGTGAGTGAATTGGATGTTGAGGAAGCAACGGCTGCACGCATCAGGTCAGAGTTGACCGTGGGTGTCACGAAAAAACAGATGGAGGTTCTTCAGACCTATACCAAGGCCATGGAACTGGAAACGCTCAAGGGCAATCATGACGAGGCACGCGCGCGGCATGCAGCCAATGTGGAGCGGGCCAAGATGAATGCCATCAGACGGGACCAGGCGATAGAGGAACTCGGGTACTCTGTGATAACCGCTGAGCAGAGCGGCCTGGTGATCTATCCCCGTGCTGAGCGGTGGAAGAGAACCCCTCAGATTGAAGAAGGCGCCCATGTGCACAGGAATCAGGTGCTGCTGATCATGCCCAACCTCACCAAGATGCAAGTGAAGATCGGTATCCATGAATCTGTGATTGGCCGCATCAAACCAGGACTGGGCGCGCGCATCAAGTTGCCGGACCAGACCCTGGACGGTGAGGTCGCTACGGTGGCCGAAGTCACGGCCCCGGCTGGCTGGTGGACCGGGAATGTGGTCAAGTACGAGACGGTCATTGAACTGCCTGTGGTGGAGGGGCTCAAACCGGGTATGAGTGCAGACGTGGAGGTCATCATTGATCTTCACGAAGATGTCCTGACCCTACCGGTCAATGCCGTGCTGCAAATCACAGAAGGCTTTTTTTGCTGGGTCCATACAGTCGAGGGTTCAAATGAACGTCGAGCCCTGCAGCTCGGCGATACTGATGAAGAGTCTGTGGTGATCGAAGCGGGGGTGCAAGCCGGAGACGAGGTCTGGCTCGATCCACTGGCCCACATTGCAGAAGCGCAGACCCTGGCGCTGACACCCTTTGACAAAACCACAGAGGAGGTGGATCATGCCAAGTGACAAACCTCTCAACAGGGCATCTGGAGGTTGGCACAAATGGGTTCTGGTCATCGGATTGGTGGCCGTGGCTGCATGGGCAGTGACTGTCCTGCCCAATTCTGTGTCGTCCCAGGATAGCGGTCCCAGGCTGACACACAGGGTCAAGCGAGGCGATTTGAGTGTCACAATTGTTGAACAGGGGGGGCTAGAGAGTGCAGAAAACACGGAGATCAAGTGCAGGATACGCGATCATAGTATTCCGATCACCTGGGTGATCGAGAGTGGATCCCAGGTGGAGCCTGGGGATGTGTTGGTGCGTTTGTCGACCCTGGCGTATGAAGACCGGCTCAGCGAGGTGACCAAGCGGGTCCATTTCGCACAGGCTGCTGTCGCCCGATCAACGGGAAACACCAAACGTGCCAAACTTGCCGTGTCCGAATATCTGGAAGGACGGTATCAGACACAATTGATGACACTGAAAAAGGACCTGGCCATTGCCGAGTCGAATCTGCTCACTTCGAAGAACATGCTAACTCACGAAGAGTCCATGGCCCAGCGAGGCTATGTCAGCGATCTGGACCTCGAACGGGTTGCCTTTGCAGTGACCCAGGCCGAGATGAACGTGAGCGTCAAACAGAAAGAAATCCGGGTGCTCACCGAGTACACCAAGACCATGGAACTGGGGACCCTCAACGGTGACCTGGAGGCGAGCCTGGCGAGTCACGAGGCCAACAAGGCGCAGCTTCAGAACGCTGAGGTGCAGCTCCCGCTCTGTGAAGGCGACCTTGAGAATTGCGTGGTCAAAGCCGAGAAGAGCGGCGTTGTGATCTACCCCACGGGCAAGCCATGGGAGCGTGCGCCCGAGATCGAAGAAGGGGCCAACATCTACATGGGGCAGACCATGCTGCTCATGCCCGACCTCTCCCAGATGCAGGTGAAGCTGGGTATTCGTGAGTCCCAAATCGACCGCGTGAAAACAGGACTCAAGGCTCGTGTGACTTTGTCAGACCGAACACTTGTGGGTGAGGTGACCTCCGTGGCCGAAGTCACTGGGCCGGCTGGCTGGTGGAATGGCAATGCCGTCAAATATGACACGATCGTCACGTTGCCTTCTGTCTCAGGACTCATGCCCGGTATGAGCGCCCGGGTGGAGGTGATTGTGGCCCAGCATACGGACGTACTGACCCTTCCGGTGGCAGCCCTTGTCGAATGCGCGCAGGGGGCATTTTGTTGGGTCAAGACCCTGGAAGGCACGGAAAAACGGTCCCTGAAATTGGGTGACACCAATGACCGCTTTACCGTGGTTGAGGCCGGCCTGCAAGAAGGAGACACGGTCATACTTAACCCCATGGCCATTGAAGAAGCTCAAGCCCTGGCCCAGCAACCCCAAGACCGCTCAGAGCTGCAAGCCCCAAACGAGTTGAAGGGCAAGGCCGCATCGAAGTTGCAGTCTGAGGCCAAAGCGAAATCTTCCGAATCGAAAAACCTCAAGCCGCCCCAGGGCTCGAGCAAGAAAGAGTTTTCACCCAATCCCATGAATTCAGGATCCAAGACCCCATGAAAATCTCCCTTATACGAACGGCTCGACTCAGCGTAAAAAACCTGTTGGTACACAAGATGCGGGCCGGCCTGGCTGCCCTGGGCATCTTCATTGGTACCAGTACGGTCATCTGGCTGGTGGCCATGGGTGAAGGTGTTAGCTACAGGGCACAGCAGCAGATCAAGGAACTTGGCGCTACCAATATCATCATTCGCAGTAAGGAACCCACGTCTACCAGTGATGAAGCGGACTCCAACAGTCGTCTCAAGG
>CAZBTJ010000239.1:0-5569 GCA_964494325.1 uncultured Pirellulales bacterium
CTCAACCGGTAATTCTAATTGTCGTTGAACGGTAAAAATAATTGTCGCTGATCAGTAAATCGCTGTTTTATCTATGACACCACGTTCATATAGGGCATGGCACGTGGGACAGAGGGCAATGAGGTTAAAAAGTTCATTCGGCCCGCCTTCTTTGACGGGAACAATATGATGAATGTCAATCGCAAGAATGCCCCGGCACGTCGGGACTGCACAACGGTATCCCGCTTCAACAAGCACATCACTTCTGATATTATGAGGTATTTTTTGACGACTCACCTGCTTGTTCTCCTTATTGCTAAGAGTCCGGCGGTAGTCTAGACAGGTTCGTCGACTGCTTTAGTTTCCGCTAATGTCCAATTCAAATGGAGTTGGACATCGCGGTAACCATTTGAGTTAGTGGACCAGTCCTTATCCTCATGACTCAGCCAAAATGTAATACTACCTTCTTTTTTTTACGCTCATAAATGACCTCCACAATATTGAATCGCAATTTTTCCCAAAAACGTGCTCCCAAAAACATTCTATCATAGATATTGACAAAAACAAAGTGGCAAAAATAGGCCAAAATATCTCAGGAGTCAGATGATCCTCTTGGGATCAATTCTATAGACTTACAATTCTCAAAACAGCCCGCCTAAGCTCATCAGACAATTTAGGCCAGGCCTCCAGAAGAATGGCCAATTCGGGATACTTTTCAATCACCTGCAACAGGTTTCGCAACAAGTCAAGAAGCTTAAGTGCTGTAAGTTCCGGTTTAACAGGGTCTTGCGGGTTTTTGTGTTCTGCTTCTGGGTCCGTTAGCCAGATTCAAGTCCCTGTTCCCCAAGTCTCATTGGTCTATAGTCGCTCGATTAACGACGATTCTGTGTTGCTAACCTCTCCAACTGACAGCCAGCCACAGCTTGCCCAAATACTCACACGATGCAATCTACCCGCGAAGCCGTTCAAAAAAAGCTGAACGCTGACAGCTAATACAGTTCTTTCCTTCTTCCTTTCCTACCTTCTTCCCATCTTACCTTCTCACCTTCACACCTTCACACCGTCCCACGGTCCCACCCCATCCCTTCTCCATTGACGATCATGGTATTAACGGCTATCGTTGGGTTCAACAAAATGGTGTAGGAGAATTAAATGAACAATGCTTCATCCCTGATTAGAACTTCACGTGTCTGTCAATGGCTGATCATGGTGTCTTTTATGATATCCAGTGGCCTTGCGGATGCGTCACCAAAGATCGAGTTCATTGCCATGGCATCGCCGGATATTATTGAGGTGGTAGTCCATGCCGGCCAGGTTCATGTGGGCAGGCAGGTGCCCTATGTCAAGCAGACGAAGGATGTGATCCAAGAGATCTCACACAATCGTACGCTCATTCGCAATGGGCACAGGGTTGGTGTGCTCATCGGTGCTGACAGTGACGTGTTGCGTCCGTATGATACCTTTTCCGGAGACCTGCTTGATACGACATGGGCTGACAGTAAGGCGAGCTATTGGATTGAGTCCGCCACGGACAGTCGCTATCAACAGAAGCTTCATCCCGTTCAGGTGTTTCGCAAGAGCAGACCGACCGGTGTGGCGAGGACCGACAACTGGACATTCCGCACGCCCATTGAGTCCCATTTGTATCTTGTGCTCCCCCATACGCTCAAACTTGATGTATCCTATGAGATATCTTTTGAAAGGAATCAGTTTTCCAGGCAAGAATTTAAGTATCAGCCGCTCAGCATGCGGAGTGAATCTGTGCACGTGTCTCATATCGGATTTCATCCGGACGATCCGGCCAAGGTGGCGTTCTTGTCGTGCTGGATGGGAAGCGGTGGGGGGCTGGCCTATGAAAATAACAGTCCCTTTCATGTCATTGACGATACGACTGGGGCCACTGTCTATTCAGGCAAAATATCTCTATCAAAGTCCGCTGCCGAGAAGAACGAGGATGCGTACAAACGAAATTTTAACCTGACCGACGTGTATGAGATGGATTTTACCACATTCGACAGGCCAGGCCAGTATAGAGTCTATGTGGAGGGGACAGGCTGTTCTTATCCGTTCCGGATCGGTCGTGACATCTGGGGGGCTGCCTTCAGGACGTCCGCTCGTGGGTTTTATCATCAGCGCAGCGGGATATCGCTTGGAGCACCCTATACGGAATTTAAACGTCCCCGTTCGTTCCATCCGGAGGACGGCGTCAAGGTCACTACGTCAACCACGCGATTGATGGATACGCGAAACGGACTGAGCAGCACGGACCCCTCGAATTTTCGCAATCTTGTGGCAGGGAAGACCAATACCCTGCTGACCGATGTGTGGGGAGGTTACATGGACGCCGGCGACTGGGACCGGCGCATTCAGCATTTGATTGTGTCGGTGTATCTGCTCGATCTGGCCGAACAGTTTCCTTCGTATTTCAAGTCTCTGTCTCTGGGCATACCGGAATCGCAAAACCCCTTGCCGGACGTGGTGGATGAAGCGATGTTCAATTTGGATTTCTACAGGCGTACTCAGACGCCGGACGGAGGGATTCGCGGTGGCATTGAATCAGAAGAACATCCCAAACTTGGCGAAACAAGCTGGCAGGAATCATTGACCATTCTGGCCTACGAACCGGGGAGCTGGTCAAGTTACTATTATGCCGGTGTAGCTGCCAGGGCGGCATGCGTGTTAAGGTTGCTGGGACATGAGGCGTTGGCTCGACCCTATGAGGCCAGTGCGATCAGGGCCATGGCATGGGCTGAGGCCGATTATGCTCAGCGTACAGAGCGCAGCGCCTCCTACAGTGCCAACTGGGTCAACAAGGTCAAGATCGACCGGATGGACGATCATATTGATGTGAGGGACAAGCGAAACTATGCGGCTGCTGAGCTGTTCCGCTTGACCGGCGATTTGCGATGGCACGATGTGTTTGTCGAAACCACCCAGCTCAATCAGCCCGGTGTGAATCTGTACCTGTGGAAGAGTCATAAACAAAGCCAGGCTGCCTGGACCTACGTCAATACGCGTCGACCGGGTGTTGACACGAAGCTTCAGGCATCCTGCCGCCAGGCGATTCTCAAGGAAGCACAGGAACGGGTGCGCACACAATCCAGGACCGCGTTTCGCTGGACGAAAAATGACTGGGCGCCGCCGACTACAACGCTGAGTGTCTCGGATGCCACGAGTCTGGTCCGCGCACATCAGATCACTGGGGATGAAAAATACCTGCGTGCCATCGTCCTATCGTGTCAAGCGGGTCTGGGCGCGAACCCCTTGAATCTATGCTACACCACGCATGTGGGTCACAGGTGGCCGCAAAACCCGCTGCATCTCAACTCCCGGCATACAGGGCAATTGCCGCCAGAGGGTCTCACTGTGTTCGGTCCCATTGATCCGACAGCCAATGACACGTTCATGGGGCCCATCATTCGGCCCAACTGTTTTCCTGCGCCTGAAAAATGGCCTATCATGGAAGCGTATTGGGATGTGTTCTGGTATCCCATCATGTGCGAATTTACAGTCCAGAAGCCGATGGCGCAAAACGCCTTCCTCTGGGGATATCTTGCTGGCGTACATTCAAAGGGAGGATGACACTGTCATGAAATTAACCTTGATCCCAATGCTGACTCTGATTCTGATGTCTGTGCGCATGGCGCCTGCGATGGTCCGGCCGCTGGTTGAGATCGAAGAGACTGTATACCCGTATGAATCGGCGGACAATGGTGCCAGTCCGATGTGGTGTCATGGTTCCACCTGCCTGGTGCGTTCTGGTGCCGAGCTTTTTGCCAGTGGCCTGGAAACACTTGAAGATGCGACGCCCCTGAACAACTGCCGTTGGATGCTCTTCCACCGAGATGACAACGGATGGGAGAAGATCTGCGTTGATGACTCAGAACGGACGCGCGAGCCCAGTCCCCTGGTCGGCTTTCCCGATGGGCGTCTGTTCCTCTCTGCCAATCCCACGACCGAGCCAGGGGCCTACTCCGGCCGTGCCAGACCCGAGATTCTTCAGTTCAACAGCGATGCACCCGGCCAGCCCGTGCGCACGTTGTCTCCGGTCTGGTCGGACCGGCCCAGGTTTACCGAGCATTCCTATCGAAGCTTTGCCGCCGACGGTCCGAATCGTGAGTTGATCCTGTTTCAAAACATCGGCTATGCGCACGCTGAGTGGGCCTTTCTTGACCGGAATGGTCGGTGGAGTGCCCAAGGTCAGATCAAGTGGCCCTGGGGCGCAGACTATGATAAACCGCAGCCCATTCGCGTGTGTTATCCCAATGTGACAATCAAGGATCGCGCCGTTCATTTCTGTGGTGTCAGCGATATCATCGAGCCCAACGAAACCTGGCGTGCTTACAAGAAAGAGTTGACCGGGCGCGAGTGGGACTACGACTTCCGCCGGCTCTTCTACACGTGGACGGATGACATCGCGACTGAGACGTTTCATCCCTGGGTGGAGATCGCCAGCCGAGAGCGCACATGTGGTTGGGTCAGTCCGGGTGATCTCTATCTGGCGCCTGACGGAAACGTGCATATCCTCTGGACGGAACGGGCGCTGGACGAGCGTCTTCGCGAGAAATTCTTTCCCGACATTAGACAGAGCCATTCACTGAACTGGGCCATCGTGCGCGACGGCAAGGTACGCTCACGCCGCGTTCTGCTTGTCGCCAACGAAGGCAAATCGAACGAACGTCCCGGACAAGCCCGATTCCATGTCACGCCAGAGAACCGTTTGTGTGTGTTCTTCTACGTGAGTGGCTCAGATGCAAGCGGTCGAGCAGTCTCGGAAAACCGTTTGCTGGAGATCCACACGGACGAGACCGTGAGTCCCGCGGTTCGCGTCCCCTTGAAGAAACCGTTTGCCCAATTCTTCACCACGACCGTTCGCGCAGGTTCGCCTGCCTCGGACACATTGGAAGTGCTGGGGACTCAGCAGGGAGAAGGAACCACGATCAGTTATGCCCGCATCAAACTTTAGCGCTTCGCTTTAGTTTTAGGTTTTTGGTGTTAAGTGTTAGGTGTTAATTGGGTGGCGAAGGGAACCCAAGGGGTCAGGGGAACCCAAGGGGTCAGGGTTTAATTCGTGCAATGAGCGCTTTCTGGACGCCTGGTTGAAAGAGCAAGAGTAAGACACACTCACTTATGGACATGCTTTCGATACCAGCCAATCCATACGAAAGGTGCTACCGCAGAGTAAAATTGTATCGAATCATATGTAGAATAGTTTATAGTATCGTTTGGCGTTATTAATTAGGGGACCTAAAGGGTCAGACCGGCGGCCAGGGGCCGAAGTGTAAAGGGAGCGGCCAGGGGCCGAAGTGTGAGGTTTGAAGTGTGAAGTGTGAAAACTAATAACCAATAACCAATAACTAAAAACTAAAAACCGGCGGCAAAGCCAGGGGCCGAGGGCTGAGGGATGAAACCTGAAAGCTGAGTAGTAAAAGAGGCTCACGCCGTAGCGATAGCACCTCAGGTTTCAGGTTTCAAGTATTCATCCCTGGCTTTTGAGCCGCTCCGCTGAAAGCTCTATTTCATGCCAAGGAAGGAAAATGGGACATCTGCAATGACTACTCTAGCCAAATCCAAAACCTATACCACGCTG
>CAZBTJ010000240.1:0-5453 GCA_964494325.1 uncultured Pirellulales bacterium
CACTGAGCTATTGTTGCATCCCCGAAGTTAGCTCTGGTGCTGGAAATATCACTGATGATCCGCAGTTTGTCGATAGCGTCTCTGATTTTCATCTGCAAAAAACCTCTCCCTGTATGGATATCGGTAATAATACGGATGTTGCGCAGTCAACTGATTTAGATGGCAATCCGCGTATATCGGATGGCACGGCGGATGGCTCGAAGATTGTCGATATGGGATGCTATGAACACCAGGAGTCGATTTGGTATGTCTCCACTTCTTCTGCGCAGGATGGTCCGGGCAGCTCCTGGAATAACGCTTTTCATACAATTCAGCAGGGTGTGGATGTGGCAGCCGATAATGCGTTTGTTCTGGTTTCAAACGGTCTCTACAATACTGGCGGACGGGCGGTCTACGGCAACATGACTAATCGGGTGGCAGTTGATCAGGGGGTGACACTCCACGGCATCGGCTCCGGTGAAACTATTATTCAGGGAACCGGTCCCAATGGCAGTGGTGCGGTGCGCTGTGTCTACCTTGCCGCAAATGCCACTCTGGAGGGATTCACATTGACCGATGGACACACGCTGACTGGCGGTGACGCTGTTAATGAGCAATACGGTGGCGGTGCCTGGTGTGTGGATCCCAGCTCAACTCTCTTCAACTGTGTGATCACCAACAACAGCTCCCAAAGTTTGGGTGCCGGTGTATATCATGGTACGCTCAACAACTGTATTATTGTTGATATTTCCACTCCTCCGTCCTTTGGCGGTGGTGTTCATCGCTGCGATGTTAACAACACTGTGATCTCAGGTAATCATGCTTATTACGGGGGAGGGGCCGTCAGCTCAACTCTGCGTAACTGCCTGATAAAAGAAAATACAGCTTATAGGTTCGGCGGTGCTAACTTATGTGTTTTGTTTAACTGTACGGTGACGCTTAATGCGGTTACAGACTCCTATGGCGGGGTTGCAGGTGGAAGTGCCTGTAACTCTGTAGTCTGGAATAACACTGCGGACACCAGTTATCCAAACTGGTATAACACCTCCTTTGCTAACAGCTGCACAACTCCGCTGCCCTCAGGTACTGATAATTTCAGTAGTGATCCTCTCTTTATCTCTTTCACTGATTTCCATATATCAAATTTGTCTCCATGTGTGGATGGCGGTGAAAATAGCTGCGTTACTGTCCTGGATGATCTCGATGGCAATCTGCGAATTACGGATGGTGATGCTGATGTGGCCCACTCAAGTATTGTGGATCTGGGATGCTATGAACGCCCGAATTTTACGTATGTCTGGTATGTTTCGCCCGCCAGTTCTGCGGATGGCCCCGGAACACTCTGGAGTAATGCCTTTCATACAATCCAGGGGGCTATCGATGCTGCCAGTGATAATGAATCGGTGCTGGTCAGCAATGGAGTTTATGATACAGGCACAACTTATCGTGAAGGTATACGTGCCAGAGTCAATGTTGATAAACAGATTACTGTGCGAGCTGTCAATGGACCGGAACAGACCATTATTGAGGGAGACGGCCCGAATGGGAGCAGCGCCGTAAGATGCGTATATCTTGGCGAAAATGCCCTATTGTCCGGCTTCACCATCACCAATGGACACACTGATATCAGTGGCGACGAGAGTGACTGGCAATCCGGTGGCGGTGCTTGGTGTGAGAGTAGCAGTCTGATCTCAAATTGTATCATCGTTGCCAACTCCGCCAACGTAAACGGAGGCGGGGTTATGGGGGGCAATATAGCTGATTGCACCTTGCAGAATAATACCGCCCAATATGGTGGCGGCGCAGCTCTTGTCATGATGACTAATTGTGTTGTCAGCGGTAATACCGCTGAATATGGCGGCGGTATTTATCGTTACCGGGCGTATAGCTCTCTGTTCAGCGATAATACCGCTACAAATGGCGGTGGTGGATACAGTGCCACTATGGATAATTGCCGCGTCATCGACAACACCGCAACGGGTAATGGCGGCGGTGGCTATCAAATTTCAGCTGAGAGCTCGCTCTTCAGCGGAAACTCTGCCAGTGATGGTGGAGCTACGTATCAATCATCTCAAAACAACTCCACGATAACCGCTAACTCCGCTACAGTCAGAGGTGGTGGAACCAGCTACGGGTCTATCTACAACTGCATTGTCTGGGACAATACAGCGCCCCTGAATCCCAACTTCTACAGTGGTTCTATGCGATACACCTGCACTACCCCGCTGCCGTCGGGGGCTGGTAATATCGAGCAGGATCCCCTCTTTGTGGAAGACAGCAATTATCATATCTCGCCACTCTCTCCATGTGTGGAAAGCGGCGATAACCAATATGTTTATAGAGCGAGCGATCTTAATGGCGCAACCCGTATTGTTGATAGCGATGACGACTCTTCCGCAATTGTCGATATGGGATGCTATGAGATTGATGTGGTGCGCGTTGATGCTGCCAGCGCTGTGGATGGTCCCGGCTCTGCCTGGAGCAACGCCTACACCACAATTCAGGGTGCTGTCGATGCTGCCGCTGAGTACTCGCTGGTGCTGGTTACTAATGGCCTCTACGCCAGTGGTGGTGCTGTTGTTAACGATTCATTGAAGAGTCGGGTGGCTATCACAAAACCGCTTACTGTGAAAAGTGTGAATGGTCCGCATCTGACCACAATTCAGGGTGTCGGTCCCAATGGTAAGGCTGCGGTCCGCGGGGTCTATCTCGCTGACAACGCAACCCTGATAGGTTTTACCGTGAGCAATGGACACACCCGCAATAGCGGCACTCAGATATTTGAGCAGTCAGGTGGTGCTATCTTGAACCTGGGTGAGGTTTATAACTGTATTATAGCAGGCAATGCTGCGGAGTACAGTGGTGGCGGTGTTGCCGCCGGCTCTGTTTACAACTCTCTTATTCAAAATAATACCGCTGCTTATGGTGGTGGTGCCGGTGTTAACTGCTCTCTCTACAACTGTACGGTTAACGGCAATTCTGGTAGTATAAAAAGTGGAGGAGTTAACCTCTGCACGCTTAGGAATTCGATTGTCTGGGGTAATACGACCGATGGAACAGATCCCAATTGGTATTCAAGTTCGTTCAACTACTGCTGTACCACTCCGTTACCCGTCAACGGAATGGGAAATATCAGCAGTGATCCGCAGTTTGTCGCCGCCACTGATCTGCATCTGAACTCCGCATCGCCCGCCCTTGATAGC
This sequence comes from uncultured Pirellulales bacterium, assembly GCA_964494325.1. Taxonomy (GTDB): domain Bacteria; phylum Planctomycetota; class Phycisphaerae; order Sedimentisphaerales; family Anaerobacaceae; genus JAIPFM01. Next base: position 3,183 of record CAZBTJ010000240.1, read on the forward strand.
GGTTACCTCGGCTATCAAAGTGAATTAGTCGATAGCGATATCGATCAAAATCCGCGTGTGCTTGCTAGTGATGTCTCGGGCAGTGCTCAAATTGATATGGGTGCCTATGAGTATCTGAATATCAACGCCGACTCTGATGGTGATGGAATGCCGGACGGCTGGGAATTGGATTATGGATTTAATCCCGTCAGCGACTTGGATGCTGCCACCAATGCAGATGGTGATTCCTTCAATAATGGTCAGGAGTATCTCGCAGATACCGATCCCGGCGATAGCTCCAGTTTTTTCACCATCACCGCTGTTACTCACTCTGCGCAGCTTTCAATCCATTTTAAATCTTCTGCTGATCGAAATTACACTCTTATGAGTTGTACCAATCTGCTGAATGATACATGGCAGAATGTTCCCCTTCGCGGTCCGCGGGCCGGAGAAGTTGATGGCGATGATTCAATGCTGGTTACCCCTGATCAGCCGCATGAGTTTTATAAGATTAAAGTTGAACTACCATAAGTGGTAAAAAACAGGAGTTGATAATTATGATTAAAATTATTTGTTTGGCGGTATTGATGGCATCTGTCTCTGTTGCTTCGGCTAAGGATGATGTGACAGTTTTTGGCAATCTGGATGGACAGATTCTGACAACCGGTGCCGGTCGCGTTATGAAGCTGGATCAGAAGGGTCATGTGCTCTGGCAATTCAAGGGTCGCAATGTCTCTGACATCTGGATGCTGCCCAACGGGAATGTTCTCTTTGCCGATAATGCGGCCAAGGAGGTGGATACTGCGACCAATGAGATTGTCTGGCAGTATAAACCTGAATTTGGTAAGGGTGGCGGGACATTCGGTGTTCAACGCCTGGATAACGGCAACACCCTGGTAGGGGAAAATTCAACCGGACGTGTTCTGGAGGTGGATCAAGACGGCAAAATCGTTTTTGAACTGCAGATGCCAAATATGAAGAGAGGCAGTCATAACAATCTGCGTAACTGTCGCAAACTGAAGAATGGCAACTATCTTGTGACCTTCAAGGCGGGCAAAATGGTGAGAGAGTATACTCCGAAAGGCGAGCTTGTGCAGGAAATTAAGACCTCCAATGCGGCATTCTCCGCTGTACGTCTGCCTAGTGGAAATACGGTTGTCGGTCATATTGATGGTGTTACGGAATTTGATAAAGAGAGCAAGGCTGTTTGGAATTTTAATGCGGAGGATCTGCCGGATGGATTAAAGGTCGGGTATTTCTGCGGGGTTCACTGCCTGCCTAACGGCAATATTGTCTGCGGTATATACAGTATCCCTATCAAAGAACAGAACGGTGTCGGCCTCTGCGAAGTTACTCGTGAAAAGAAGCTGGTCTGGCACTATTTCAAAAATAAAGGCGACAGAGTAATGATGAGTGCTCTGAAACTGACTGCTGATGGCAAACTCCTGCCGGGTGAAACTCTGCATTAAAAATTCTATGGATCGCGCTGAAATCTATGTGGGTGTGATGCAATTTAGTTGTATAGGTGCATCTTCGCATGATTTAGCACACTGATGTGGAAAAGGGAAACACATAGGGCTCATGTGGCCCATACGGCCCATAGCGCTATCAGCATAGAGCGCCTATTGATAACTCAGGATTTCCGGTTGTGTTACCCACACAGGAGTCGGAAGACAATCTTCATAAAAAATATCAGTTTGACTTAGGGGATTGTTTTTGCTAATATACTTTCTATACGAATTGTTCGTGTACAAATTAACTTTTAAGAAAAATATGCAATCTGTTGACTATCGAGTATTATGTTCTTTGCGTCGGATTATCCGCTCTGTTGATATTTATTCACGCAGGCTTAATTCGGAGTTCGGTCTGACAGCACCACAACTTATCTGTCTGCGGGCGGTAGTAAGCAATGCAGGTATCACTTTAAGCAGGCTTACATCAGAGGTGAGTCTAAGCCCCAGTACGGTAACAGGAATTGTTGACCGTTTGGAGACCAAGGGGTTATTGAAGCGCGAGCGTTGCCGGAAGGATAGGCGCAAGGTGTACCTTTTTCCATCTCCGGCGGGCCGGGATATTACCGAAAGGTCTCCATCTCTGTTGCAGGATCAGTTATCACATTCATTGAGCGAACTCTCGGCTGAAGAGCAGATCTTAATCGCCGAGTCGCTTGAGCGGGTTGTGCATCTGATGGAAGCCCAGGATGTTGTGGCTTCGCCTAATCTGATTACTAATCAGGTCCCAATGAAATAAGTCAAAAAAGTTTGGAATAGTGAATGTTAAATAACAAACAAA
>CAZBTJ010000241.1:0-5321 GCA_964494325.1 uncultured Pirellulales bacterium
TGTAAACTGCCTACTGAAAACTGAAAACTTGAAGTTTGCAAAACTTCAGTTCTAATACCCATATTCCGTTGAATTGTTATTTTCTGATAATGGAGAAGTGCATTGGCAAAGATACACCCCACAGCAGTAGTTGATGAGACAGCGATCCTGGCTGATGATGTCGAAGTTGGCCCTTACGCGGTCGTTGAGCCGGATGTTAAAATCGGGTCCGGCACGGTTCTGAAAAACCATGCCGTGGTACGACGCTACACAGAGATGGGGGAGAATAATGTGGTTGATTCCTTTGCTGTACTCGGAGGACTTCCCCAGGATTACGGATTTGACACCTCGCAGGTGACCTACCTGAAGATTGGTAACGGCAATACTTTCCGAGAAGGCGTGACGGTCAACCGTGCGACCGGTGAAGGAGCATCCACCCTTGTTGGAAATGACAACTATTGGTTTGCCAACTCGCACGCGGGTCACAATTCCAAGATAGGAAATAATGTCGTTCTTGTGAATGGTGTCCTGGTAGCGGGCCATGCCACTATTGGAGATCGCGTTATTCTTCCGGCCAATGGAGGGATACACCAGTTCTGCTGGGTGGGCGAAGGGGTCATGTTCCAGGGGAAAGGCGGGCTTTCGATGCATGCGCCTCCCTATGTGCTATGTACTGAAATAAACATCGTCGTGGCACTGAATTCAATTGGGCTCAGGCGACGGGATGATATATCCAAGGAAGATTTCAGGCAAATAAAGACTGCTTTCACTATCGTGTACCGCAGTGGCCTGGGACTTGAGGCTGCAATCGCAGAGATGGATGCATGCACCGAGTGGGGCAAAGCTGCAGGTAAATTTCGCGAATTTATCCGCAATGTTTTTAATGCGGAACCCCCATTTGATCGAGGCCTGTGCCCGCATCTGTCACGTTCAAAAATGCGAAGGTAGAGTCGGTTATGACATAGGCATACGGACCGATCTGTCAAGGATATGGCCCTGGATCATTTAATGGTTACCAAGCGTCTGTACATGTCATCCACATCATGGTCCTGTTTGGATTTATGTGGGTAGTAGATGTAGAAACTAGTGAAAGAAAAACATGGTTGAATCATCCCTCTTGATCGTCGACAGGGACCCATCATACCGGATAGGTATTTGGCTGTCGGTATAGATCAACTCTTTCTGACCCAGTTCAATCTTGTCGACATATTGCGCTCTGTTGGAAGAGCCCGCGCCTCGAACAACTCTGTGGTCTGACGAACGCTCATCAGATCCCGTACCACCAGGAATCAAAGCCAGAAATATCAACAATCGAATCATAACGATCCTCCTTCACACCTCACACTTGAGCAGGCCACGGGCGTCCCCTCGACTTGCTCAAAGCCATGTTCATCCTGTTCCGAGAAGGCCGGTTTATGTGCGAGATTCTGTCTTAGGAGTTCAGAACGGGGGGCGTTCATTCCGCCGCCGCTAGACACTCGCGTATTTTAAGATAGATCTGTCGAGACTTTTCTTCACTGCCAAACATGGCCACTCGAATGGAAAGTTTGGAAGAATATTCTGTATGATATTTGATCTTAATCGTAATTTTTTTGTCCAGGGCGTCCCTGGCTATTATTTGAGCACCCAGAACGTCCTGGGACTGACTGATACGGGCCAACCCCAGCTCCCTTATGGCGACCTGTGAGGCCTGGTAGACCTTTTCTACATCATAAGGCTCCGTTGCCTCCAGGTCTCCCTCTATATAGGCCATTGTGCCAGCGGCCCCTGCCCCTATCAGCGCAACAGCACAGCCTGTATTCAACACAAGCGTCATAATCGTCAAGCAGTATGCAATCTGTTTCATCAGTGGTCCACCCCAATATATATGCTAAAGTTGGTTAAAGAGTCGTTTATGATTATATCCATCTGAGCTTCTTTGTAACGAAAATATTGTTCAGTAGCAAAAACGCAGGGGACAGGAGGCAGGGGGACAGGAATCAGGGGACAAGGGTCAGGGGACAGGGATCAGCCTACTGTCAAACTGTCACACAGTCATACCGTCCAGCCGTCAAACCGTTTCACCGTCAAACCGATTTTCCTGTTTTAGGTCAGTCTACGTCCCCGAGGAGGTGTTTGTCAAGCACAGCCATTTGTGATAGACTGGTGCGAAGTTTTGGTGCGGTGGCGACGATGTCGCCGCATTACAACGAATCCTTCTATTTGGAGTCACAACCTATGAACAAGGCAATCTTTATTCTCCTGTCAACAATACTAATCGCGGTTTGCATCAGCCCTGTCACGGCTGAATCGCCCCGAACCTGCCCGGCCAATGGCAAGCTGAAGATCTTGATCCTGTCAGGCCAGTCCAACATGGTGGGCTTCGGCCAACTGACAGGCAGTCCAGGCACCATGGAGTCGTATATCAAGGACAATCCCAAGGATTACGGCCATCTCGCGCATGACAACGGCAGTCATGTGGTGCGTGACGATGTGTGGATCGTGAATCTGTCTTATCAGGACAAGGAACGCATGGACTGGCTCACCACAGGGTACGGCGCGAGCAAGGAACATATCGGGCCTGAATACGCGTTTGGTTTTGAGGTGGGTGACTATTTTGAGGACCCGGTACTGCTGATCAAATCAGCCTGGGGAGGCCGATCCCTGAGCAAGAACTTCCTGTCTCCAAGCGCAGCGGACTATCCAGCACCGCAGGCAGACGGAGATACCGGATTTCAATACGCCGAGGTCCTCAGGCACGTCAAAGAAATCACCGGCAACCTGAAAAAGTACATGCCCAGTTATGCAGGCCAGGACTATGAGATCGTGGGCTTCGGCTGGCACCAGGGCTGGAACGACCGCATCAATCAAGTGGCAGTGGACGCGTACGAGCAGAACATGGTGCACTTCATCGAGGATATCAGAAGGGATCTCGGCATTGAGAAGCTGCCCTTTGTCATTGCCAATACAGGCATGGGCGGATGGACCATCCCCACCACGGCCCGATACAAGGTACGCGTTGAAAAACTGATGGTCGCCCAGCTTGCCGTGGCTGACCCCGAGAAATATCCGCAATTCAAGGGCAATGTGGGCGGGGTTGAAACACGGGGGTTTCAGAGGGCACGGGAAGAGTCCCCTTCACGTCAGGACTACCACTGGTATCGCAACTGGGAAACCTTCTACCTGATCGGCAAGGGCATGGGAGATCGCATGGTTGAACTCCTGGCCCGTGCCCCACAACCCCGGTAACCCCTCTGATGGCAATTATGCAACCCTGTAGACGGCGTCAATTTATGAGATACTCGGGCCTGGGTGAGCGGTATGACCTGCACAGGGACCCGAACCAGTACGAAAATCTGTGGAACCGCCCCGCATTTGAAACGCTCAAGCGGGAGATGCTGATCCAACTCATCCAACGCAAGCCCACAAAGAAAGCGGCTTCGGCCCTGAACGATCTGAGTGTCAACGCACTGTTGAAAGTCTTGTGGAAGAAGATGCATGCCGAGGAGCCCGTACAGCCGCGCACGAGTTTCTCGTAAGTTAGGGGTGAATGGCACTAACTTCAGCATGTTTGTCACCCATTTTCTTTGTCGCGAGCTTTGTCGACAGGAGGCCGGAGGCCGCAAATGCAGGCTCCTTTGTCGTCGTTTCGATGAAGTTTGCGACAAAGCTCGCGACAAAGTTCAGACGGGAGGAGGTCTTAAGTTGCCATTCGGGTCAGGCGGCAGGAATCAGGGGACAGGAGACAGGAGACCGGGATCAGCCTACTGCCATACGGTCACACGGTCATACCGTTTCACACCTCACACCTCAAACTCCGGCGTCTCGCCACGCCCTTCAGACTTCCCCAACAGAGCAAAGGCAAGGCCTGGTCACTAAATTCCATACAATTACTCCGGTTAGTGAACCCTGATTCCTGCAATTCGGTATGTAGTTCCTGTGATCGCCTGAACAGTTTGTACTGTCTGTGTGGGTAATAAATGGCAACTTCAATTACAAGGGCTGTCAGCATGACAATTGATGCAATGACTGCACTTGTAAGATCGAGTTTTTTAAGTCCGGTAATAACACCCTGGATAATGAGGTAATGCAATGAAGACTCTTTTAAGGTTCCCCTTTACCAGCACAATTTGCATCCTGTTTGCTGCATTTATCACCCTGACTTATACCCAATTAACCGTTGGCAGAGCCAGAGTAACCCCCTTGAGTGTGATCAACAATTCTGATGAGGAATTTCGTCAATCTTCACATACAGCCACTGCGCCTGCAGAAATCACCACACACTTTTTGGATGCCCTGGCCATGGTAGAGTCCAGTGGTCGTGACGATGTCAAGCCCGGTGACGGCGGCCGAGCCCTGGGTCGATACCAAATACACGATATTTACCGCAGAGAAGCCAATCGAATTGTAGGCAGAAACACATACAAATCCATTGATCGGCATTCTCCGGAAAAAGCCGAACAGATGATCGCCACCGTCTTGACATACTGGAGCCACTACCACGCACGTCGTGGCGCGTACATTGGCCCAGCTGAATTGTGCAGCCTGCACCGCCAGCCCAACGGACGGTGGTCTCCTGATAATATGCTCACCTCTCTGGAACGCAACAGAACAACCAAATTGATGAAGTACCTGGACTACGCAGATCAGAAGATCAGAAGCTAAGAATGTAGGAACTTCCTTACAAGCTGCGTTGACGCTAAGGTAGAAGACAGGCAACACCGCAGGCATATTGGAATGAATGCCCTGCGGTGACCACTTATCATTAATAGTGTGTTATCGATGTCCTGAACCATTTTGGCGCTATCGATGTCTTGAACCTTGTCAGTTAGGTGTTAGGCTGCGACGCACAACCAATAACCAACAACGAACAACCAGAGCGAAGCGACTGCTGAAAGGCTGACGACTGGAACTGAGAAGCTAAGAAACTGAGAAGCTGAGAAGATCAGAGGGCAGGAATCAGGAGTCAGGGGACAAGCCTACTCTACAGCCCAAGTAAATGAATATGGCCTGGGCAACCCGGGAATCATGCCAAGTGGCTCAAATGCCTAACACTTAAAACCAAACACTTAAAACTAAAACGCAGCGCCTGGCTGCACTGCAAAATTCCCTTGACACAATCTCCAGACAAGGGGAGAATTACTATAGATCTACAGGAGTTTGCAGGCTGGCTCATTGTGGAGTTAAGAAAAAGATAAATAGTACGCTCTTCGCTTTTCATCAGTGGTGCCTTCTCAGAGTAGTAGTATCGCGTCACTATATAGTGACGTTTGACGGTCATAATCGCAACGCTTTTAGGTGTATTAATTGTAACTTCTCAATAAGTCCCTGAAAGCCGTATCCGAACCTCCGATTGGCCTCAA
>CAZBTJ010000242.1:0-5237 GCA_964494325.1 uncultured Pirellulales bacterium
TCCAGTTTGTAGGCTTGTAAACTGCTTATCCTGGGGTAGGGGCAGAGGTCAGGGGGCAGGGATCAGGTTTCAGGAGTCAGGGGTCAGTAAACCCTAAAATATCTACTTTTTACCTTTGTGTTTGCTCTGGCGGTTTTTGGTCTTCACTTTGGTCTTCACTTTGGCCCTGGCTTTGGTCTTTGCCTTGGCTTTCGATTTGTTCTGTTTTTTTGCGGGCTTCTGGGCGACGGGTTTGCTGGGTATTAGGTCCAGGTGCCGACCCGTGAGGTTGACAGAAGCGATACGTATATCAATCGCTCGGCCCAAATGCAGGATCTGGCCCGAACCTTGACCTACAATGCATTGCATGCGTGCATCAAACTTCCACTTGTCTGAACCCAGGTCCTGGATCTTGATCAGGCCTTCTGCCCCATATCGACTCAATTGCACGAAGATGCCAAAGCCTGTGATACCTGTAATCACGCCCTGAAATTCTTCGCCAATGTGGTGTTTGAGCAGATGCAAGACGAGCAAGCTGTGGAGCTCACGTTCAGCATTCTCGGCATTTTGCTCGGTCAGGGTGATTTGTCGACCTACCTGTGCCAGGTCCAGGCTGCTGCTGTATTGCTTGGCCTGCTCAATTCGGTTTTCTATATAAAACTGTAAGCTGCGATGGAGTAATAGGTCTGCATATCTTCGAATTGGGCTGGTAAAGTGACTGTAGCAGGCTGATGCCAGGGCATAATGTCCCAATGGAGCTGGGCTGTATTCTGCCTTGGCGAGGCTTCTTAGCACGCCAAGATTTACGCCCAATGAGCGTTCTGTGCCCTCTACTTGGTCCAACAGGGCCTGGATATCAAATCGATTGGGGTGTTTGGGCATATTGAAGCCCAGATTCTTGAGCAGTACTGACAGGTTCTTGAGACGCACAGGATCAGGGTCAGGATGGATGCGACGCAAGATGGGGATGCCTTTTCTGTCTAGAAGTGCGGCGACTGCGTCATTGGCTTCCACCATAAACATCTCGATCATGGTATGTGTGTAACAGTTATTGACCAGTTGTGTGTCCGCCACTTCGCCAGCATCATCAAACAAAAGCTCTGTTTCCTGGAGATCCAGATGAAGCATGCCCTGGGTGTGTCTGCGTTTTTCTATGGCATGGCTCAACGCATCCATCGCCTTGAGCTGTTTTATGGAGGCTGGGGGCAGGTCTGCACTGTGACCCTGAATCAAATCATGGGCCTGGTCATAGGTGAGTCGGTGACTTGACTTGACAAGACTGTTGGCAAATCTGCGATGGATAATGTTGGCATTCTCATTGTAGGTGATGTAGGCGCTTTTGGCATATCGGTTTTCATTGGGTTGTAGGGAGCAGACTCCATTACTCAGGATTTCAGGCAGCATGGGCAGGGTTTTTCCGGGCAGATAGATACTGTTGCCTCGCACGCGTGCTTCCAGGTCCAGGGGGCTTTCAGGGGGGATAAAATGGCTGACATCTGCAATATGTACGCCCAGGACTTGATGGCCCTGATCATTCCATTCAAGGCTGATTGCGTCGTCAAAATCCTTGGCAGTGGGGGGGTCTATGGTGATCACAAGTTTGTCTGTGATGTCTTCGCGATGGGTTTCAACCGTGCCATTGAACTTGGACGCTGCGGTGTGAGCCTGATCCAGGCAGTCCGGTTCAAAGCTTTGTACAAAGTGATATCTTCTGATCGTGGCCAGGATTTCCGTGTCGTATTTGCCGGATTTGCCCAGAACCTCAATGATGACGCCCGTGGCGCGATGGCGGGCTGTGGGGTAGGTCAGGATCTCGACCACGACCTTATCCTTGTTTCGAGCCTTTTTGACCTCGGCATCAGGCACATGGATTGGATCAAAAAATCCGCCCTCATCAGGTTGGACCAGCCAGTCTGTGTTGTGACGCATGACAGTGCCTACGAAACGATTGTGGCAGCGTTCCAGGATCTCGATAATCTCGCCCGACTGTCGCATTTCGCCATGGCCACGTCGTTTGCTGACGACCTTGGCGACCACACGGTCCCCGGACATGGCCTCATTAATTTCATTTGGTGGAATAAACAGATCTCCGTGGGCATTGGGCTCAGAAGGGCATACAAATCCAAAGCCTCGTGCATTGGCCCTGAAAATGCCAATGATTTGGCCAGGCAAGGGACGTAGGTCTATGCGGTTTTTTTGGCCAATCACTACGTGTCCGGCGTTTCGTAATTGATCAAAGGCTTCTTTGAATGCCGGGTAGTCGTTCTCTTCTATGCCCAGTTCGGCAGCGAGTTGGGTGAGATTGACAGGGATGTAGGTTTCTTCCTGAAGATGTTTGATGATGTGTTTTTTTAGAGCTTCTTCCATAACGGGGCATTATAGGGAGAAAGATGCAGATTAGGAATTAAAAAACACAGTTGATTTCTGGTCACAAAACAATAGAGTGTGTCACACATGAAGACTTATAGCTCAATTGCAGAATTGCAGGGCATAAAAAAAGGTGGTGTGCTTACCATTGGCAACTTTGATGGTGTGCATGCCGGGCACAAAGAAATCTTGTCTGTGGCATCGCGCCTGGCAAAGCAAAGAGGCACGTCTGTGGCAGTGATGACCTTTGAGCCCCATCCCGTGGCTGTGCTGCACCCGGAAAAGGCCCTAGGTGTATTGACGCCCTTATCTATGAAGCTAACCTTGCTTGAACCTTTTACACACAATTGCCTGATCGTGCTGGAGGACAACAAAGACCTGCTCAAGTTGTCTGCTGAGGCATTTGTCGATCAGTTTTTGATGCAGGATCTCTGCCCCTCTGTGATTGTGGAAGGTGATGATTTTCATTTTGGCGCAAGGCGGAGCGGTAACATAGAAACACTTCAGAGTTTGGGCAGCAGTCGAGAGTTTGAAGTGGAGGTGGTGGGTCCGAAGACTATCACATTGACAACAGGTCAATCTTTGCGTGTGTCCAGTACCATGGTTCGATATATGCTGGAAAGCGGTCATGTGGAAGATGCCTCTGTGGCATTGCAGCGACCCTATCGATTGTTTGGCAAGATTGTATCAGGTCGTGGCAAGGGGCGTGAGTTAGGGTATCCTACGTTGAATATGGAAAGGCCCAACCAGATCTTGCCTGCAGAAGGTGTCTATTGTGGGTATGTGGTACTACGCGATGCGCGGGGCGTTGCCTGTAGACCGAATACCAGGGTGCCCTCTGTGTTTAGTCTGGGGCAGGCCAGGACATTTGGTGATGAGTTTCCTCTACTAATTGAAGCCCATTTGCTTTCTTATCAAAACAAGCCTATTACGTCGACACACATGTCCTTGGATTTTGTGAAACGCTTGCGGAGTCAGCATAAGTTTCCCTCTGTGGATGCCTTGGTCAAGCAAATCTCTGTGGACTGCGTCCAGGCTCGAAAGGTGTTAGGCTGTGTCTAAAAAATGGGTGTATATCGTCGATGCAGCCGGACGCAGTCCAGTTGCAAAACAAACGGCTCGAAGTCAGATTGGATTTTCCGACAGGTTCCTGGCCAGGTCATTCTCCGATCACAAGTATTGTTATTTTTTCGTAATTCCTCTTGCTGCTTCGAAGTCTTTTCTGTATAGTAGCTTGCAGCTGTTGAGGTTGTCGATTTCTTGGCTATGCCGCTCCCTTGAAATAGCCTTTTGGGGGATTCAATCAGTGCGCGTTTCTGGGGTGCTTTTTTTGTGTCTGACGTGAGGTTTTGACGTGTTACTGGTTTTGTGAGCAGTGGGCAGTTGCTTTTTTATTGTAAATATTAATTGCTTTGGTTGTTATGCATTAGCTCATTTCTGAAGTTGAGGTAGGTAATAGATGGCTACGGTTACAAAGAAAGAACTTATCGATCGAATTGCTGAGCGAACACTCGCCAAAAGAGTCTCCGTGAAACGTATTATTCAAGCGTTTCTTGACGAGATCACGGATGAGCTATGCCACGACAATCGGCTTGAGTTCAGAGACTTTGGTGTCTTTGAGACGCGAACACGGGCTGCAAGGACTGCACAAAACCCGAAAACCCTTGAACGTGTTGAAGTGCCGGCCAAACGGACGGTAAAGTTCAAAATGGGGCGATTGATGCGTGAGCGTTTGTCTTCGGATATTTCCAACCCCTCAGAACTGACCCGCTAGTTTTTTGGAAGACGCAAAGGAGTGTTTTATGTCAGAGGGTACGGTGAAGTGGTTTAACTCGTCCAAGGGATATGGGTTTATTGCTTCTGCTGATGGACGTGAAGTTTTTGTGCATTACTCAAACATATCCAGTGAGGGATTTAAGGCATTGGAAGAGGGAGATTGTGTTCGTTTTGATGTGGTGGATGGTGAAAAAGGGCTAAGAGCAGAAAACGTAATTCAATGCAAGCCGGCTGAATAGGGCTGTTTCAAGTGGTTTAGGGGATCAATGCAGAGAATTGCTTTTAAAATGAAGTTGAAGCCTGGTGCCAAGGCAGAATACAAAAAAAGGCACGATGCCATATGGTCAGAGCTTTCAGTATTACTCAAAGAGGCGGGGGTCTCCGACTATTCCATTTTCTTAGATGAAGAAACAAACACTCTCTTTGGCGTTCAGAATCAGGCAGGAGATGTCTCGTCTCAAGACCTTGGCAGTATTGATATCGTAAAGAAGTGGTGGGCCTACATGGCCGACATCATGGAAACCAATCCGGATAATTCGCCTGTGACCACGCCCTTGGAAGAAGTATTTTACATGCCCTAGGTTTGTTGTTTTAAGTGTTAGGTTTTGAGTTTTAAGTCGTTGAATGGACTTTCGTCCATGATGTTTTACGTTCTATCTGAAGCTTTGCAAACTTCAAGTTTTCAGTTTTCAGTATGGGAAATGCGTTTTTCTAAAAACTGAAAACCAAAAACTGTACAGCACAGGGCTTTTGGCAAAAGCCCTGCTCTATGTTAACCCAGCCTTTATTGCCTTAAGAAAACCATGCCCTTCAGTTTACCCCTAAAAGGGGTTTCCATAGGGAATCCGCTAGCGCGGATACTTGTCCAACAGATCCCTCGACAAGCTCGGGATGACAAAGTCACGTTGTTTCTCTTATCAGCGGTTGGATACGACTCTGTCATTCCGAGCGTAGCCAAGGAATCTATAAAAAAAGCCCCGCGAAGCGGATCAATTCTGCCAATTGACATAAAATTAGTTGTCATTGCGAACGAAGTGCGGCAATCTTCCATTGTTTATTATTTCAAGCGAAGGGTGATCCAGGCGAACGGGAGTGCTTTCAACTCAATTTGGCCG
>CAZBTJ010000243.1:0-5233 GCA_964494325.1 uncultured Pirellulales bacterium
AGATAGGATAGCACCTGGGGAAATTTATTTCATACAGGCTTGCCGGAAAGACACGTGCGACGGAACATATTAACGCAAAGGAATGATTAAACGATATGAAAAGAAAGGTAATGATGGCAATCAGTAACAAATTTGCGTCAATTCCCGAAGGAAGCATCTCACATAAACAATTTTTTAACTTAACAGGCACAGGGGCAAATAATAAAGAAAGCTCAAATAACTAAGTAAGATATAAAAGCCAATTAAGTCTACACAATAGCCTACGCTTTTAAGTTTGATTTGTCAAGAAGATGGGACAAAAAAAGGCGGCTGAATTTCAGCCGCCCTTTCTAATCTAAAATCTAAAATCAAAATTTTAAGATTCTACTTGGGCAACACTGGACCCAATGCTGGGGTATTTACTTCTGGCGTAAGTGCGATATCTGCCCCTGGTACATCTTCCACGGGCACGTCTTCCAGGAGGTCGTCTGAAGTTTTGAGCAGGGTGTCTGCTTTCCACTTGGGAATCTTGTAGGCCCAGCCTTTGGTCTTGAGGTTGAATTTTTGGACCTGTTCCTGAGCCAGAAGCACGGCTTCTTTTTTCTTGAGCTCTTCTGGCGAGTCCTTTTGACTGGTGTTGAGCTGGATGCTCTTTTCCCCGAGATAGTCTCCTTGGCAGGTTACGTACACGTCTTCATCCTTCTTGCCGATTTTAAACTCAAACACGGCTTTCGAGTTCAGTTTGCAGACAAGGCTGCTGTCAAAGGTAATACCCTCTGGGGCCTGTTGCACAACGTCGTCAAAACGAAGACTGCTCAGTGCGCCAAACAGGCTGGTGGCGTCGGTCGTTTTAAGTTGCTTGCCATCGGGGAGGTTGACGTATTTGTATTGTTTGTCACCTTCTTGATTGACCAGTTCACACCTGCCTTTGGGATGGGTCAGGGAGATGGATTGAATGTCCTCTTCTTCGATAGACAGTAACGTTTGGTCCAAATAATCAGTGGCACTGGTCTTGAAGTAGGGGATATCGGTGGCCAGATACACGTCGTCTTTGTCGATTTGCCGGACATATTGTCCTTGGCCGCCTTCACGTGTTTTTCCAATGATGAGGCCTGTGATGGCCTTGTCTTCCGGATCCAGGAATCGAATGACGTGTTGTGCCAGTTCTTCTGTCACTTCCAGGTCCACGTGGTTTTTGTCGCTCTTGGAAATCAGTTCTGAGGGTTTGAGGTCCAGGCATTGGGTGAGCAGGTCATTGATTTGCTGGGTTGCGGCTGGGTAGCTTTCCTTGTTGGTGACGACAAATTGAGCTTCCTTGCGTGTGAGACGCACGGTGTCTTCGCCCACACCGATTTCTACGGTATAGATGTCTGCGGGGTCCAGGCCTTGCAGTATAAAGGGCGGCAAGGTGGAGGGTGTCCCTTTGGACTGATGAGACAGTGTGACGGCCCAAAATACCATGGCCACAGCCACCACTGCAAGTATGGCAAGATTCTTGTTACTCATCTAAAAGATCTCCTTGTATGAAAATGACTCGTGATTCGAGTACTTTAGTATCCTTGATTTGTTATGCTTTGGCTGTCTGGTATTGGCGGTTTCGTGCGTTACGTCGAATACCAATGACGACCGCCAGGCACAGGATCACTGCGGGTGTTGCAAGCATGTTCCACTGACGCATTCGGTTGCCCAGGGCTTCAATGCGTTCGCGGCGTTTGAGTTTGACGTCATTGAGATTGCGTTTGGCCTCCAGTATCTTGGCCTCCAGCTTACGTCTCTGTGTCAGAATATCACTGCCGATCACGGTTTCCTGACCTTTTTGGGCTTGAGAAACCAGCTTTTGCAGGTCCTGGTTGTACTGACTGATCACGGCGTCGAGGACTTCCACTTCACCCTTAGTTTCTTTTTCGGCTTCTTTTTCGATTGTGTCTACCAGTTCAAACGGGTGCGTGTAATTGCCTCTGGAACGGATGGAGATCAATTCGTTGGAACCAAACAGGCCTTCGATGGCATTGAGAACCAGGGCACTGTTGTCACCTACGGGCGACATGGACCCAAAGAAGGTCTTCTGGTAGGCCATTGTATCGCTGATAAAGTCCACGTCACTGATCACCACGACCGCACAATCTTCAGCGGCTTGTGTGACCCCTGTGACCTGTTCAGTATTGGTGATGGTCTCATTGGGATCATTGGGGTCCGGCAAGGAGGTCGTGATGGTAATGCCATCGGGGAATGCCGTGGTGAATCGCCCCGAAACCATGTAGGCCAGATTCACTGGCTTTGTACCAGGCATAAACTTCATGCGGATACGCTCAGGACTCAGCATAGCCAGTTCATAGGAATTGGACACGTTCCATGTGTTACCCTTGTCTGTGGTTTTCAGCAGGGGTGTGTGGGTGAGATTGGGACTGTTGGTATCCAGCACGGTGAGCTTGCCCGCAAAGGGCATGCGTATTAAATTGAGTTCTGACGTAATGGCGCTGTCTTCATTGAAGCAGCCCTGCTTCTTGTCAAGACCCAAAAAGGCGATCATATCCTCTGGACGTCCCCCTGCGTTTGTCCGTATGGCCAGGTTTTCGTCGCCGGCAAAGGTGTTTTCAGGCATGTCCAGACCCCAGGCCTTGAGCAGGGTGGGCAGGTTGGAGTTTTGCACAGGCGGTGCCTGCATCTGCTGCATCGGATTGGGTTGTGCCGGACGATCTGTATACGCATAGGGGTCGATACACACAATGGCACGTCCACCCTTGAGTACGTATTGATCGATGGCGAACTGCGTCTTTTCCGGGAGGTTCTTGGGGTGGATCACAAACAGCAGGTCCACATCATTGATGTCATTGACATCTGTGCCCACGGTCTTGACCTCATACTGTTGCCTGAGGTGTGACACCACGGTCCAGGGCTCTTTGACTTTCTGTCCCTGATACCGCATCATCTGACGCATGTAGTCACTGACATCGTCACCCATGACCTCCACAGAACTCATCACACCAATCACTTTTTTCTGTCGGGTAATGGCTGTATCAATCAAGTAGCTGATATCATACTCGACAAATCTCTGACGTTCCGGTGAGAAGAAGGGGATGGATTTTTCTGCCCCAAATTCTGTCTGAATGACCATGCCAAAGAAAAAACCTTCTTCTTCGGTGATGTTGAACCGCTTGAGTCCATACCGCACAGCGTCTTCTTCATCCTTGGAATAGGGACGCGGATCAATGACTTCCAGTTTGACCATGCCATTGGACTGATTTTCGTATTCTTCGAGCAGGGCCAGGACGTATTCATAGTAGTTGCTGAAAAAGCGGATCTGATCTTGGGCCTTGAGTGAGGCCGTCTTGGCAAAGTACAGCTTGGCTGTAATGGGTTGGCTAAGCTTCTTGATGATGGCTTTGGACCCGTCAGTCAGCGAGTAGAGTTTCTTTTCTGTGACATCAAATTTGATGCGTTTCCCCACATTCTGGCAAACATTGATCCCAGCAAAGGCAATCACGAGGGTGAGTAGTATTCCAAGTGTAGTACGTAGTGTATTCATTAGTTGGCCTTCCTTTCATCCAGAACTACGGTACAGGCTGTGATCCAACCAACAATCAGAATCACAAAGTACGAGAAATCGCCGAAGGTCAGGATACCACGTTGCATGGATTCAAAGTGGATTTTGAGACTAAAGCCTTCGATGGCCTGAACCAGGCCCATGGGCAGGAAACTGGCCAGATAATTTAGGGTTGTGGGCATACCGGCATACACCAGGATGCCGCAGGCCACCACGCTCAACACAAAGCTGATGACTTGGTTTTTGCTGACGGCTGAAAAGAAGCAGCCAATTGCCAGAAAGGCACCTGCCATGAGCCAGCTGCCAATGTAGCCAGACAAAATCACGCCATTGTCCGGATTACCCAGTACATTGACGGTTATAACCATGGGGAAGGTTAACCCCAGGGCGATGGTCAGAAAGACCCAGGCGGCCAGGAACTTGCCCCACACAGCCTGCTTGATGGTGATGGGCAGGGTCATGAGCAATTCAATGGACCCGACCTTACGTTCTTCAGCCCACAGACGCATGGCCGTGGAGGGCACCATAAACACGAACAGCAGGGGCAGATTCATGAAGAACTTGGACAGGTCTGCCTGACGTGTTTCGTAGAATCCCTGCTTAAAGGTCAGGTATCCTGAGAAAAATAAGAAGATGACAAGGAACACATAGGCCACAGGCGTGGTGAAGTAACTCTTCAGTTCCCTTTTAAAGACGGCTAAAAAACTATTCATTTCAAACTCCTATTGAAAACACAAGGGATCAAAACCGGGTCTAGGCTGTGACCGGTTGTGTGGTAATCTTACGGAAGACCTCGTCTAGATTGCATTTATACTCATTTTTGAGTTTCTTGGGCGTTGAGTCAGTCAGAATCTTGCCCTTGGCAATGATGATCGATCTGGTACAGACGGCATCCACCTCCTCGAGAATATGGGTCGAGATGATAATGCATTTGTCCTTGGCCATACGCGTGATGAGATTTCTCACCTCGTGTTTCTGGTTGGGGTCCAGGCCGTCAGTGGGTTCATCGAGGATCAGCACTCTCGGGTCGTGAAGCAGGGCTTGAGCCAGGCCGACGCGGCGTTTGAACCCCTTGGACAGGGTCTCGATGGTCTGATGATAGACCGAGTCAATACTGCATTGTGGCACAATACGGTCCAGGGTTTTCTTACGGCTGCTGCCTTTGATTTGGCGTACATCGCAGATGAAGTCCAGGAACGAGGCCACAGTCATCTCGCCATAGGCGGGAGCGCTTTCAGCCAGATAACCAATGGATTTACGTACGCCGACCGGATCTTTTAGAATGTCGTGGCCACACACAGAGGCTGTGCCGCTATCCGGACGGATAAAACACGCGAGTATTCGCATGGCCGTGGTTTTACCTGCGCCATTGGGACCGAGCAGGCCTAAAACTTGTCCTTTTTTGACGTTGAATGTAACGCCGTCCACCGCTGTGACCGGCCCGAAGCTTCGTCGCAGCTCTTTTACTTCAATCATATGCATCTCCAAACTACTTTGTGGATAATGAGTTAATTACCTACAGAACCTCTGTAAAACACCTTACTGTACTCAAAAAATCGATGGAGTCAATACCCCAAGACCATGATTTTTGTTCGGAAGAAAATACCCGGTGTTTTGTCACACAAGAAATTTAGGATTGATGCTTGCACTTAATGGGCAGATACAAGGAAGAAACCGGAGGCCTGCTGTTGCAGGTCGAGGATTTCTGAC
>CAZBTJ010000244.1:0-5122 GCA_964494325.1 uncultured Pirellulales bacterium
CGGGCTCCGGACTCTGCCAAATAGATATTTTTACGGTTGCGCTCTTCCTTCACATTAATAAAGCAAAGCATAAAGAGCGCCTCCACATAGGCCATCACACTCTGTTTCGTACGTGTGATTCCCAGATCTTTCAGGTCGTCAAATACATTTGTAATGTTGTATTTGACTCCCTTCACCTCCGCCTCGGCGGCCCAATAAAGAATCAGAAAATGACACTCCTTCAACCGCCGATGTTGTTCTGTAAACAAATCCTCCATGCTTCTGCTGAATACCCTCCTTTTTCAAACTCCGCGTAGTAACACCGTCTCTGCCGACTGCTCGGTCGAAACGGAACATCATGTGAGGTGCAACAAGGTATCCAAATCGCTATAAAAATGCAATCCTTACTGAATGTAAATTAAATGTACTATAGTGTACTAGACTATGATAATGATGTCTATAAAACTAGCGTTTAATAATATATAAACTATTTACCACAAACATTTTAGTATATGCACAACGATGAATTTCAAATCTGAAATATAGCCCCAAAAAGCTGAATTATCATATATTAGTTTAGTTTAGTACACTATCTTACAGCCCGTAATTTTAACAAAAACAGTCATTCGGCAACTCGAGCGTCACTTGCCTCCTCCGTATTTTAAAAAACAGAAAATGCCTGAAAAAAGCCCTGGAAACGCGATTAATTCCAACAACGGGACGGCATTCTGCCAATTTTCGCCTTCACAAGGCGTTCGCGAAAAGGAAAACTACATAACCTATTTGAATACAACTGATTATAAAAAGCGAAATCCATTGCATACAACGCCAATCATCATATCGCGCGTATTGCAAAGAAGATTGAAAACTCGCAATCCTTCGGAACGAATGAGATCGAAACTTCTGCAAAAAACCCTGATCGAAGCAAGCGCGTTTAAGTTTAAATACACGGACCCAGGTTCTAACTTTAGCGCCAAAGTCACATATTTTGATCTGATCCGGCTCTTTTTCTATCATCAATATATACGCAACACCCCGCTTTTATCTTTTCTCCCATGCTGTGTTTCCATTACTTTGACTCTTTCACCCCTGAAGGAACTACATGACTCACCTAATAAACTATTCAAAGCTCGCGAGAACATTCCGGCGGCTACTTATTCTCGCCTCGCTTCTGATGCAACCATTGGCCTCGGCGGAAGTCCCGGCCGTATCCTCCGAACAGGGAATTTCCAAAAAAGAGATCATCAAAATGGTCGATCAATACGTCACCGCAGTGGAAGACGAAAACTTCAAGACATGGAACGAGCTGCTGGCCCCCCTGCACACAGACAGCCCGCTGTTGACCCCCACCAACTTCATGGAGGAAGCCTCCATGGTTGAATCGTTATCTATCGAACAGATCGACGGCCTGAACGCATCTCTTAAAATCCAGTACCATGACGGCCGCGAACAGGTTGGCTCACTTCAAATCCACGCCTCCGGCCATATAAAATACACTCCGTTTGTTTTCAAACACCCGGTCAGCCGCGCCTGCTCAATGGTACAGACTCTTCTGAACGACCACATAACCATGATGGGTGCCACCAGCAGCGAAGCCAGTCGTACGGAAATCGTTTGGGAGCTGGATGCCATGGAAATCCCATTGTGTGACTACGACCCGCAGAACCCCTTCAATGAAGCCCGCCGTGCCGCCGCCAAGAAAATACTGAAGTGGCTGGAAGAAAATGGTCAAGAGTTCGACAACACCGAACCAAAGATATTCATCACCCCCGACGAATTTGCCCGCTGTATCGAAGAAGCCCGCTCCGCCGCCCAATAAGCAACTGCGTTGCGGCCTTTGCCCCATCCTTCGCTGAATATCTATGGAGGACTTGGCAAAGACGGGCACGGTGCGGCACATCTATTTTTCAAGGATTGGAAAAAAACACGCCCCTTCCACCAGATCCATAACCCCAGGAGGTTATTTATTCACTAATCTGAATGTGGTGCCCCGGACAGGAATCGAACCTGTAACCGTCGGATTCGAAGTCCGATG
The DNA here is from genome assembly GCA_964494325.1 of uncultured Pirellulales bacterium. Lineage (GTDB taxonomy): Bacteria > Planctomycetota > Phycisphaerae > Sedimentisphaerales > Anaerobacaceae > JAIPFM01. The sequence goes on from CAZBTJ010000244.1 coordinate 2,015, forward strand.
CTCTATCCAATTGAGCTACCGAGGCGGAAGATTGGGTATGATGAACCATCCAACAGAAAAGATGAAGCCCGATTTTCCCCGAAAGCGCAGCGGAATAGAATTTTTTACAAACATGAACCAATCCTTCAGCACTATTTTGATTCGCAAATTATTTACGCGGCGCTTCGGCCTTTATAAAAATTATCTATCGCTGCGCCCTCCGCACCGGATTACAGGACCGGTTTTGGCTCAGCCGGTTGCGCCCCTTCGGTGTCCCAGGGCTTTTCCGCAGTGGCCAGCCGAATTTTTTCCATCCATAGGTCCCAGTTGTCATCGACCACAGCTATAGGCGGCTTGGGGTTCCAATCCTTATCGTACACGGAGAAATGCGCGGGTTTGAAGTCGCCTGGAACGACTTCTCCGACCGTTATAGCGGGATCATCTCGATCCGCTGCAATATCGACAAATTCCCACCCGAACTGCGACCCGTTGCGGAGGGTATTGACTAACAGTTCGTTCATTTCCTTGGCGTGATAATCCGCGCCATTGATCGTCATGTGCTCCGTAATGGCCCACTCGGCTCCGGTGAGTTCCATAGCGGCGTTGATCCGCTGGTAGGCTTTCAGGTTCGGCGCGCGATTACCGTAGTGCCAATGCCAGTTGACCTGAATAATGTCAATGGCCGTCAACCCCTTCAGGAAAACAATCGGATCACCACAGCGGTTCATCATGGTTGGCTCGTCGGCGTCGAGATACTCACAGGCCACCCAAACGTCCGCGCCCGCAACTGCGCGGAACGCAGCGGCATCACCGCTCACCCAGTTCGCCAGCCACTCTGCACGAAAGCGGTTCCAGACCGGATCATAAACAAATTCCTGTGGTATCGGGTAGCTATCTGGAAAGGGCTGTGCGTCAGGACAATTCTCCACCATCCATTTTTCATACGCCCGGCGGGCCTCTGGGGAATAATCAATGGCCAGATCGCCCATATACTGTGGCTCCACTGTCGTTTCGCAATAAAGAATCTTCGACATATCCAGCTTTGACGCCAGATCGACGATGTAGGAACGCGAAATCCGCAGATAATCGGCCGAATACAGCGACGGAACCTTCGACATATAGCCGAATTCAATATCCGACACCTGATTGCCGTCCACGCCCACCGCAATGGTATCGGGATATTTCTTCCAGTACCCATCCGGAATCTGCCCGCCGCCGACCCCGTAGGTCTCAACCGAAAGCGACACGAAGATCCCACGGGCACAAATTTCGTCGATCAGACGCTTCAACGGCTCCACATCCACATCCACCAGACCGTCGCCGGTGCGATCAAAATGATGCCAATAACAGTTCAGCTCCAAACAGTTATAGTTTTTGGACTGAATAATGTCCAAATCGGCTATCAGCTGGTCAACCTCCTCCGTACAGCTGAAATTACGCAGCGGCTTACCTATTTTTAAAAACCGATGCTCACCCTCAACAAACAGCCGTCCCTGCTTGAGCTCCACATTTTTACCATCAACCACCCTTTTTTTCATTCTACAGCCCCGTTTTCATTGTCTTAAATTGCAAAAAGCGCCGCGAAAGTTAAACGTTTCACCTCACAAGTCAACCGTTTTTATAATTTCAAACCAATCAAATCGCTAGATTTAGAAGAAAATCGTTTTCCAATTTGATAAAACATGTTTACCAACCTATATTTGAATGAGTATTGATGAAAAAACAGGAACCCGCATGACTGATCGACCCCCGAATATTAAAGATGTCGCCAAAGAAGCTACCTGCTCGATCGCCACAGTCTCCTGTGTGCTAAATGCCCGGGGGCGGATTGGCAAAGCCACCCAGCAACGCGTACGCGAAGCCTGCGAAAAACTGCATTACTGCCCCAGCGCCGCCGGCCGCAATCTCCGCAGCCGCAAAACCGAAAGCATCGGTATCCTTTTCTATCCCTCCTGCGCCCACATTTTCCGAGATGTGTTCTATTCCGAAATCATGGAAGGGCTCGAAACACAACTAACCGAAGCCAACCAGAACCTTTTACTCGCCGGATACAACATCTCCACCCGCCAGGAAGACCTACCCCGGTTCATCCGCACCGGCAGCGTCGACGGAGTCATCCTTATGGGCGGTTGTCCTGATGAATTCAAACAGAAGCTCAGCGAAGTCCACCTGCCCTTTTTGTTGCTCGACACCGATATCAGCGGCGTTTCCATTGACTCCATCACATCCGACGGCTATGGAGCCATGACCGATATGGTCTCTTTCCTCTGTGAAAAGGGCCATCGCAACATGTTAATGCTCCGCCATCAGTACGACAACTACAACGAAATGTCGCGCTGCTCGGGCTTCGAGGCCGAAACTCAACACCGGGGGCTCAACGCCGAAGTGATGCGGGTTGAAACCAACGACGAAGCCGCTCAGGAAATCATCCGGCGCATCCGCATAGACGATCCGATCACCGCTGTCTGTACCGTCAACGACGACATGGCCGCCGATATCCTCACCAAACTGCTTGCCGCCGGCATCCGTGTTCCCGACCAAATCAGCATCACCGGCTTCGATGACACCCAGTTTTCAAAAAACACCCAACCCCCGCTCACAACAATGCGCATCGACCGCAAACAAATGGGCATTGACGGCGCAAAAACCATTCTAAGGCGCATTGCTGATCGCAACGCCCCCCGCAGCAAACGAGTCATGCCCGCCAAACTGGTGGAACGCGACTCCGTCAAAACGCTTTAACTAAACTCGCTCTTTTGACTTTCAACTTCAGTAGATTGCTCATTATCTTGAGCGTTTAAGCCCCGATTGCAAAATGCATCTTGAGCCACCCAACCGTGCAGTTCCTCTTTTTGGCAGATTTAAAGCGCTAGGCACCTTAGACCTACCGGATCGGCTAAATGTCATCGTCACAATTCTGCCAGCGAAATGACTAAATAATAGGAATGGCACCCGCTCTAATGTTTCAACATGCAACACCCACATACAAAGTGAACGAATCAAACGGCCAAACCCGTAATTTTCCCCGCAGTCTGGCGGCGAAGGGACAAAGAAAAAAGGGCTTGCGATTAACAAACCCCTGGGGAAATTAACTTATAGAGTGGAGCGGGTGAACGGGATCGTACCGTC
>CAZBTJ010000245.1:0-5065 GCA_964494325.1 uncultured Pirellulales bacterium
CGCCATTTCTTCAGTGTGGCAGATGTCAAACAGTTCATTGACTATCTGGCGGCATACAAGATGAATGTGCTTCACTTGCACCTGACAGACGATCAGGGCTGGCGAATCGAAATCAAGTCTTGGCCAAAATTAACTGATGTAGGAAGCCTGACCCAAGTGGGTGGGGGAAAAGGCGGTTTCTATACACAAAAAGAATATAGAGAGATAGTACAGTACGCGAAAGACCGCTATATCGCTGTTGTACCCGAAATTGAGATGCCCGGTCACATCAATGCAGCACTGGTGGCTTACCCAGAACTGAATGGGAACGCAAAACCGGCGACACCATATACGGGAAGACAAGTGGGCTTCAGTTGTCTGGCTATAGATATGGATATCACGTATGAGTTTATCAATGATGTGATTCGGGAAGTAGCTGCAATGACACCGGGAGAATACATTCATATTGGCGGAGATGAAGTCCCAAGAATGAAAATGATGACGTCATATGCTCAGAACATATTCTAGGAATAGAAGCGCCCCTATGGACTGAAACCATCAAAACAATGGATGACATTGAGTTTATGGTCTTCCCTAGATTGCCTGGCTATGCGGAGCTGGGGTGGTCACCAGATAAGAAAAATACATGGGATGAGTACAAAGTACGCCTTGGAAAGCAGAAAAATCGGTTCGAGATTATGGGCATCAATTATTACAAAACACCGAAAGTGCCATGGCAGGATGTGAAGACTGACTGATGGAGCCTTCCTGATCAGAATAATCAAGTGAGATGATAGCCAAGGCAAGCTTCCGTCATTAATAAAAGAACTTTTGGTTAACCCAAAAAATCAATTTGATTGTTTTGGTGACGGCAAAACTTTATCTGATAGCGGGGGAAAAGAATTCGAGTATATAATTGAAAACAAAAATTTCTCGATACGTTCTTCGGGCCCTGATATGAAAATGCGAACCAAGGATGACATCACAAATTAAGAATTCCTAACAAGACAGATGGAGAATATTTGCTAATCGCAAAATTCTCATCTAATCATGAGAAAATAAAAAATCTCAGAACACCCCGTTTGACAGCCATGGCCCACCTGGGCTATACTTATTACTGATAAATGGAGGCATTCTTATGAACAGAACAGCAACAGTTAGAGCTTGAATTGAGCCGGATCTAAAAGCAGAAGTTGAAAATTTACTTAGCAGCCTGGGCGTTACAACTACAGAAGCCATAAACATGTTCTACAATCAGATACGACTTAGACAAGGATTACGATTCCCCTTTGAAGTTCCGAATGCAACAACATGTAAAACCTCTGAGGCACAGGGCCATGGAGAAGAGCTTACTACATTTGATAGTCTGGATGAACCAGAAGACAAACGGTGTCTCTCTTAAAATTGATCGGTCAGTCTCTGCGCCTCAGCACGAGATTAAAAAGGAAATTATTTTGGGTCTTCCGCAGAATCTGTGGGTCAGGATGTATTCCTGTCCCCATGATTATACCGGGGAGATTTGCGTGTACGAGTAGGTGTACACAATCTACACTCAGAGGCGGAACATGAGCATAAAATGAAGAAGACAATGGAATTATATTGCAGGGCTTCCTTGGCAACCATCCGACGAGTAGGTTGGCTGCCGTTGACTGTATTTTTGGCACACGAGGTTTGTGCACACGTTGTGGACGGTTATAGCCTCTGGCCTTCAGTCGATATACCTCTCCACTTCTTCGGTGGTATCGCCATCGCGTTCTTCGTTTCCGGGGCAATTCGTACCTTTTCCGAACACCATGTGATTTATAAACCAGATCTACTCATTCATGTTGCGGTTGTCATCGGCCTAACCTGCACGGTGGCAGTCTTTTGGGAATTTGCAGAGTGGATTGCGGATCACACCATGGGCTTAACATGCCAAGTCGGAGTGGATGACACCATTCTCGACCTGCTGATGGGTTTTGTCGGTGGGGCGGTGTTCACAATTCCGATGGCAATAAAAATGATGAGAGAAGAATCGTCAAACAAAAATATGGAATAAATATAATGAAAAGTCGCCTTCTGACCGAACTTGTTGTTGGACTAATGATATCCTTGTTCTCTTTTGCTGCCTTTGCTTCCGAAACACCCGAAGGCAACAAAACTATTCATATAGTAGGTGTCGAATCGAATTGTACTACAGCCGTGTATATTCGCTGTAAAGCTGACTATATTGCATTTCCTGTTATAATAGGAAACGATACTCACTTGAATGATTCTGATAAAAAAATCTATTTTTTTCGGCAAATAGCGAATGCACTCATGGCGGTAGACAATCCGGAACAGTACCGGGTTCTGCTTATTTCTAAGATTGTCGAGAGCTTCGAGAAACTTTCAGAAACTCTTCAGTCGTCTGTACTGATTAACATATCTGGTCTTGAAAAATCCGTAGTAGTTACCGTCGATGATGATGAATATCTGAATCTTCACATCCCTTACACACTCGGGATCGAGATTACCCGTGGGAAGAAGTAGGGAGCGCTTTACGCAATCGTCTCTATGCGTTATTAGTTTTCACAGAAAAACTGTGAACAAGAAGAGAAACAAGGATATGTTGTGAAAATGACGAATGAAAAAGAAAAAATGCTATCCGGTCATATATACGATCCAGGGGATGCCGTGCTTCTTGCACGCTGGCACGAAGCCAAACGGTTAATACAGCTATACAGCCAAATTCCCACCACAAACCGTGAGCGACTCACCGCTATACTTGACCAGTTGCTGGGCTCCCATGGTGAAGGTCTATGGATTACGGCCCCGTTCTTTGCGGATTACGGGGAGAATATCCATTTTGGAAACAATTGCGAAGTTAACGCCAACTGTGTTTTTCTTGACTGCAACACGATTACTATCGGAAATAATGCGCTCATTGCCCCCGCCGTTCAGATATACACGGCATTTCATCCCCTCAAAGCAGCAGAGCGTTACGGTGATACTTCATCCACCGATTTCGCCTTCTGTAAAACTCAGTCGTCACCCGTTGTGATCGGAGACAATGTATGGATTGGCGGCGGCAGCATCATTATGCCCGGAACACGCATTGGGAACGATGTCAGCATAGGCGCAGGTAGCGTGGTTACTAAAGATATTCCCGATGGCATGCTGGCTTTTGGGAACCCCTGTCGAGTTATTAGAAAGTTGTGATTACAATTGTTCAAGGGGAAGATAATGATTCTTATGTTTCAGCCTATTTTCATAAGATTAAGAGAAAGGTCCAGAATTACCATTAAAGAGGAAGTTGTATAATGACTAAAATTAATGCAGAAAATCCAGCTCGAAGAGACTTCTTGAAAATAACAACCATAGGAGCCGCCTCGCTTGCCGCTGGGGGATTTTCTGGACCCACCTATGCAGAAGAAAGGAAATCACATTTGGGAACCAAAACCACCGACAGCCCTTCGGGAGAAAAAGTAGAACTTCTCTTTCTCGGCACGGGCGCAGCAGATTGGCCGCGCAAGTATCCACCTATGAAGAAGAAGCTTGCAAGAGGGCAGGTGCGAGGCATGTCCACAATGCTGGTCAACGGACATATTCTAATAGATTGTGGCCCAACAGTGCTCGATGCCATGAAGCGTTATAAAGTGAATCCGGCAGGAATTACAGATATCCTTCTTACCCATACACACTCAGACCACTTTCACCAAGATACAATACTTGCCATAGCTGACGCGAGAGATGCAAAACTTGGACCGCTGAGGTTCTGGGCACATTCCGAAGCACTGAAACGCGTGCCGAAGTCGAATCGGATTGAAAAGTGCCCTGTCGAAATCGGTGAAACCTTCAAGCTGCATGGATTCGGCATTACCGGACTTGAGGCAAATCATCTCGTTCAATCTCCGAAAGAAAAATGCCTTTACTACCTTCTTGAGGGCGCTACAAGAAACTTCCTGTACGCTACCGACGGTTCCTGGCTACTGAAAAGCACATGGCTACATCTTCAAAAGAAGAAACTCGATGCACTTATCTGGGATGCTACGATAGGAGAGAGAGCGGGCGACTATCGAATCTTTGAACATAACGATCTCACAATGATTCGCCACATGAATCAAACATTGAAGAACAGGAAGATTCTAAAACCTGCTGCAAAGATAATTCTTACCCATATGGCACGGACACTACATCCAACGCATAACCAACTGGAGAAGCAACTATTGCCGGAAGGCCTTATCCCTGCCTATGACGGTATGTCCGTAGTACTGAACTAAGCATGCTTAAACAGAATGCTGACAATCATCTCGTGATTACCATATGGAACCAGAATGGTTGCTTTACATAACATGTGTATCACAATCATTGGGTTCCTTATGATAAAAGAACAACACCAGCTTAACAGAAGCGGTGCATCGCGCCCCTCCTGGAAGCTAAGCATAAGAAAGAGGAGGAACCTAACATGCGAAACATAACCACTATCGCACTCGCAGTCATCACATGCATCACGGCAACATCCAGCATGGCCACCAAAACCCAAAAAGAGACCTACAGTATTGATGAAAATTCGCTTATGGTGCCCAACGCCGAACATGTATACTCGAACAGTTTTGAAACACCACCAGGCACCGAATGGTCTCGAAGCGACACAAATTCGACACCCAACAAGAAACACACATTTCTCGGTGATTTTGGGCCAGAAACAGTACAATTGAAGCTACAGGACCTGCCTACACATCGACTACTGCACTTAACCTTTGATCTCTACCTGATCCTGACCTGGGATGGATCAGAAAACTGGGGGCCTGACGTCTGGAGTTTGGATATGGGTAAAGATCGGCGACTGATCAACAGCACCTTTAATAACTGCGGTTTCTTTTCAAGCAACAACACTCAAACGTTCCCAGACTGGCATCCCTCATCTATTCTGTATGAAGGCTGGACCGGCGCCACGGAGAAACAGAGCTTAGGCTACATCAGCATTTGGGGTAAGTCCAAGAGAACATTTACTACGGATTCCGTATATCATTTTGATCTTTTGATTCCTCACTCGGACAGCAATCTGGTGTTCAACTTCACGTCCCATTGCGAGGATGACAAGCAGGACCAGTCCTGGGGCCTC
>CAZBTJ010000246.1:0-5041 GCA_964494325.1 uncultured Pirellulales bacterium
ATTCAATAAATGGGTATGATTATTAGCTAAATGTATTTCTTCATAGCACATAACGCAGAGATCATGAGCGGCCCGACAGGGTCGTCTGATGGAGTGATATGTTGAACTCTTATTCGTTAGCAAATGTCATTACATAGTTACTTGCCGCAATGATAATAATCATAGCGTAACCTCTCTTCAGCTCTCAAACGAGCGATCTATTAGCAAATCTGTTGCTCTTAATTTGAAGATTGCAGATTAAACGGTACTCCTTGAGTTCGCCACCGACAAGTGCTTTTAATCTGGCCTGGTCAGGCCATTTTCGAATCAAGCAAATCAACGTAAGCGCGTTCAATCAAATGGTCTGGTTTAATGCCCAATTGCACCATGAGTCCATGGCTTTCCTTTTCACCATCCACAAGTGCTTCTGAATCCGAAAGTACCACCTCCAATTCGATGAAGTCTCCCAGGGACTCTACTTGGTCAAGATGGATTCGGGTTCTGCCACACACATACAGATGACGCATTTTAACCACCGTGCTTCTTATGCCATACGCCTTTTCGAGAATGGACTTCAATCCCTCAGGATCTTGGGTTTGAGATATCTCGTACTGCGATATTTTGGGGCCGCGTTGATTGGATCGATGGTAAAAGATCAACTCGGCTGAGTCAGGTGAAAACACTCTTAATTTTAATCTATCTGTGGGGACGTTGAAGAAGATGTCTTCCTGGTGTATCATTTGGGGCTCACCTTCAGACAAGGAAGCTGCAATCAGGCTTTGCCCGACAAAATCCATTGAGCGGGCTTTTATCTCGACATTTTGAGCCATAGCTCAACTCCAGTGTTGGGTGTTAATTAGAAAAACAGCTCTCAGCTCTCAGCTTTCAGCGGTCAGCAATCAGCTCGTTTGATAGATCTCTCAATGTCTCGGGATGACAAATCGGGCCACTTTTTTTAGGCTGAAAGCTGAGTGTTGACCGCTGGTTGCTTTATAGGTTGAGAACCACACAACAAGTGAACGACCATGCCCACAGGACATGGTTTGCCGATGGAATCAAAAATCCGCACACTCCGTGCCCGTCAGTTGCCTTGCAATTCTAAGTCTCACTTATCGATTTCGCAGCCAAAACCTCAAGGGTCACTTTGACAGTACTCTATTTCAGAGTGATACTGATGCTATTCTCTCCCGTTCCACCTGCATCGAGGAAATGGTTGTCGCTCTGGGAGCCGTTTATCTTGAAACTCGAAACGGAAGTGCCCGACCCCGTAAGACGTATGTTCAGCGTCATGTTTCTGTAACGGAGTCCGCTTAGACTACACGCTCCCCACTCTCGCGCCAGATACGGCCGGAAAGTTATCCCGTCCGGTTGGAACGTCATGCCGAAAACACCTTTGTGAATCATGCCGATATAGCCTGTGGCACACCAAGTCTGATCATGGGTAGCGTCCCAGTGCCTCCCATTCTGCCAACCACCCTCCGGTCTTCCAGTCATCGAGTCATAAATTTCCCGAATGTCGGGACTTGTGCTGTGCAAAAGACGGGTCACATTTTCAAGCTCCCACTTGAATATGCCGTATCCGCCTCTAGAAAGCGCGCCCAACGCCCAATACGCGGACATCTGGGGCCATGTGGCCACGTTGTGTCTTCCCGGTTTAGCATCGCTGAACCGCTTAAAGTGAGGCCAAACGCATGTCATACCATAAGGCTGATTATGGAAGTGCTTCATCATGGTTTTCGCCTTGGCATCATCGGCCAGGCCGAACCAGAGGCTAAAGGCAAGTCCGGCACCCTCCTGATGGTTTTCCAATGCGCCGGCTTTCATTCCCGTACCATGAATGAAATACCCGTATCTGTGATACTTCGGAGCCCACAAGTGCTGGTCTGCCTGGGTCTTGAGCCGGAGTGCCTTGGCCTGGTATCCTTCGATCTCAGGACGCGGTTTGCCAAGTCTTTCAGCCATCGCGGCTGCAGCCCTGTAGGCCCCGTAATAGATCGCCTGTATGCTTGTGGGCAGCAGGTAGTCAACGCCAGCGTATTCACCGGCAAACGACGACTTCCGGGGTTTAGCAGGCGCTGGCGGGGATGGATATCCGGCGATCCCGTCGCACAAATGCGATAGGCCGCGAAACAATCCGTACTTTGAATTGTAGTAGTTCTCCTCGTGGTACGTGAGCGTGTTTTTTGTGTAGGTATAGGCATTGGAAAGAAAGGTGTCGTTGCCCGTGATCTTGAAGTGTTCCCATGCGGCTATGATCCAGATTGTCCTGTCCCACCATTGACCTGCCACCTTGTTGTCCGCGGTGATGAACCACAACGTGTTTTCTGCGACATCAGGCTCCAGGAGACTTGCGGCACACAGGCTATTCAGGGATCCATCCCTTGTCCAGGGGCGTCCGTAGTCGCTTCCAGCCCGAAGAATGCGTTTTCCGCAGCTTTGCACGGTATTGATGCTTCTTAGATTACTAAGGGCGTCTTTGTAGACGGTCTCGAATTTGTTGGTTCCTGGATTATCGAACGACAATGTGGGGGTAGTGGAATACACATCTGACCCGGATAGCACTATCATAAGGAGCCACACCATCACAATTGATTGACAGGTAATTGTCTTTTTGTTGCGCACGGACACGACTTGAGACATCTCTCCGGTGAACTTCGATTGTGTGTGACTACCAAAATGGTCAGGCAAGAGCTTACTGGTCATTTTATCACTTTCCATTTTAGCACACACGCCAGGGGCTAAGCGGCGGCCTTCAGGCCGTCCGATTTCAGCTCCATGTTCATCAATAAATACAATTATTTGAGCTGTTCTCTAAGCCGTTCAATCTCAACTTCCAGTCAAGCAAGTTTTGCCTCTCGCATATCAGACGTGCCACGCTTACCGGCCTTAAACTCAAGTTCAAGCTGTTTTTCACGCGTGGCGTATAACTTAAGAATTTCATCAAAGATACTTATGCGTTCTTCCTTTGATTGGCATAGATCAATACCAGCTCGCAAAGCCGCTTCTGTCGCTTGTCGATATTCCAGTGAATTAATAGAACCACGCCCAAATTGTAGGCTCAGCTTGGCCTCCTCCACGATTCGGTCAAGTAATTGCTTTCGTTCTACAAACTTTTTATGTAGCTGGTCTTGAGTAGAACCAACGGAGCTTTCTGACGCCGAGACTGGTCTTAGAATAGGAAGGCCAATTTGCACAAATACTATGCTGGCTATCATTGTCAGAAATGCGACAAGAACCACTCTGAAGTGCTTCGACATAATTAAATCTCCTTTACGCTGACTCCACAAGTCAGGATGAACGCAGAGCTCAGAGCCGACGCGACAGCGTTGTGCTCTGGAGCGATTGGTCTGTGAGTTCATCTCAATGCACAACGTATGTGCGTTTCAAGTTGTCGGGCGTGATAAAGAGGACTTTCTTGCTGCGATCAACGGCTATCTTCACCCCATCCGCCGCGCGTAGGCGCAGTCGGGATGCTGTTCTCAGCTTTTGCACGCTAAATCCCTCAATTCCCTGCGTCAGATCAACGGTCTGACTCTTACCTTTGTGATCGGTGCAGACAAAAACGTTCTCTTCGCCGTCTTTCGGAACGATCGTCATGAACTTGACCAACTTCCCGTTCATTTCGTCGTGAACGATGAAGCCGACTTTCTCGCGTCGAACGATCATTGTATCGAGGTATCCATGGGCTTCAACGACATCGATTCGGATTTCTTGTTGATTGACAGGGGCCGAAGTGATGCACAGGACCATCATGAAGAACTCGGTTACAACTCTTGCTATCGCTTCCATCTCTTTCTATCCTTTCGCACTCGCCTATGATTACTCTGGAATGATCCTTCACAACATTTTGATCAGAATGGGGCGAATCAGGAGCGGCCTTCAGGCCGTCTCTCTGCATTCGCTTCGGACAATGTCCGTTCAGTATGTTCCTGTTTCCTTTTCTGAGATTGATTCCATCGGAAATGCCTAGCATATGACTTTTCTTGGTTTCCCTCTCCCGAGCGAGTAAACTGCAGCATTCTCTTTTTCCCGACCTGCCTATATGTGTGTTGGCTTGGGATCATGTTTAAATCGTGCGCGTGAAAACCAATGATCCAGAGATACCGAGTAGCTTTCGAAAGGCTTCCTTGGAAAACCCGCTCAAGATATAGTACACGTCCACGACGCCAAGCGTCGTAATCAGAAGAGCTAAGGTTTCCGATCTGCATTAGTAGTGCTACTGGCGAGATTTCGTCTGATTCCTTCAATAGGGCTGCGGTTGCCCAAACAACTTTGGGATAGAGTGTATCTTCTCGGTATGTTTCCATCGTGACTTTCTTCATCGCTTCTTCCGAACGCGTGGGATAAGGGGCGGCGGAATGCCGTCCCAAGAATCCCGATGTTGGCTGTTTTTGTGGTACTGTGTTTCTCAGCTTGTATCTGGTCACTTCTTATTAAACTTCTTGGTCACGTACGTTGCCCTAGCAGACCCATCAAGGGGGCGGTTTTGCTCTCGACACCAACCTATTAAATCCTCAACATCAACGTCGACTTTGTGAAGGTTGATTCCGGCGTCCCAAATATCCTTAAAATGGCGTTCTGCATACTCCAGCCACTCGTCATATGTTTCTTCGAGATCCTCAGCGTCTGCCGAGGCAGACTTGAGAAGGGGCCACTGGTCTCTCCGATACCATGCTACACCAGAGTGTATTTCGGGTTCATCATCCCAGTTGTCTGTCATCTGACTATCCTTTCTCCGGCCAACGCCAGGAATCCCAATGTTCGGCCTGGAAGGCCCAGTAATCTTGCGTGTTGATTATTCTTTCACAGGCATCTCAGGCCACACGCCTGGGATGCTTCATCTTTTAATCAGTTGAAATTCAATCAATCGATCTCTTCGGAAATGAAGCTTCGAAGAGGAAGATGACCAATCTAATCGATCCTGCAATGTCTCGCATGTTTTGCTGGCCTAACGATAAGATCATTCGCCTGAAAATCGCGAAGCGATTGAAAGGTCGAATGGATCGCTTGGTTGTGTGCCGGGCATGTCCGGCGACTTAAGAGTGATAGTATGAACTATAAT
>CAZBTJ010000247.1:0-5001 GCA_964494325.1 uncultured Pirellulales bacterium
CCGGCGCCGGCGAAATTGAGGGACATCAAAAAGCGTTTATCAGGCTGTAATATGTCGAATACATAGATCAGGCCAACGGCCAGGGTACTATCTAGAAGTCCCACAGTCCGACCCTCTTACTTTCTTACCCTCTTAGCTTCACGTTTAAGTCGCCTCCGGAGCTGAACGCTGAAAACTCTTTTAAGAACGGCTCTGCCGTCTAACGGGGCGCGGGTGCCTGGATTTTTCCATCCCAGCGAATTGCCAGGGTTTTGGTCTTTCCGTTCGGGAGTTTAACAGGGCCTTCAGCCTTCCATCGGTCGTTTTGTGTTTGCACGGTGATGGGGCCAGCGAGCGAAGGGCAAGTTAGTTCGCCGAGATTGAGTGCCTTGAGTGTCTGGGCATAGGCTTTGTGTTCACTCTTGTATTGCTCTTGAGCATACAGGACCTTGTGCAGCAGGTAACGGACCTCGGCTGTGGGATCAGGGATGAATTGGACGTTGCTGCCAACTGGCTGTGCGGAAAACTGGACATACCCCCAGGTTTCGGGTCTGTGCATGTTGACAACCCCCTGGGGTGACCAGATCCAGTTGTCTTCGTGCCATGCTTCAGTGCGTTCTTCTTTGTTGGGGTAACGCACATAGGTGTTGTCAACCACCTTGTGACCCCATTGCACGCGGGAAAAACCGACACGCCATTGATTGCCATCCAGAGGAGGGCAGGGGCAATCAGCATGTTCGGCCATGCCCTTCCAGGGGAAGGCAATCTCGACTGTCCAATAGGCGTCTGTGTCACCGGGATTGTTGAGGGTGCCTTTCACATAGACCCCGCTCTTTTGCCCTGGCATCTCCCGGATCACGGCATTGCCGCCGTTCTTGTAGGGTTTGTTCATGAGCAGGTTCCATACCGTGTTCAGGGCGTTCATTTCAAACTCATAGTAACTGTGGCTGTCGCCGTCCGGATCGATAAACACTTCAAAGTCATTGTCATTGAAGATCACGGCATTACGCTCGGCAATGGTGCCCCAAACATGGGGATCATCCAATTGAGATGCTACATAGAAGTAGTCATCATCCCAGAGCATTTTTGTTCGTGTCCGATGTTTGGGTGTCACCGGACGCATCTGGCCTTCGATGTCCAGGTGCGGCTCTGTCCAGGCCGCCTTTTTCCAGGACCCCTCATCCAGTCTTCCGTCGACCGTCATCGGCCCTGAGGCACGCTGGCAGATGTAGTGACGTGGCATCAGAAATGGGCGGGGGTCCGGGCCGATATAGGCTGGCAATTCAGTGGGTTCATTGCTTGCCGTTTTTCTATTAGCCCAGACAAACGTCCCTGAATCAACACTCCAGTCGCTCCCGAATACACCGGCAACACGGACGCCTTCTACGCCCTGTTTGAGCATATCAGGTCCGATGACCAGGCAGTCAGGATAATTGCTCCCGGCCCAGATGTACTGGAGACGTGACGTGAGTCGCATGCCCGAGATGCCAGTACCACTGACTGCTGCGACACAGGCGAATTCACTGTCTTTACGAGGCTGCAAAAAGAGACAGGCCAAATCTTTGCCTTGGATCTGTTTGTCTCCGATGGTGACCGCCTTTGATGTTACCTGAACCGGGCTGTGTTTCAAAAGAATATTCCAAGCGGCATTGGTCTCAGCATTGCCGAACAGGATGACACCGCGATCTGTATACTTGGCAGCTGTGAATTGATCATCACTGATGATATCCACAGCCCCATTGCCCTGATACCACCACTGTTCTGAGGCAAATCGGGCGGTTGCTTGGGCCCAGGCATTTTCCTTGGCATTGCCCTGGGTGCCAAACACAAAGACCATGTCATGGTTAAA
The DNA here is from genome assembly GCA_964494325.1 of uncultured Pirellulales bacterium. GTDB lineage: Bacteria > Planctomycetota > Phycisphaerae > Sedimentisphaerales > Anaerobacaceae > JAIPFM01. The sequence goes on from CAZBTJ010000247.1 coordinate 1,829, forward strand.
CGCTTCTTTAAACGGGCCATATCGATGGGGACCCTTCATCGCAGGATTGGCCTTTTTGGCAATGGCCCATGTGCCATGGGTTTGCGTCAACCAGATCTGTTTTTCAGCAGGGAAGGGGATGTCCTTGATGCTCTGGCCGTCCAGTGCCACGGTGACTGGTTTGGAATCGGAAAGCGTATCCAGCTTAAAACTGAGTCTGGCCACGTTCTTGGTGGTGCCCACGAACTGACGCAGTCCGGGATCCAGACGAATGCTGATGGTACTGGCCTTGAGAGGCTCCATCTGATCTTCAATGCCGGCCCAGTGACGCCAGGCACTGATGCCAGGGTTGACCGTCACAAACTCGACCTGACGCACGGCTCTATCGGAAGGCAGGGCATGCCGGGCAAAGTAATCGAACATGGGGGCCCAGTCTACACAGTCAGCGCCGGGTTCCTTGGATAGATCATACCAGTGTCCCTTGCCGGGTTCTTCGTGGTATACATAGTCTGTATGGAAGGTCTTGAGGATCTCCATCATCTTGGCGGGTTCCGTCTTGGGTACGGTATTGTCTGCGCCGCCATGCAGGATGTAGACACCCTTGCCCGTGAGGTTTTTGGCCAGTTGAGCTGCATCACCGGCAGACTCGGCACGTTTTAGCATCTGTTCCATGGGGGAGAGATCTGTGATTGTCTTGCCACCCACATAGGAGTTAAAGCTGAGCCATCCTGCACAGGGTTCCACGGCGGCAAATTGGTCCGGATAGGTGGAGCCGAGTATCCATGCGCCGTGTCCACCCATGGAGTGGCCCGTTAAATAGACCTGTGACGGATCATACTCAAATTTGGCCTTGGCATCGTTCAGGACATCCAGGGCATCGATACGTCCCCAGTCTTCCCAGTCAAAGCCATAGGCTCGACGGTTGGTGGGACAGACAATGTTGCACCAGGTCTTGGAGCCATAGGCGCGGGCCTGGTTGATCGCTTCAACACTGGCGCCGTGAACGCTCAACACCAGGGCTGGTGGCGTCTTGTCGCCTGGCAGTGGGGTGGCAGGATTCACCGCATAGTATTGAACACTGCCATCCACACGACTGACATAGGTTCTTTTGTAGGAGTCCGTGACGGCCTTGATCTCAAGGGGTATTTCCTGTTGATCAAGCACTGTGAGTCTGCGTCCGGCTTTCTGCACCACCTTGAGGTCAAACCGTTGCTTGCCCGGTTCCTTCAAGGCTGATCCTTTGTATTTGATGGGGAAGGCCACTTTTCGAACACTCAACGGTTGGATGATGGGGACATTAACTGCTGTCTTGCGCAGGCCCGACCCACTGACGGTCAATTGCAGATCCTGCCGGACTTTTTGTGTGGCATTGATCAGGACCACAGCGCCCTGTGTCTCAATCGACTCACCCACCCGCAAATCAGGCAAGGTACAGTCATAGCTGTTCAGGAGCACTGCAGCTTTGGGTTTGATTAGCGTCGCCTTGACCCGGCCGCCAGCACGACGCGTGCGTTTGAATAGCAGGTCGTTGTGTCCCTTCTTCAGCAAGACAGGCACACGCACATAGGCAAAATTCGGGGCCCAGGGTTTGCTCGTATCCCTGGACTGGTAGCGGCTGCCCACACGCGGTTTGCCATTGACATAGGCCATGCTGTTGCCCATCATGTGGAGGATCATAATGCGTTCCGCCTCAGAATGCACAGACACATAGATGTAGCCGCCACGACGCCTCCTGTCGGAGAACCAGCCATTGGAATCTGCCTTGATGGGTTGCCAGGATTTGGTTTCTCCCTTTTCAGACGTGATCGTGTCACTTGCTTTGGGGATTGTCCAGGTACCCAGGACGATTTGTTCTGCCAAGGCATCTTGATGCACGGGGCTGCGTCCATATTGACCGATGTCATCAATGTCCAGACCCTGCTGAAGGATCATAGAATCTGTGGCTTCTGTAATGGAGGTCTGTGCGCAGGCCAACCCGACGGTCCATACCAGGAAAAAGGTGGCCCAGAAAATAACTTTGTGTGTGTTGTCTTTGCGGTCCACGATTCTATTCTCCGTTAAATGATTTGAACTCGCCTTTTGTTTACAAAGAGTTAAACGCGTTCCATGTTTCGAATGCTGTAACCACATTCTCCGGATTGGCACCCGGTCCAAATTCCAGTTGTCCAATGACACCGCCATCATGATAAAAGCAGTCAATGAATTGTTCAACGGCTTCTTGAATTTGTTTATGTGATCCATTGGGGAGCAGATGCTGCCGGTCGATTTCTCCCCAAAAGGTGATCTGGCCCTTAAAGCGGTTCCCCAGTTCGTTCAGCCCCATACAGAATACTTGGGAATTTAAGGCGTCCAGTCCCAGTTCGACCAGATCCGGGATGATGTCCAAAATGAAGCCGTCCGAATGCATGAAGGCTTTTTTGCCTGCCGCATGGATGAGGTCGATGTACTGCTTGTACAGCGGCTTGAACCTCTTACGCCACATCGCAGGCGAAATGAGCAGGGCCTGTTGTGCTCCCCAGTCATCCATGAACATGATGCCGTCAACCTCTGTACGAGACCACAACTCGATCTCTTTGAGATAGAACTGGTGGATCGTATCGAGCAGGGTGAGCAACTCACTGGAGTCCAGGGCCAGATCCATCATGACATTTTCTGTGCCTCGAAGGAATTGTAGCCGCTCAAACGGACGTGCGCAGCAGGGTGCCATCACAAATTTATCCGTGTGGCTGCAGAAGTCCGTGACCTGTGCTGTGTCGACTGTCAGCGCGTTTATCGGGGGTTCCACCTTGTCAAGGTCTGCCCAGGAGGCGATCAAGGGATCTTTGACTTCCCCAATAATACCGGCTTGTCGATTGATGAAGGTACATCCCCATTCATCCACATAGGTTCCGATGGCATAGGGATCACCGATCGACTTGACCGGTTTACAAAAGTAGGGAGAGCCGGCGAGGTCGTCCGGGAATTGTGCCTGAATCCTGTGAACCTCTTTTTCATGGTGTAAGGTCGCCCAGGGAAGCAGCCACATCTGACGCGGTAGACGTGCAGGTCTGTCAAATTCCAGGGACCGGGCGACAAGTTCTTTCGACGTCATGGATGACTCTTTCAATTACAGCTGAAGTTTTGCAAACTTCAAGTTTTCAGTTTTCAGTTTTCAGTAGGCAGTTTACAGTATAAAGAACGCGTTTTACTAAAAA
>CAZBTJ010000248.1:0-4900 GCA_964494325.1 uncultured Pirellulales bacterium
CTGCTCATTTCTGCGCCAAGCGTGCTTTTCATTTGTTGCGGATACATAAGAGCAAGACAAACAAGAGGCATAACTGCCAACCAGCCCCTGCAATGAGATGGCCCTTTCGGGCCGCTCCTGAGGGGCGTCGTTGCGCGTTAGAACAGTGAGGGGGGGAAGCAGTGACCGGACTTCATGAGGCCCCGTCATGCAGTCATATGGCAGTCATGCCTTATCCTCGCCGTCTTCTGCTTGATATTCCATGCAAAAAGGGCAAGTGTTTAATCCGGTCAACATCATGCGCAGGCCGCAATCTTGCGATTATGTGTCTCTGACATCATCGGGAAAGACTCCGGAGGTGACTTTGGCACCGTCGAACGTCGTATTCCAGAGCTTCAGGATTCTAATGGAGTAGGATGGAAAAGTGCCACATGTGCATACACATGGCAGTTGTGTTTCTCGATGATCAGAATGGCTCACAAGAGGAAGTTGAGTTATCTGGCGCAGAGGCATTTCAAAAATACATTGACCACACACTACCATTTCTTAAGGAAAGTGGCGGTGATGTTGTGTTTTTAGGCGGTAGATACCTCATTGGTCCGCAAGAAGAGCACTGGGATTTTGTAATGCTTATTCGCCAAAACTCCCTATCTGATTTCTTGGCATTTTCGTCAAATCAAGATTATTTGGCAGGTTTGGGCCATCGAACCGCTGCGTTGGAGGATTCGCGACTATTACCCATCGTTGAGTCGGCAACGGCAACATAACAATTCACTGTACTGGATTCTTACTTTGCTGCGATCCGAGAAAAGTCAGTGAGTTCAGTCGGTATTCTTGTCCAGCCTATTGTAAAGATCACCCAACCTGCTCACAGCAGGCCCCCACTACGTCAGGATGGCCGATCTGATTGGGTTGGGTCGGCCATAAGATCTCAACGTTTCTGGAACTCCACAATAATCAGCATCGTGTCCAGGATATGTCAAGGCAAGGACAAACTACTCACAAGAACCCTTCTAGCGATATTTAAGCGTCCAAACCATTATACCTACTCAGTCCGCACCCTTTCACCTGCGTTCGCCTGCCCTAGCCCAGTAAACAGCCCTTGAGAGCGAGGTCAGAGCAGGCAGTGTTTGACGTCGGGGCTATCAGCTATTACACTGCCTACAGTTTCGTACCCACTGCTTAGGCAGGATATCCCAGCAAAAATCGGGTTTAAATGGGCTCACTGGATTTTTGAGTGGCATTGCAACGCCCTGTTCATCAAGCACCTGACACACCGCCCCCCCCCCGTACCTCCTGGTGACCCAGTGTCATTGGCGTCAGATGAGATCCCGCTGGTCTCCGTGTCCCAGAAACTACCGAGTGTCTCTCCAAATGGGCTACCCACAAGCCCGCCTGTCAGCGAGGTTGTACCAGCCTCATTCTGTATCCAACACGTACTGTAGGAATTGAGTAACAGAGACCTACTAGAGTGATGACCCACAAGCCCCGCTACCTGACCCCGCCCGGAGACACTACCAGTGACAAAGCAGTTTTCAATGCTCCCTTCATTTTCTCCAACAAGCCCTCCCACCGTGGAAACATCCAGGACTGTACCAGAGGCATAACAGTGAAAAATACGTCCATCATTGTGCCCCGCCAGCATCCCAGTGTATCGCCCAGTGCCCACAATATTGGCATCTTCGATCCCCAATCCAAAGATCTGTGCTCTCTCGGAAAGCACACCAAAAAAACCAATGTGGTTTTCGCCGGTAATGGTCAAATTTCGAATCACGTGTCCATTTCCGTTCATCGTACCCGTAAATTGACCATCCTCGTCAAAGAAAGAGACATTGTTTTCTGGGTATGGTGCAATCACTGCCTGGGTAAATAAATTGCCTTCCAGATCAATATCCCTTGTGATTAAGAAATGCTTATCATAATCCTTTGGCGTCAGACCCAATTTAACCAGATCATCGGCACTTGAGAGAATGTAGGGTATTTGAAGCGTGCCGATACCTCCAGAGTACCCCCAACCCAGCGAAGGTATCAGCCCCAGCAGCATCATTCCAACCGCACACTTAAGACACATAGATGACCGGAAAATGCTCCTTTTTTGAGAATCGCTTGTTTGTTTCATTATTTGATCTCCACTCAGATATCAGCCGTACTCCATTCAAATGCAGCTACACACCGCACCTGAAACTCTCATTTCGGAATCTTATTATTTCAAGAACAGGACTGCGTAAGTAGACAGTCTAGATTTCATAACCTAGGTAACAAATAAAATGCGACGTCTTGAAAACAGCTCGGCGTTTCTCCAACATTTTTGAGCCAGCCAATCATATCCCCGCCTATGATCGTCAGATATTGGATTACCATCCAAGCGTCCAGAAAGCCGGACCGTGCCCCTTGTGGTGTGATACTTGCGCATAACGATACAAATCTCGCGATGGTGAGCTTGTTTCGGCGCACACAAAGACTCTAAGGGAAAATGAAGGCAAAAGGAGATGAAAGAAAGTCGCTTATGATAACTGTCGTAAGATATAAAAACTGTTTCGCCTTCTAAACGAATTACTTTTAGAGTACCTGGACAAGCCCCTGAAATTCAAGAGAAAAATGAATAAAGTCGTTATGGGGGTATGCACTTTACTAATGTAAATAATGGGAAGGGTCCAGAAACTCCCATGCGATTATGAACGCATGCTGGGCGGTTGCACTGGGCTGGCGGTGACGAGGGCCTAAGGGTGTAGCCAAGTCTTATTGAACGGAGCCAAAGACTTCAGGATCAAGAAAACCATGGGCCGTCTACTGTGGTAGAGAGCTTCTTGGGTTTTAGCTGTGGACTCACGAGATGATTTACTTGAGTAGGAAGTCAGCGACGATTTTTAGAGCCTCCATGTTGAAGGCGATGCTACCGTCCACGTCGAGGCCGTGACCGCCGCCGATGAGTTTGTAGTGGATGACCTCACCCTTAAGGTAGCTGTACTTGACAAACTGTGGTGAGTAGTCGTTGGTGGAATCTAAATCATTGAGGTTTCCGGAGATGCCGTCGGCGTCGGCGATTTGTGGGCCGTCTTCTCCCATCGCTTGAGCGAAGCGGTAGATGCTCTCTTGGCCGTCGAGGAATTGGGTGCCCACAACGCTATCGCCACCGAGGTAAGGGACAATGGGATCGGCCGTTCCACTGATGCTGATGATTTTGCGTCCAGGGGCCGGGATGATTTTCTGATCGTAGCTGTTGTTACCGGTGGCATTGTACCAGAAGCTGCCATCGTGATACATTTTCGCAATCATCTGGGCGACCACGCAGGCCGCTTTTTGAAAGGCCGCACCGTCGAGTTCGATGAGAAGGCGATTGATCAGGGCAGAGCCGTTGGAGAAGCCGAGGAGAGAGATCTTTCCCGCATCAACGTTGTTGTAGGTTTTAAGCAACTTAATGAGGTCGCGAATAAAGGCAACGTCAGGGGCTTTAGAGGGCTCGGTGTCGTCGTTCCAGCTTTTGAGGTAGCCGTTGGGAGCGACACGGATGACGTTGTCAAAATGGGGAATCTGAGCACAAATAGATTTGACGAAATTGGAATCCCCGCCCATGCGGTGGAGCATGATAACAACGGGGAAGGGACCTTCGCCGGAGGGAACGAGGACATCGGTGGCGCGCATAAAGCCGTTGGGTTCTTGAGACCAAGTCTGCCTGATGGTGAGGACGTCTCCGTTGACGAGGCTTGCGTTGGCGATAGGGGCCTGATTCGCAAAAGTGGTTGAGAATACGCCTAACGCACAACTGCATGCAACGACCCACCTATACCTCATTGTTTGACTTGTGACCAGCAGATCTCTCATCTACCACCACCCTTTCTGTGACATAGCAACAAGAAACAGTTTTACTTTAATCCCCTTTGATAGAACATATCGAAAGTTGATCGACAGCATTTGAATACAATCAAGCTTCCTATAGCTTTGGGCTAAAATGCAAAAGGCCATGAGCCGAAGTCTAATAGCCTTGCTCTCATTAGTGTCTTCTGTAAGAATCCTTCTTCTAGATGAGTCATGACGAAAATGATCTATGACTATCCATCGTCATCACTATCCACGACCGTATACCCATAACCCAAGCATATGTCAATAGTGGTAATCACGTATTATGTATTATGTACATGATTCTACTAGGGCCAACAGGCATCTATAGCTGAGATAAATTTCCTTGCCTACAGCCTGCGACGTCTTATAGCGGCCAACCTGGTAGTGACCTGAACTGTCTTGTGCAATTCTCACCGATCTGATCTTTTGAATCCAAGCAGTGCACAAATTATCAGGACGTAAAGGAAAGAGTCACTGTAATTACATGTGCCCCTGCAGGTAGAAGATCTAAATCTGCAGGGGCTTTTTTGTCCGGTCAGCGTTCCATCCGCTGCTACGAGAAGGAAACAAGTAGGCGGCAGGGTCCAGATCATCCATGTCATCAGATAAACACAGGACTCAATCCATTCGCAACTATGAGTGACGTAACACGCATATTGAACGCAATAGAGCAGGGAGACCCGATCCAGGATGTGGTCAGGTAACTCACACGCGATTATGAACGCGATGGGCGGCGGATGCAGTGGGCTGGCACTGATCATGCTATTGAACGATCTTGCTGCAATAACGGGGAAGGACATGATATCCACAACACAAATGTCAGACAGGTTTTCCCTAGGTTTTGATGGCGATCTTTAAAAGATCCTTTTCCGTTAAGATACCTAAGACCTTCCCTTTTAGAATTGCCACAACACACGAAACACCGTGTTCTGCCATGATGTTTGCCACATCTGATACACTGCTTACTTCCTCCACAGTAGGTCTGACAAATTCAGACACTAAGAATCGGTAGGTATTAACTGCCATTATACTTGACAGCTCACCGAAATCGAAGTAGGGTTGGCCCATGGATTGAATTCTC
>CAZBTJ010000249.1:0-4717 GCA_964494325.1 uncultured Pirellulales bacterium
GTTTTTATGCTGTAAACTGTTATCTGAAAACTGAAAACTTGGAGTTTGCAAAACTCCAGTTATTACATTTTAAGCTTGACTTTGACTTCAGCGAACAGTCAAGTCTTAAAATTGTGCAAGAATACCGCAATAAATTCAAGAAGATTTCGATTATCCTGGACCAGAACCCTCAAATTCTGACGCTGGCCCACAAGGACTGGGCCAAGCTCTTATCGTCCTCTGGGAAGGCAGGTGCCTATTCAAAGGATTTAAGAATTATGCCGCTAGCGTTGGCTTTGCAGTCTTGTGTCACAACCTTGTCTTATTAACCAAATTATAAAGGAGTCAGACTGAAACCATAGTCCTGTAGTAGACAACACAATATTGGTCTGCCCTTGAAGGCATAAAATATCCCAGTGCGAGAGTCTTCAAGACTCAAGGCTATTTACAGGACGACAACTGTCGCCTAACAAAAAAGAGCACTTCCGCAACAGGAACTAGCTATCCAAATAATGCTCCTTCCCTCAAGGAACATTCAACTTTTTGCCTGGTTTCTCCGACACACTCCTAGAAACCAAATTTATTCATAAGGAGCCGTAGCAATGCCGCGAGTTATTATTTTATCTGTTGCCGTGTGGCTCGGGCTTTTGTCGCACGGTTTACTCCAAGCCTCGTACGATCTTCCAGTCGGGGCGAACCCTCCTGCTTTGGAAACACCACATTTTCCAAACCGACTCTATGCATTCATCTGGCGGAACTGGCAGCTTATTGAGCTACAGCACATGGCCCAATTGGTCGACACTTCGGTTGAAAACATTGAGCAGATTGCCCTCTCGATGGGACTTCCGAAGGTGGTGGCAACTTCCACTACAATGCGTGAACGCGGTTATATTACGCTCATTCGGCGAAACTGGCATCTACTTCCATACGATCAACTGCTCACCTTGCTCGACATGACCCACGAAGAATTGGCATACACGTTGAGAGAAGACGATTTCCTATTTATCAAGCTGGGGCGACTCAAGCCGAAATGCGAGCCGCTACGCTACCAGGCACCCGACCTGACAACACGGCAAAGAGCGGCGAAAATCAAACATCTTGTTCAACACCATTTTGGCGATCTGTCGGCAACGCCCGCCGAGCCACGATTCCGTTTTGTGGAGACTCTCAGCAGCCTGGAAGGAGTCAGTGAACAGGGTATTCTCAGATCGATCAATCGCGATGAGCCTTTGAGGATGGTCTATTCCTATTTTGGCATCTTCGGCGACCCACTCGTCGATCCTGAGATTGATCCTTTCCCTGATGGTTTATTGGCACGATTGGCTGCGAAAGGTGTCAATGGCATTTGGATGCATGTTGTACTCAGGCAACTTGCGCCTGGAGGGGAGGATTTTCCAGAGTTTGGCCAGGGGCATAAACAACGGCTTAGGACACTGAAAAGACTGGTTGAAAAAGCGAAACGATACGGCATCGGGATTTACCTGTACATCAATGAACCACGGGCGATGCCCTCCTCCTTTTTTGAGAATCGCCGTGACATGGCAGGTGTTCGCGAGGGCAATTACCTGGCCATGTGCACGAGTGACTCACGCGTTAGGACCTGGTTGAGCAATTCGTTGGCTCACGTGTTTGGCGTAGTGCCTGACTTGGGCGGTGTGTTTACGATCACCGCATCAGAGAATCTCACTAACTGTGCATCGCATGGGCACCATCAGCAATGCCCCCGATGTCGCAAGCGATCGGACGCAGACATTATTGCTGAAGTGAACGCCACCATCGAAGAAGGGGTCCATCGAGGCAACCCTGAAGCACGAGTGATTGTGTGGGACTGGGGTTGGAAGGGGCACGGTGACGCTCCTGATATTATTTCGCTATTGCCCAAGCGCGTTGAGCTCATGTCGGTCAGCGAATGGTCACTTCCGATCAAACGGGGTGGTGTGAAAACTTCAATTGGCGAGTACTCGATGTCTGCTGTCGGTCCTGGCCCTCGAGCAACGCGACATTGGGCGTACGCCAAACAGGCAGGCCTGAAAACCGTGGCCAAAGTTGCGTTTAACAATACCTGGGAACTATCCGCTGTGCCGTTTATCCCTGTGATGGATTTGGTTGCCGAGCACTGTGAGAAACTTACAACTGCGGGTGTCGATGGCACCATGCTTAGTTGGACGTTGGGAGGTTATCCGTCGCCAAATCTATTGGTGTCACAGCTTTTTTCCACCCAGTCGGGAGCAACCAAAGACTCGGTGCTCGACAGAATTGCTCAAGATCGATACGGCAAGGCCGCTGCAGCACACGCTCGGCGGGCATGGAGCGCGTTTAGCGAGGCGTTTCGCAACTTTCCTTATGGCGGAGGTGTCCTATACAACGCACCTCAACAGATGGGACCGGCAAACCTATTGTATGCCGAGCCCACTGGCTACCATGCCACGATGGTTTGCTTTCCTTACGATGATCTCACAAGTTGGCGTGGCCCGTACCTGCCCACTATATTTGCCGAGCAGTTTGAGAAGGTCGCCCAGGGGTGGGCTGAAGGATTGGGGCACTTTGAAAAAGCGGTGGATGCAGCCACAGGCGAGAGTCAAGCAGCGGCAGTATCAGACTTACGCGTAGCCCAGGCAGTGCATCTGCATTTTGCCAGTGTGGCCAACCAAGTGCGTTTTGTGTTGGCCCGCGATGCGCTGAGCCAGCCAAAGGTGAGTGATGAGCAGCGAAAGCAACTTCATACCCAAATTCTACGGCTCATGGAAAGTGAGATTTCGTTGGCCCGTACAATGTTTGCTGTCACCAATCAGGATTCACGAATCGGTTATGAAGCATCAAATCACTACTTCTACGTCCCGTTGGATCTCGTAGAAAAAGTGATTAACTGCGAGTTCATAAGCGAGCGGTTTGCTACGCGGAATAAATGAAATCAATGTGACCACGACCGATTGCTCTGCCAAGGTGAATTAGAAAAAGCGTCATACTTTAGCCAAGTGAAGCACTTGGCCAAAGTGGTTCAGGGTTCACGGTTGATCGAATAAACCTGTTTTATTAACTGAAGTTTTGCAAACTTCAAGTTTTCAGTTTTCAGATGACAGTATACAGTGTCAAAAACACGTTTTTCTGAAAACTGCATACTGAAAACTGTACACTACAGGGCTTTTTGCAAAAGTCCTGTTATTAACCAGAAACCGTGAACCACACTTTTGCTTCATACGGCTAAAGTGTGACGAATTTCCTTCTCTGCGAACCCGAGTCAAGTGATTAGATCCCACAGGCGGTCAAGGGACGCAATCGTCTGCTTGACCGCCGTGTCATTGTCCATATCGCGGAGTTCCTGGTCAAAGGGTTCACACTCTACTGGGCCATCATAGCCAATCTTGACAAGTGTGTTGATGAATCCCTTGAGGTCAATCACACCGGTCGTGATTGGCAGCCTGCGATGGTTGTCCACCTGTTGATCAATGGCAATGCCTGAGGGCGCGTCATTGACGTGCACATGAACGATATCGTGATTGGTCAATTGCAGCAGTTCTGCCACGGTATCATGCGAAGTATACCAATGCCAACTGTCCACCAGTAACCCCACATTGCCTGTATCAATGGCATGTACGAGTTCCATCATGCCACGCTGAGTGCACACAAAAGTGGTATTCGGGACCTCAACTTAAGCCATATTGGCAATATAGTGGGGTTGTTGGGCTGATACAAACGCTAAGTTATAAGTTGAGAACCCGAATGGCACTCGGTCTGGGATGGTCAATGGCACAACGTAGGCGGCACTGGTTCTGATCCGCGTAACAACGATTGGGTGAACGAACGATGCGTCACACAAACAGATCCGGATCAGTGGCGTCACATAGTCTATGCCGCGTGTTTTCGCGAAACCAGCCTTCATTTCCCGCTGGTTTGGGACTTCAACATACAGTATGTAGACGCCCTAAACGTCACCCGTTTTTATGCCAATCGACAAGACACAAAGATAGATATTCCTGGAGATGGTCAAGGCGTGGTGGATGTGTATTGGGCAGGAGAAATCATTGCCCGCGCCTCGGGTGAAAAACAAGTCAGCCTTACCCTGGCCATTGGAAACGTCTATCACATACACATCACCACGGCAGATGGCAAGGTGCATAAACAGACCGTACGATTGTAAGGATTGTCAGGACGGGTTTATTTATCCAGCCCACGCAGTGGCTTATTCAGCCACCAGCTCAACACATAAACCCCAACACTCAAGATCATTTTTGTCTAATACAGACCTCTTGGGTGACCCAGATGAAAACCAACAACGAAAAACGATCTCACACAGAGACACAGGGCTCACAGAGATTGCCTGACGCCAAGATAAAAATAACCTCCCAATCCGACCCTGTCACTCCGAAGCACTGAGGAGTCTATTGACCCAACCCACGCGGTGGCTCTAAAAAGCTAAGAGCTGAATGCTCTTTATTGCCGCAGGTACAGATATTTGAAAACTGAGCCTCAAAGACGAAAACTATTTAACAGGAAGATTGGAAGGCTGGTGCGTATTCGTGACTTCGCGTGAACCCACCGGACTTCGAAAAGGCCCTGCCAATAAAACTGGTTGTCATTGCGAACGAAGTGCGGCAATCTTCCGTTGTTAATTGTTCGTTCGCCCAGGCCTTCATACGACGTTTCTCGCTCTACCGTGTAAGGTAAATACTAATATCCGGGTAACCCTCCCCCCTCTTCAAGAATAGTCTGACAAACGCACAGATTCCCTTCTTAGAGC
>CAZBTJ010000250.1:0-4574 GCA_964494325.1 uncultured Pirellulales bacterium
CACATGTCTTTGGATGTTGTTTGTTCACGCATAATCTCGTTCTCCCTATGTTTCAGATGGTTTAGAACATTCCCTGGCTCTTCGTAGGGACGTCTTTTCTCCTAGCGGTTTATTGATTTTCTTCACTCGACAATCTCAAACTCAATCATGTCACTCTCTGCGTAGCTTATGAGAACGCCTGTGATAGAATGAGTCCCTGGGGTAAAGATATACCAGTAGTGGTCCTGTATGGGGATTTTTCTTGTCCAGGTGAATGACGCGTTTGGAGCGATGCTCATCTGCAGTACTGCCGGCATCGCCATCTCAAATGAATAGGGATCGAATGTGCCATCAATACGATAAGACTCATACATCCAAGATCCGCAGGAGATGGTTTCGTGGAATTCGTCTCAATCGTGATATCCAGAGCACCAGCCGTCACACACAGCACCAGAATAATAAATCCCGCTGGGCTTTTGATTTGTATTGCTCGCATTTTGTCTCCCATCAGTTTATCCCCTTCTATGGTCTTCACAGCCACAATGCCTAACAAAGTGCTATCTTGTGTGCATGACTTTGACTCTGAAATGCCAGATGTCTCCTTCAACGGTGCCAGTTGGAATAATCTCGTCCACTCGCCAATAGTATGTTTTTCCATATTCCAGAAGACCGGGGTCAAATGTTGTTTCAATTTGTCTACCGAAATACTGCATTTGCCCGGGTTCCGTGGGGCCAAAATAGACGTCATTGGACACTGAATCTATTGCACTCCAACTCAGAATCACTCTGTCGCTCCAGACTATTTTACCATCTTCAGGTTTCGGATTCCATGCCTGAACCGGGGGGCTAAAACCCACTGACGACAGACTTGCCTCAACCGTAGCACCATACGCACCCATGTTTATCCGGATATTCTCGTTCCACGGGCCATTCGTATCGCCAGGTGTTGTTATTAATTCCTGCCCTAATGACATCCCAGGATTGCCTGCGTCAATGCAGAAGCTGGTAACATCATCAGTTACCCATTCCTGGCGAGCCTTGTCCCAACGCCATCCTTGACTCTTCAAATGATAATCGCCCATGACCCATAAATCATCGTTGGCATCATCTGGCGTCATGTTTGTGTCCCAGTACCCAGGATCAGCAAAGAGTGGTTCCTGATCAATGATTCCTTGTTCCCATGCCACATAGTAGTCTGCTCTGACGCCATCTGGGCCGCCCTCAATATTGCTGTATGATACCATACAGTGTGGGTTTGAAGCGTCAGGCACCTCACGCATGCTCAAACTGACATCCCTGCCCGCACTGTTGTACCAAACAATACTGTTCTCCAACGTAATGAAACATCCAAATATCGCAAATAATCCCCCACCACTCCAGCTAGCACGATTGCCCACAATCGTGCAATTGTTAATCTTCGGATAAGATAAAGACCATAAACAACTCAGGTAAATGCCACCTCCTGCCCCAATAACCGCCTGGTTGCCAGCGATGATGCAATTCTCGATTAAAACACTCTGAGACCCACCATCAAGATAAATGCCTCCCCCATCATCAGCCCTATTGCCAACAATCACACATTGGCGTATCGTGATACTGCTGCTAAAACTGTAAATCGCCCCCCCACTACTTTCATATCCATTCATGATTGTAAGCCCTGACAGCACCGTACCGAGGTGTTCCAGATCCAGAAATTTGAAACCACGATGGGGATCAGCCTCTGTACCCTGGCAATCAATGATGCAACTATCAGAGCCATTCTCACTCTGAACTGTAATGGCCTTTCCCTGGAGTTCAATGTCTCGATTTCCTTCACCCTGATAAATGCCATTGGCAATCAGAACGATATCGCCCTGAAGTGCCCATTTAATTGCATCCTGAATAGTACTGTACTCTGCCGGCACCTTCCGAACATCGTCACCGTCTTCAATATGTAATGTGATTCTTACGATCTCATGGCCATTGAGAGACGCCTGACCTGAAATGCCAATTTCACACTCATAGAGACCCGTCCCTAATCCGGACTTATCAATGCTCAATTCGACTTCGTTTGTTTCACCACCAGTCGCACCAGAACCATTATCAATATTCAACCACCCACAATCTTCTGTAACTGTCCATCTCATAATTCCTGTGCCTGAATTCCTGATGCTAAGGATCTGGGGCTCTGGGCCACCCAGACCACTGCGAGTCTCAAAGACGAACTCTGAACAGGGTAGAAACAAATATGGCACGTCCTCGCTGAACTCATCGGCCCCCATATCCGTTCTGTCAAAAATGCGTCTATCATCTCCATCAATATCAACTATCCGTTCATTCAAAATATACTGCGAATCACCGGCATTGATGCAGGGTGATGACGGCAATAAATGATAGTCACCACCCACAGAATCCACGAAGCATGGATCAGCATCAATGTTGCCTATTCCGGAAAACGCACCCTTTATATCGCAGTATGACACCTCCGGCAGCCCAGAAATCTCTGAAACACCCTCTTGCGACTTATTATCCCATATGATGCAGTTCCTGACTGTAACGGCACTTGATGATCCTATCCCTCCTGAATGTCTTTTTCCCCAATTATTCGTGATGGTACAATGCGCAACTGTCAGGACATTGGAACGATCATTTGCCCCCGAATTGATTCCACCACCGTAGGCCATGGCCATGTTATATGATATCACACAATTGAATATCGTAGCTTTGGGATCTGGATGACAGTAGATTCCTCCTCCGTAGGAACCAACCGAATTGTTCCTGATCGAGCAGTGGCTCACTATCGTCTCACTGAAAGGTCCTATATAAACCCCTCCTCCATACGCCTGTGCATAATTGTGCGAAACAACACAAAGCGTGATTGAGGGATCGCTAAGAATAGCCAATCCTCCCCCAGCAGAATAACCATTAGCCCGTGCCTCATGCGGCCCATATCCATTCATGATTGTCAGACCTGCCAACTCCGAATCTGCTCCCTCTTCGCTGTGAAAATAGAAACCACGGTGCGGATCAGCTTCCGTGCCCTCGCAATCGATTATCGTTCCTGCGACAATATCAGGATCATTGGGATCACTACCTCGAACTATAATAGCCTTGCCTTTAAAATCAATATCCCGATTACCGTCCCCTGTATACGTACCAGGAGCCACAATCACCGTATCCCCATCCACACAAGCATCAATCGCACCCTGGATCGTAGTATGCTCAGCCGGCACGTGTCTTGTCTCTGCCAGAGCCGAATTGATCACCACTGAGAGCACAAAGATCACTGAGATTAGGTATTGCATTTTTGTTTTCATAATCGCCTCGTTTTAGCAATGCTTGAACTCCGGCCTCACGCAAAGGTCTTCGGTTCATTTCATTTTTTAAAGAATCGCTTTATTTCTCTGCGGTCTCCGCGAGAAATGTCCTTTTTGTTTCTAGAGTCTTTTCTCAGTGCCCTCTGTGGTTCATTGTTTTTGATCAACCTGCATCGCCAAGCGATTCCGCACTTCACACTTCTAACTTCACACCTCACACTTAATACTCCCCCTCGGTCCAATGACTCATCAATATCCTCAAGTCCTCAGAGTCCACCCGACAATCCCCATTGATATCGCCGGCAATGATGGTCTCACAAACAGGTCCACCGAAGTAGCTCTTGGAAGCCTCTGAGGTTCCGCCATAAGCACCCATGTTGACATAGCCGCCATTGGGGAAGGGTTCGTGCATGATAGGCGAGTTGGGGTCTCCGGCATCAATACAAGGACTGGTTACATCGTCTTGTACCCATGTTTGTGAATTCGGGTCCCATCGTCCCGCTTGAGATCTGAGATGATAATCGTTCTTGTCTGGGCCAGAAAACAATGGATCTGTATCAAGATTGCCGGGGCCCCAAGTTAGCCTGCACCATGACTTTGGGCCTTCATATGAAATGGATGCCTTTCCGCCCTCGACCAGGCTGTCTCTTATCAATAGGGATGATCCCCGATCGATACAAAACATTGAGATCTGCGAACCCTCTACGGCTTTATTTCCCCATAGAATACTGTTCATGACGGATGGTGACGCCCACTCACCACAGTCAATTCCTCCGCCAATTGACAGCGCCACGTTCCCGCAAATTGTACTATTTGTAATTGTTGTATTTCCGAAAACAAAGATACCTCCGCTTGTCGAAACTCCGCCCCCTATATCGGCAGAGTTGTTGCTTATAAGGCAGTTAACAACTGCTACATAACCGACGCCATAGATGCCACCGCCAATGTCGGCATGATTTCCTTGGATGGTACAAGTGCTGACCGCTGGCTTCGGATAAGTGCCCTCCAAGCGATAGGACACCAACGCAATCCCGCCTCCGAGAAAAGCTTGGTTCTCTTTGATGACACAATCCGTAACTTCAAGATTACTACTCACAGCACATATCCCCCCTCCATTTCCGACAAAGTCCCCCGGTTTACCTGGAGCCGCTCTATTATTGCGGATTATGCAGTTCTTGATTGTGGGGCTTGAACTACGACAGCGTATTCCGCCTCCATGCCACGCACAGCCATTCATGATCGTAAAGCCGTCTAACACCGAGTCATTTCCTTCGCGGTTATGAAAATAGAATCCTCGAT
>CAZBTJ010000251.1:0-4514 GCA_964494325.1 uncultured Pirellulales bacterium
CCCCAGAGCACTTGCGGCGAGTTCCAACGTCGTCACGGCAATGGAGCAGTCGACCAGAGGGTTCAGAGCCTCCTTATGAGCGTGTGCAATGGCCATAAGGGGCGCATCTCTCAGGATCATATCCTCTCCCTCGCTGTCCCAACTGGCGATCATCTCCGGAAGGATCTTGCGTTCCCGGAACCATTCGATGGTCAGACCCGCCATCTTTCGAATCTTCTTTCGGTCATCCACGAGGGTCCAGTGGACAGGCTGAAGGTTCTTTGCCGTGGGGGCCCAGCGCATCAACTCCATGAGGCGACCGGCGGTTTCGCGCGGCACGGGTTTGTCTTTATAGACACGGACAGATCGCCTTGTTTTCAGCAGATGCTCCAAGGCATCCACTTCGATGGTGAGATCCGTTTCCACCGGCTCGCACGCCTCGGGCGACTCTCCTACTAAGGTCAAAGCTCCTGAGGGGCAAACCGATAGGCAGTGGCCGCATCTCATGCAGACCTCCTCTCCCCCCGGAATCATCTCGGGGATCCCGTCAGTGTTTTCCCGCAAGATATTGAACGGGCACTCGGTTATGCAGATCCCGTCCTTAATACATTTTTCTTTATCTATGGTAATCAGCTGCATCTCTCGATTGTTTCCATTTTGATTTGTTATTGTGAGCGTCCCCGGCCCGCACGATAGGAATCGGTTTCCCTTCAGGAGAGAAATTCGAGAATCTTGACATCGGCGGGACCGTCCAGGAGTTCCTCAGCCATCTCGCCGAATGCGGTCAGGTGGGGCTGGGCAAGATGCTGATCCAGCAGCTCCTTGCTCTCCCATCGCTCATAAAAGACAAAACCCGACGGATCACCCGAATTCCGGTGCAGATCGTATGAGATACACCCAACATCTTTCCTGCTCGGAGAAACGAGCTTGATCAGCGCCTCTTCAAGGGCATCCTCTTTACCTGTTTTTGCTGTAAACATGGCAACCACTGCAATTTTATTCATACTTCTCTCCTGTTGAATTCGCATCCTATTGGAATAAATATAAAAAGTTCAAAATCATCCTTTTGATGACGGCCACGGACTTGTGCAATCCCGGGTGTGTTTTTATCGGGCCGCTCTGTCAAAAATGCAGATGTTGCCGTCTTTACCCCAACACTTGTTGCAGGCCACGCAACGGGGTTTCCCTAGGTTCCCCTGCTGCCAACGGTTCACAAGGCCGGGCTCGGAAAGCAATACACGGGCCATCGAAAAATAGTCTATCTTCGTGGTATTAAGAATCTTGTTCATGAGTTCCGGGCTGCGGTTTCCGCCTATCAAAATGACAGGGATATTGAGTTGCTCCGCGATAATTGCTGTTTTCTCAGCAAAGTAAGATTGGTTTTCTTCCTTTCGCATTTTACCCCGAATCGGCGCTAAATCCGGATAATTTTCAGTATCCAAATTCCCACCGCTGAATTCAATCCCACTGATTCCCTGCTTCTCTAACTGCAGGGCCACCTGCAAGCTCTCTTCCACGGAAAGGCCGTTGTCACCCCACTCGTCGGAGCAATGCATTTTGATAAATACCGGATAATCGGGCCCCACCTCTTTTCGGACGGCGTCCAAAACTTCATAAATGATTCGGGCCCTATTTTCGATGGAACCTCCATATTGATCTGTTCTGCGATTATAGTAGGGCGAAAGAAACTGGCTGAGAAGATAGGTATGAGCCCCATGCAATTCTACTCCATCAAAGCCGGCCGCTTTGCAACGTCCGCTTGCTTTGGCAAAAGCAGACACAATCGTCGCGATATGATCATGAGTCATGGCGGTCGGTGTCGTTTTAAAGAGAGGGTGCGGAACAGCTGATGGCCCCCAGATTTCACGAGACCCTACATTAAAATTAGTGGCCGATCCCCCATACGCAATCTGCATGATGATGCAGGTTCCCGTTTCTTTTATTTTATCGGTAAACACACGGTACTCAGGAATAAAACAGTCATCATAGATCCCAAGCATGCCTGGATTCGGTTGCTCCTCTTCGAGAATATTGGCGTAACCCGTGATGATGGCCCCCACCCCGCCCTTGGCCAGATCGAGATACATCTGCTCGAGTCGATCCGTCAAATGACCTTTTTCATCGGCCATATTCAGCCAGGTAGCAGCTCTCCACAGCCTATTTTTTAGAACCAGAGATTTACATTCGGTTGGATCAAAAATCGTTTTCATCTTTTCTCCTTTAAGCCTTTGTTTAGACATGATGATTCTCCCCCCAATAAACGGAGGGTTTTGACGGCCACCTCTTTGGCTGACGCCGGGTTCTGGCCGGTCACCAGCCGCTGATCTGCCACGGTTTTTTTCTGGAACAGGTCTGCTTTCACAATCTCGGCCCCGCGTTCAATCAGTTTGGATTCCAAGGCAAAGGGAACCGTTTTGTCCAGTTTGACGGCTACTTCTTCCTCGTTGGTAAACGTTGAAACGGTTTTTCCGTCCACTAGATATTTTCCGTTGGATAGCCGAAGATTCACCAAACCCGCCGGACCATGGCAAACCGCCGAAACCACGCCGCCCGTTTCATAGATTCGGCGGCTGATTTTCTGCAGGTCTTCATCGTCGGCAAAATCCCACATCACCCCGTGGCCGCCCGCATAATAAATCGCACGATAGTCGGCGGCGTTTACATGGGCGGCGGGAATGGAATTTCCAATCGCCTGTTGAGCGGTTTCATCGTTCAGAAAACGGGTGTTCTCGCCATCCTCCACATCCAGTCCGTCAACCGGAGGTTTTCCGCCGCGAGGGCTGGTAAACTCGACGGTAAAGCCGGCCTCCTTGAATGCGTAGTAGGCATGGGAAACCTCGGAAAGATAATATCCGGTGGGGGCTCCCTCATTTTCTCCCAACGTCCCGTGGCTGGTGACGGCGATAAGGATTGTGTTGAGGTCCTTTTTTCCCTGCACCTGTTCAGGCTGAAAGGAAAGAACCTGATACTGGCCCCGGTCCTTTTCCGGCAGATGAATCTGGGACGTGGTGAAATAGATCTTGCCCGCGCGGTCCATGGCAAATGAGTCGGGCCAGCGAATGACTGTATCCTGAAGGACTCGAATCAAGTTGCCCTCGGGATCGAGCTGATTGATGGCATTGTTTTCTAATCCGCCCAGCCATAGATTCCCAGCTTGGTCGAATAACATGCCGTCGGTGGCCGGCACGGCGGCGAACCGTTCGACGTGTTGGGCCAGCTCTTCCGCAGACAAGGATTCATCGGACAGAACCTCGGTACTAATCCGGTACAGGGTATGACCCGTCAGGGCGATATAATAGAGGGTCGAGCCGTCGTGCGTCAGAGCGATCCCATCGGACTCCACGCGGTTTTCCCAGATCACTCCGTCACAGACCAAATAATCGATCTCGCTTTGAACCGAAGGATGCCCCTCCAACAACCGTCGCGACCTACCGGTGGTCAGGTTCAGAACGATGAGCGCCCCGTTGCCCGAATCGGTGAGGTAGGCAATCTCCTTTTCCGTATCGATGCGCACGTCGTTGAAGTAGGAGTTCGGCCGATAAACCCCCTCGGGGAAGATAAAGGCCTTCACTTTGCGATCGGTCTTCAGGTCGAACTGATAAAGCACCGGGCCGCCCTTTTGAATGCCCTTGAAGTGCGGATTATGGGTGTCGATCACCCACAACCGGTTTTTGGCGTCAACGACCACCGATTGCACCGCATTAAACGCTTCTGGTTGACTCCGGTCGTTCCATTCCGGTGTGGGATACGGAACGGCTTTCCCATCAACAATCTCGGCGACACTGACCGGAACATCGTCGGACCAATAGGGATAGTTCACAAAAACCCGGCCTTGATCACTCACGGCGACGCCCGTCCATTGGCGGTCGGACGACGCCGTCACCTTCAAGGCTCCGGCATCGGCCAACCAGAAGCCCGCCAAGGCAAGAAAAAGCACGGATGGTTGTTTCCAACAGGTTCTCTTTGCCATGATCGTTCTCCTCATTGTTTAGGATTCTTGCATAAATAATCTAGACATCAACGCAAAGTCGCGAAGAGCCCTCTGCGAAACTTTGCTCCCTTTGCTTCTTTGCGTTAAATTCTTTCTATCCCTTTAGGGGTTATATTCCAACCGCCTTAATCATCGAACTATTTTCAAGGTGATCCAAGATTTCTGATAGCAAGTGAGCGCTACAGGCTCCGTTCCAAAATGGTTTGGCTCAGATCTAAGGTGATCGCCTGGTGCTCGCCCAATGCAACCATTCCATGGGCCTGTAGCTGCTCCAGAAGATTCGGGATGCTCTCTTTTCCGATGCCGTAATCAGACAAGTGGGTTTTCACCAGCATCTGCTCAAAAAATTTACGGGTCTGATCGATGGCACCATCGATCCGCTGATCTGCGTCCCCTTCAGTGATGCCCCAAATGCGCTCGGCATATTGAAGCAACTTTTCCCGCTTGCCCTGCCGGCACACGTCCAGCAGGTTTGGCAGGATGATGGCGAGTGTCTGGGCGTGATCAAGGCCATGCATGGCCGTCAGTTCATGCCCGATCATAT
>CAZBTJ010000252.1:0-4492 GCA_964494325.1 uncultured Pirellulales bacterium
AATTGCAAATGATGCAGTGTTGATCACTAAAGACACCAAAATCCTTGAAAATTATGTGAAAGCTCGTTGGTGAATGCGAGGTGACGTTCTGAGCCGAAGGGTTATATAAAGTTGATCTGCATTTGATAGAAGATTAGTGAACCATCGTTTTTTGCATAGTAAATCATGAAAAACGCGACATGCTGTGTTAGAAATTTGACATTAATTTAAGGATTAGAAATAAAATTGGTCGGCAGAAGTTTGATTATCAGGCATTTGCTGTAGGGTCGGGGTCCTTGACCCCTCCACGTCCGAGCTTCAGGAACTCGGCTACAGAGTGGTGGCTTTCATCCCATATTTTTAAACTCTGAACTCTGAACTCTGAACTCTGAACTCTGAACTCTGAACTCTGAACTCTGAAATCTAAACTCTAAATTCCATCCATGCCGTTACGAAGCTCAATAATCTTTTCGAGGATTTTT
This sequence comes from uncultured Pirellulales bacterium, assembly GCA_964494325.1. GTDB lineage: Bacteria > Planctomycetota > Phycisphaerae > Sedimentisphaerales > Anaerobacaceae > JAIPFM01. The sequence continues at coordinate 462 of CAZBTJ010000252.1, forward strand.
TCGGGCATGGCTGCTTTGTCGGTGGTGTTTGCAATAATTTTCACCAGGGCTGAGCCGACTACAAGGCCGTCTGCAAAAGGAGCGAGGCGCTTCGTGTCATCTCCTGAGCTGATGCCAAAGCCGAGACAAACCGGTAGGGGAGATATCTCCCTAACGGCCGCTGCGTGTTTGGCAACAACATTGTGATCGAGTCCACCGGTTCCGGTTACTCCGGTTCTGGTGATGAGATAGAGAAATCCTCCGGCTCCGTCAACCAGCATATCCAGCCTTTTTTTAGTTGTGGTAGGGGCTGCCAGACGGATGATGTGGACATCTTTGTCCGCTATTGCCTTGCGCAGAGGCCCAGCCTCTTCAGGGGGAAGATCTACAATCAGGACTCCGTCGATACCGCACTCATCAAGTTTTTCCGCAAGCTTATCGAGTCCGTATTTAAAAATCGGATTATAGTAGCTGAAAACAACAATCGGTGTGTCTACCTCAGCACGCAGCTTCCTCGCCAGTTCAAATGTACGGGTGAGCGACATGCCTGATTTGAGAGCACGCTCTGAAGCCACCTGGATTACGGGTCCATCGCAAGTCGGGTCGGAAAAGGGAACTCCCATCTCCAGTATATCAATGCCGGATGTACAGGCGGTTTTCAGAATTTCAAAGCTGGTCTCAAAGTCGGGATCACCAGCGGTTAGAAAGCCGATCAGCGCTTTACGGTTCTGTACTTTCAGCTCTGCAAATGTTTTGTCTATTCTGTTCATTGTTGTTAGTTCGTTAGTTCGTTAGTTCGTTAGTTCTTCATTCGTCATTCTTCTTGTCCGCAAGATAGTGCAGGATATGATCCAGGTCCTTATCGCCGCGGCCGGAGAGGTTAACCAGAAGTATGTCATCCTTAGAGCGCTTTTTCGCCTCTTTCATTGCATAGGCTAAGGCATGTGAGCTCTCCAGTGCGGGGATGATGCCCTCGTACTTACAGAGCATCTGAAATGCATCAACGGCCTCCTTGTCGGTGATGCCCTCATACTGAACACGCTTCAGATCGTGAAGCAGGGCATGCTCGGGGCCAACACCGGGATAGTCGAGTCCTGCCGAGATAGACCATGCCTCATGGATCTGTCCTTCATCATTTTGCAGAAGATAGGTCATGGCGCCATGCAGGGCACCGGGTGAACCACCGCTGATGGATGCGGCATGCTGTGGCGTGTTCAAGCCGCGGCCGGCAGCTTCGACTCCGACCATTGAGCAGGGATCATCCAGAAATGGATAGAAAAGTCCCATAGCATTACTGCCGCCACCTACGCAGGCGATCAGTTGATCGGGGAGTCGTCCAACCTGATCAAACATCTGCTGACGGGCTTCATCACCGATAATGCGGTGAAAATCTCGTACCATCTCGGGATAGGGATGCGGGCCGGATACAGTTCCGATGATATAGAATGTCTCTTCAACTTCAGCCACCCAGTAGCGTAGGGCTTCGTTCATGGCATCTTTAAGGGTGCTGGTACCGGATGTAACAGGAATCACCTCGGCTCCGAGAAGTTGCATGCGTTGTACATTAGGGGCCTGTCGGCGAATATCTTCGGCACCCATGAACACCTTGCACTCCATTCCGAATCGTGCGGCGATTGTGGCTGTTGCTACTCCGTGTTGACCGGCGCCTGTCTCTGCGATAACCTTTTTTTTGCCCATCTGTTTGGCAAGCAGTCCCTGTCCAATAACGTTATTGATTTTATGGGCGCCTGTGTGTGTACAGTCTTCACGCTTGAGATAGATTTGAGCTCCGCCGATATGTTCTGAGAGGCGTGCCGCATGATCAAGCGGGGTTGGACGGGCTGCGTAATTGGTGAGCATAGATCTGAATTCCGTCATGAACTCCGGGCTGTTTTTTGCCACTTTCCATGCTTCTTCCAGCTCAGTCAGGGCAGCCATCAGGGTTTCGCCAACATAGCGTCCGCCATATTTACCAAAGTGGCCTGTTGCATCAGGATACATACCAATAATTTTTTTGTTATCTGTGCTCATTAGTGTTTTCCTCGCAAAGTGTATTTCTTTAGTTGACTGCGCGGAGTGCAACCTCTCATTCGAAGTTCGTTAGTTCATTAGTTCGTTAGTTCGTTAGTTCGTTATGTTCGATGTTCGATGTTCGAGTTTTGGCGACACAGGTGTCGTCCCTACGACTTCTCGGCTCCGGCATAGGATGTGAAGCGTTCCTCGATAACGGTTTTGTAGCGTCTGTGCACCTCGCGCAGAATATCCTCGGTTGTTTCCCAGTCGATACAGGCATCAGTAACGGATACGCCCGGCTTCAAATCTTTCGGGTCGCCGGTCATGGACTGGCTGCCCCACTCCAGATTGCTTTCAAGCATGAAGCCGCGGATGGAGCGGTTTCCCTTCTCTATCTGACTCATAAGTTCGCGAGTCACCATGCATTGGCGTTCCGGTTGTTTATTTGAGTTAGCATGGCTACAGTCTACAATTATCTGCACTGGAACCTTGGAAATACGTAGTGCATCTTCGCTGAAGCGGATGCTTTCTTCATCGTAATTAGGTTTTTTGCCGCCACGTAGAACCAGATGTGGATAGGGGTTGCCTGTTGTGCTGAATACAGCCGGCAGACCATCATCGGTTACACCAAGGAAGTGATGGGGACCCATTGCTGTTTTGATTCCGTTAAGCGCCGCTGTCAATGTGCCATCGGTTGCATTTTTAAGACCAACTGGTGTGGAGAGACCGCTGGCAATTTCGCGGTGGGTTTGTGATTCGACGGTACGGGCTCCGATAGCCGACCAGGATATCAGGTCTCCGATATACTGTGGCATCAGTGGGTCTAGTACCTCGGTCGCAGCGGGAACACCGATCTCGGCCAGGGTTTTAAGAAATTGACGGGCCATGCGGATACCTTCAGCAATGTAAAAGGTGTCGTTCATGTAGGGATCGTTAATGAGCCCTTTCCAGCCGAGGGTAGTGCGTGGCTTCTCAAAATATACGCGCATCAGAACACAGACTGTGTCACTGATCTCATCGCTGAGCTTTTTGATTTTCCGGGCGTATTTCTCTGCGGCCTCCAGGTTATGTATTGAGCAGGGGCCGACTATAGCAAGTAAGCGATGGTCTTCGTCATCCAGAATATGTTCAATGGTTTGACGGAAACCCTGTATGCGGTTAATAAGCTCTGCTGTTAGCGGAATCTCCCGACGTATCTCGCGTGGTGAGTCGAGTAGCGATGTTGATGCAATATTTGCATTCTCTAGTTTTGTTGCTGGCATTTTATGCTATCTCCAGAATATTTTATTCAGTTTTAAATTGTTAGCGGCATTTACGAGTTCAATAATTTTACTGCGGTCTTTAACCCCGGGGGCTTTTTCCACAGCTGAACTCAGGTCAAAAGCTTTTGCACAGGATTTTTCAGAGGCTTCCTTCAGGTTTTGGGAAGTCAATCCCCCGGCCAGGGCAAAGCTATGCTTGCCGGAAAGTATCGAGGCTGTTGTCCAATCCCATGCAGTACCGTTTCCACCAGGTAATATTCCCTGCGATAATTCTACCATAACTCCGGTCTTTGGTGGTAGGTTGTTCGCATCTTTTAACAGCTGCTCTCCGGAACTTTTCAGTACCTTGATAACTCGGTATCCAGAGTGCAGCGCTGTTTTGATATCTTCATTGCTCTCACTGCCGTGCATCTGGATGGTGGTCAGCCCAGCAGTTTTAGCGGTTTGCAGCAGCTCATCAATTGGCATGTTGACAAATACACCAACCTTGGCCACGTCGGGTGGGAGCGGGGCTAGCACCTCCGCGGCCTGTTCCGCAGTGACATTGCGCGGACTCTTTGGAAAAAATACAACGCCGATAGCACCAGCTCCCTGTTCAGCACAGAAGAGGGCCGTATCTGGATCGGATATTCCGCAAATTTTTAAAGAATGTAGTTTCATGGTTTAAAGGTTGAAGGTTCAAAGGTTGAAAAGGTTGAAGGTTCCAAGGATTGAAGGGTTAAAGGGTTAAAGGGTTAAAGGGTTGAAGGGGGTGAAACAGTTAGATCTGGCATTTAA
>CAZBTJ010000253.1:0-4376 GCA_964494325.1 uncultured Pirellulales bacterium
TTTAACACGGCACATACGCCACGGCCCTTCCCCGCACGCCGACCCTCTCGTCTAAAGTCATCGACAGAACCATTGAGACCTTCAGGGCAAGAAGGGAAAGAACCACCGAGAGAGAAGAGACTAAACTCACAGAAGACGGAATAGCAAGTTGGGAATACTGGATATTGGCTGTGCCTCCCAAGCATGACTTGTCCAAGACCAAGCCGCAGTCTGTAAGAGTCTACTATGGAAGGAATATATCGGTCCTTTGTCACACTCACCTAACCTGATCACAGCCCCACACGAGCGTCAGGATCACCGATCTAATTGGGTTGGGTGGTTGTTTTACAATGGTCAGCACAGTGTCCAAGATGTGCTCAGGCAACCCCAGAACATAGCAACTCCCATGCGATTATGAACGCGTGATGGGCGGTAGATGTGCTGGGCTGGTGATGACGTCAGCCAGGCAGAGCCCACTTAATGTTTATCAAGTCAAATAATAGTCTGTAACAAATCGAAGAGTTTTGCGTCATTAGTATATATAGGCTATATTGGGGTATTCGCAAGATTTACAGACAATGATGGAGCACTTGCTATTACAGGAGCAATATTACTATCATCATCAATGATTGCAAAGGCGTTTTCAGAACAAAAGGTATAATGAGAACATTTGCCAAGGGACCTCCTTACAGTTGGCTCCTGAGGGGCAGCGTTATCATCTAATGAGTCATATAATGTGGAGGTATGTTAAATATGCCCAGGCAGAATTGTCCAGAATGTGAAACGGAACTCCAACCGATTAAGATCATTGATGCCACGTCTCCAGGCCCTAGCGACAAAGGGATAGTGCATGTTGAATTGTCCTATTCTTCACCAGATGCAAAACCCAGTTTCTTTAGCCATGCAATAAAAAGAGAAGGGACATTAAAGGCAACGATGTGTCCGAAATGTGGTCGTGTTCTCCTTTATGCCAATCCAGAGTAAATGATAACGAATCATTGGAGAGGGACCTCGTGCCTCGGCCCCTCAATTTATCGTTCGCATAACAACAAGGAGACAGAACTATGAAGAAATGGCTATCTTATGGAATTATTGGTATTTTACTTTGCACCATATTGTTTTGTGCGACTAGTTGCGAAAAGGCTGGAAGCAGTGAAGTCCAAAGCACCATTAATTCTGCTATTCAAATTGGTACGGAATGTGAAATAGTCCTGCGCGACATAATTCAAGGTTCTGATCGTATGATCACACCTAGTCACACCAGAGAGAACATTAATGGATCGAAAGATTCTGTTTATGGCCGCATTCTCAAAGTCGATAAAGATTGGGTGACTGTTTCATTAGCAAGTATCAAAGTAGGTCCTAATGGGGAAACTTATGGAACTGCAGGAATACAAAGGGAATATGTCTATTATATTCCACAACAAAATATAGCCTTTATACGAACTTGGGAATAGTGAACATCGAGGTCGATGGGACGTCACTGACGGGCCGCTCATGACCCCGTTCGTTATAATCCGAAAAGAAGAACTGTCATGAAGAGGTACATTTTCTGTATGTCATTGCTATTTGGAATCCTTTCTTTTGCTGGATGTGCATCTACGCCAGCTATCACAACTCACTCCTATGCACTGGTTAATCCCGCAACCGAAGAAGCTCTGATCAAACGTATCGTTATTGAAAATGAGATTGCTCGAATGGGTAAAGACAAGTTTCAGGATATCATTACGGAACATGGTGGGAAATTTACTCCATTCGAGATCACTGATGAAAACACTGCTATTGTCCGGACTACATCCCATGGGCATGCAGCAATAAGGAAAGCGTTGGATGAATCCCGGAAAGACATTGAAGCTGTTAAGAACAATTATAACGAGCCCCTGCAATGAGACGGCCTTGGCAGGCCGCTCCTGAGGGGCACCGTTATTTCAAAAGGAGACGAGTATGATATCCAAAATTAATTATAAGGGTTTAGTCGTCGGCCTTCTTATTGGTTTAGTAACTGCCTTTGTGTTAGGGGCTGTTTCTTCCAGTAATGAAGGAACTTATCAGTTAAGCATGGCTACGAATGATAACTACGTGATATACGGAAGAATACATACAGGTACAGGCAAGGTAGAAACTTGGAAATACCTAATAAGTAATAATGGTGTAGTTCCTTTCAAAGGAGACAATACCGAAGTCCTTCATGGCCCAGATTCCACCAAATAGATTTTTCACTTTGGATTCTTCAACGTCTTTTATAGTGAACAGGTATTTGAACGTGGAGCCAAAGGTCAGGAAAAGGCCAAGGGCGTCGTCGTGATCTGACCCATGCTACTGAGGGTCGTCTGCCCACAGGCATTCGACAAACTCCTCCTCAGAGCCATTTTAGAGATATTTAAGCGTCCAAACCACTCAGCCTATCCAGTGACACCCTTTCACCTGCGCTTGTCCATTCTAGCCCCGTGAAGCGTCAGGAATGGTTCACAGTGTTCTTGTCATGAGTCTGAGGTTCCGAAGAAGTCTCAAGATATCCATTAGTTCTTCAGGGCAGATAAGCTCTGAATGGCTGAGACCAATTCTTTCGCTTCTGTCACACCAACAAACTGCTGCATGTTTTTGCCGTTCTTGAAGACAATGAGCGTGGGAATATTCTGGATATTGAAACGCTGGGCAATGGCGGGCACTGCATCCACATCAAGTTTGGCGACCTTGGCCGTATCCTGAACCTGGGCAGCCACCTCTTCCACGATCGGTCCCTGTATCTTACACGGTCTACACCAGGTCGCCCAGAAATCCACCAGCACAACACCTGTTCCGACCTCTGAATCGAAGTTGCCCTCGTCCAGTACCATGACCCGTGCTGCAGAGGCATCAGTGTTGTTCTCTGGGGGAGGCGTCTTCTTTGGGCATCCCACTAGAAACACACTACTGAAACACACCAAGATCACAATGGCTGTCACGTTTTTCATAGAGTCTACTCCTGTCATACTACAAGGATATGTTTACATTAATCCACAGACGTAAGACTGTCTTCTGGCAAAGATTTTGGTGACCAGTACATTGGCTATCCTCATTGCGAACGATGCGGATCAGACACGCAAGAGAGCCGTCGCCTGCATCCGGCTTGTTGGCCCCGGCCTATGGGGTCCGTCCCTGTTGTTTGTCCTGTTTCCGCTTTTCGACTTTCGCCTGTTTGGCACCCGTCTGCTTCTGCGTTTTGGCCTTGTCCTTCTTGCTTTTCTTGTCGCCCATGGAATGATTCCTTTCTGGTGTTGTCTTCGGCATTTCGGAGTTGATGTGGACTTCGATCATCTATGGTTTTGTGTATCTTCCTTTGCTGTAGGGCCAACATGTGATAATCGATCAATAATGCGAGCTATCATAATAATCGAATCGACCTTCTCACACACTTGTCGTGACATGATATGCGATATTCGTTCATAAAGCAATATATCTTGCGAGATATTCAATTTGTTGAAACTGGCAATAAATGCAGAAATTATCGATAGGGCGCTGAAAGCCCGTAGATCAGGCAAATGATCTTGGATGGCATTGCTATCCCGTGAATTCTTTTCAATTGATGATAATAATTATAAGGGGTATCCACTTAACGCAAGTGGCCCCTATATGTTGTGGTTTTTGTTGCCAGGCTCTCGCCTCACGAAAACTGAACTGGGCAACATCGTGCGTTTGCCTAGAGCCCCACATCAGAGCGGTCAGCGTGGACGCGAACGGCATCGAGGCTCGTTTTAAGGCTCATCGTAACGGGCACTCAATGGTTCATTTAAACCAACCGTTTTGGGATAGAACGCATAGCACTAGATGTTGTGGGTACTTGCTTTAAGTGAATACCCCCTTTTGTCAAATATGGGTGCACAGACAAAAATATTCAAATTCAACATTATTGCCATCAACTTTCATCATCGTCGTGCGCCATTATAACTGATTACGGAAGGTTGATTTTACATAGGTAATAACTGCAGTCCTATTTTTATGTTTTCAAGAGGGTGGCTTGCAAAGTGCAGAATTGGTCGGTGTGGGGCGATTCTAACGCAGTTTCATCTGTTTCTTCCGGGCTCAATGCTGCATTTATATTACCCAGAAACCCATATTTCATGAGTATAAACTCGGTTATGAGGAAAAAAAAGGAAGGTAGATTTCGACAAATGTGGTATACTATTCCCAGCCTCCTTCAAAGGGCAGAGACAGTCTTCATGTAATTCGTTTGGCACTTCTGCCCCTTTTATGGCCTGCAGGCCCGCACAGATTACCTGCGTGGGCCTGTTTTTGTCTTATCCTAAATAATGGCAGGTATCGGAGGAACTCGTTACACTCGGCCCTCACCAGCGTCAGGATCGCCCGATCATATTGGGTTGGGGGTGGTCTGAGCCATGCTTCTACAATAATCACCG
>CAZBTJ010000254.1:0-4374 GCA_964494325.1 uncultured Pirellulales bacterium
GTTTTATATCAATTGGCAGAGCCTATTGATTCTGACCATGCCCACAGGACATGGTGTTCGAGATTGAATAAGCGTTGTCGCCCTCCAGGTGTCCCACATAAAGTAACTCTTGGCTGGCGATTTTCATCATGATTGTGTACTATAGACCCAGTCAATTCTAATTCATGCTAGGAGTTTTATATGGAGCGTAGAACGTTTCTCAAGCAATGCACGTTGATGGCAGGAACAATAACAATCCCAGGCATTTTTGGCTGCCGTTCACTGGCCAAATCAAACGGGACCACACCGAACATCAAAACGCCCAATATTGTGTATATCCTGACTGACGATATGGGCTATGGCGATGTGTCATGTTTGAATGAAAACTCAAAGATCAAAACACCCTATATGGATAAGCTTGCGGAAGATGGCATGATTTTTACGGATGCCCATTCCAGTTCGGCCGTTTGTACACCTACTCGATATGGAATTCTCACGGGTCGTTACAATTGGCGTTCAAGGTTAAAAAGAAGTGTGCTGGGCGGGTATTCCGAGCATTTGATTGATCCTGAACGCCTGACCGTGGCCGATCTGATGAAGCAACACAAGTACCATACGGCCTGTATTGGCAAATGGCATTTGGGATGGGATTGGGCCAAGAATGGCCCCAAGCAAACGGATGTTGATTTTACCGAACCTGTCAAAAATGGACCTGATGTCAATGGGTTTGATTATTATTATGCCCATTGCGGGTCGCTGGATATGGCGCCTTATGTCTATGTTGAAAATGGCAAGGCCACAGCTCAGCCGGATCGTAACACGGAAAGCAAGGACAAATATGGCTGGTGGCGTAAGGGGCCAACCGGCGCAGATTTTGACCACGCGGATGTGCTACCCAACTTTACGAGACGCGGCGCAAGCTATATCAAGGAAAGAGCGAAAACAGGAAAGCCATTTTTTCTTTACCTGGCCTTGCCTGCACCGCATACACCCATTTTACCCACCCAAGAATTTCAGGGCAAAAGCGGCATCAATCCCTATTGCGATTTTGTGATGATGGTGGATCATTGTATTGGGCAAATCACGAAAGCTATTGATGAAAGTGGTATAAAAGAAGATACACTGATTATTGTCACAGCGGACAACGGCTGTTCGCCGGCTGCGAAGTTCGACGAAATGTTGGCCAAGAACCATAACCCAAGCTACGTATATAGGGGGCACAAAGCCGATATTTTTGAAGGCGGGCATCGCATTCCGTTTATCGCTCGGTGGCCTGCACAGGTCAAAGCCAGATCGCAATGTGATGATACTGTGTGCCTGACAGATTTGATGGCCACCTGTGCTGATATTGTGGCGGCCAAGCTACCTGACAATGCAGGCGAAGATAGCGTCAGTATTCTACCTGATCTGATGGGAACGGCCACGAAACCTTTGCGTGAAGCCACTGTGCATCATTCGATTAATGGCAGTTTTTCAATCAGGCAGGGAAAATGGAAACTTGAACTGTGTCCAGGATCTGGCGGCTGGAGTGAGCCCAGGCCTGGCAAAAAAACAGAGAGCATGCCAGCGGTTCAGCTTTATGATCTCAGTCGCGATATTGCCGAGAAAAACAATGTCCAGGACAAACATCCCGATATCGTGAAACGCCTCACCGATTTGCTGCAAACCTATGTCGACCAAGGACGCAGTACACCCGGCAACCCACAAAAAAATGAAGGCGATACACCGATCATGCGGAAAGGCTAACGCTGAATAGATCATGTGGGTATCTCACATGATTCATGAGGTACCCTAATCTCTTTCAGTTTACAACCACCGTGTGATTTAATGCGGGGGCTGTTGCCGGCCAGACAAGTGACTTGCCGCCCGTAACCTCAGCCTTGATATAATATTCAATATCTGCTTTGGCTGGCGGAAGTGTCACGGTATAGACAGCCCTGGCCTTGTGCTTAAGATCAATCTTTCTGTATTGGCCCTGACCCATTTCACGCCAGTAGAGTGCGCCTGACTTGGCTTCGTTATTGTCAAGGAGTATTACCTTCAACGTCAGCACTTCACCTTCTGTCAACTCGGTACGCTTTTCCGGCACGATCAGTCTCGGTTCACCTGCATAGTCTCTGGGAGGCAAAACATCGGCGGGCAACTCCATCCCCAGCGCTTTGGCCAATGTCTCATCATGAGTATTCAGATACTGGCACCTCAGGAATGTCTGCTGTTCAATATTGGCCAGAGTTCCCATTTCACTGGAATTATTTAGTGTGGCAAGCAATGCACGATACATCCTGCCAGCCGCTTGTATCATTGCCCTCTTGATGGGTAATGCCTCTTCCATAGCCAACCTCTTTTTTGCCATCGGCTCGGCCTCGGCATTGACCCGCTTCATGATCCGGTCCATATGACCCCTGGTACAGGCAAGTTGTGCCATCTCCCGGCCGAATTTGAATGTATTCAGCCAGTAATCAAAGCGTTTCAAATTGCCTGGGCCCTTGACATCATCGCGTAATGCTTCCATCTCAGCTACAAATGTGTAACTCGCTTCGACCTTGCTCCAGAGTCGGCTGTCAATAACAATAGCACCTGGGCCACGATTCCAACTCGATGCCCGCGGAAACTTACCATCCAGGCGTGTAAAGATATCAGCGGTTCTGCCAGCCACATCCTTGCCAAACTCGGCTGTGGCCCAGTCACGATAAAAATCGCCTGTAGGAAGAAATCGAGATTTTTTCTCAGATGACGGATCGGCTTGGTACGCCCTGAATCTGCCCCCGCCGCAATTGACCTTTACGGTTGTTTCTTTGCCCTCTATCACAATGGCCGCGACACAGGGATATTCAACTTCGGGAATAAACTCAAGATCCAGTACGCCTTTATCAACCTTCACCTTGTCATAGGTATAATCTAGTGCCTTTGTTTTTCCCACCTTGGCGAAGACATCAAGCTTGTCGATTACCTGCTTACCTTGTAGTTTCACACCAAAAACACGCTTCCCGGCTTCACCATAGGCCACTTCACAGAATTTCAATGTAACCTTGTATTCGCCATTCAGCAGCTTGAACTGATATCCGTTCAAATCAAAGCGGACCTGCTGGTAAATGATGTCTTCTTCCGTATCAGCCACTGGATTATTCAGATACGCGGCTGTTCGACCGCCATCGACTTTGATTTTTTCATCAGTTTTGTTAGCTTGCCCAACTGGCCTGTCCCAACCGGAAAAAGTCCAGCCTGCTTTCGCCAGTGCAGATATGTTGGGGGCAAGAATTTGCGTACGCCAATGCAGGCCCATCAGACCATTGCATCCATAGGCGCTGGCATTCACAGCATCCTTGCGCATACGTCCGACATGAAGCTGAGGTGATATCATGCCGCCATCATCTTCGAACCAGGGGATGGCCCATTTGTCCCGGCTCAATAGCTGTTTGAAATTGCCAGATAAGAATTCATTACCCACTGATCCGCTGATACAGCTAAACGCCACATCGTTAGGGAATGCTTTATCAAGACGAGGGAAGTTGCTGGCAATCCAGCCCCAACCGCATATGCCCAGCCCGAACGGTGCATCTACATTTTGGGCCGCTTGGACAGCACCCAGGAAATCATCACGAAAGGCATTCTCCTTAATTTGGCCTTCATGCCCCCAGATCCAGTAGTAGTCAATGGGGAACGTGCGCTTGATGCGCAGAAACATGCCTTCATACAATTCCTGAACAACGGTCGGATCATTCGGGTCTTTGCCGACTTGCAGCAGACGCTTTTTGACAACAGCTGGTATATTCAAAGGTGCCTCAGTGCCAACACAGGTTTTAATGCCCAGACCATTGGCGTAGGTAAAGATGTCATTCAGCATAAAGCCGCAGCGCCGGAACATGTCGTTACTCTGTTGGGGTGTTTTCGGGAATGGAAAATCATGCTGCCTGTTTATCTCTGGACCATAGTTGTCGGCTTCAAACACCCGTGATCCACCGTAACTGAACTCACTGGTAGGCATGGGCCGATAGCATCCATAAGCCGCATAACGCTGGGTATTATGCCAGGAGGTGCTGTCGGACAGCTTGACGGTTCCGTCCTCATGGCAGTCTTCAGGCAGACCGATCCATACGGTTGGCTCCGGACCCAGTGCCCCCTTAGGATAACAATGCAAGCCAATGAAATTCATACGCATCTTGGCCAATTGTGAAACCACCGTCTTCCATTCATTCACAGTCCACCAATCCGGACCTTCCGGGAAGTCATGAAACGGCAGGATGCCCCGCAGCTCAAACAGTGGCTGGTGAACTTCATCCAGATCGGGAATACTGAAGGCTATCTTTTCGTCTGGAATAGTATCACCATGGATGTAGAACCGGACACCCATTTTCTCAACATCAGGCATATTAAAATAATAGTCAATAATTTCAC
>CAZBTJ010000255.1:0-4359 GCA_964494325.1 uncultured Pirellulales bacterium
ATGACGCCACCGACAGTTTCAACCAGATTATTTTGCGTAACGGAAGCCACGATGCACTTTGGTACGACGGTTATCCCCATTCCAAGGGAGTGTACACGCGCAACCGTTATTGCTTTGATCGACAAATGGAAATGGGACACCTCTCAATGCGGGGAAAATTTGTGCATGTGTATCTCAACGGCATCTATTGGGGGCAGTATCATCTTATGGAAAGACCTACTGCTGACTTTATGGCTGGCTATTTGGGCGGGGACCCAGAAGAGTATGATATTATGAAAGGTCGTAGCGGCATTCTCAATATGGAGGGAGACAGGACGGCCTGGGATTATCTGGTTTCTCATACCCACGACTACGAAATAGTCCAGGAGTACCTGGACATCGATAACTATATCGACTACATGCTCTTGAACTTCTACGGGGGCAATGATCATGACTGGTATCCCTCTCACAACTGGGTTGCCGGGCGTAGGCGGGAAGCGGGTAGCCAATTCAAGTTCTTTATGTGGGATAATGACTTCCTCATGCGTGTCGTGAGCAACAATGCTGTCAATAACGGCGGACCGGGCAATATGTTGAACTCATTGGCACGGCACGAAGAATTCAAAATTCGGTTTGCAGATCGTGCTCACAAATACTTTTTCAATGATGGGATGCTTACCCCTGCCCGTGTTGAGGCCGATTTTACTGAACTAACCCATCGCATCGCCAGGACAATTATCCCCGAATGTGCCAGATGGTCACAGGCCGGATCAGGGGGGACCTATACGCCCGATTCCTTGCAACCTTACGTTGACTGGATTAAATTTGATTACGCCAACTCCAAAATTGATATCGTCATTCAGCAGATGCGTGCTGCGGGCATTTATCCCAGTATTGACGCCCCCGCATTCAGCCAGCACGGGGGCGCAATATCACCGACTGAGACGATTTCGATGACCGCTCCGGCCGGAGTGATCTATTACACGATCGACGGCGCCGATCCCCGACTGCCCGGCGGGGTGGTTAATAGGTCCCACGCGATCGCCTATACCGGTGCGATCCACCTGACGGCAAGCACGTGCCTCAAGGCTCGGGCGGTGAGCGGTACGATGTGGAGTGCGTTGAATGAGGCTGTTTTTGCGGTGGGGCCCGTGAAAGAGAATCTGCGTATCACAGAGATCATGTACAACCCTCAAGATCCCAATACGGAATTCATTGAACTCAAGAACATAGGACAAGACGCCATTAATCTCAATGGGGTCCGTTTTTCTGATGGCATCAGCTTCACGTTTCCTGCCATTGATCTAGCGCCGGAATCACATATTTTAGTGGTCGAGGATGCGGCTGTATTTGAAACTCAATATGGCTCGGCTCTGCCGGTGGCAGGACAGTACGAAGGCGCCCTCAGCAATAAAGGCGAATCTATAAGACTCTTAGACGCCCTGGATCTGATCATTCATGATTTTGCCTATGACGACAGATGGTACAAATCCACCGATGGTGATGGCTACTCTCTGGTTCTGGTATGGGCTGCTTCGTCTGATCCGACTCAATGGGGTGACCAGACCCTCTGGCGTCCAAGTCTGGCACTAAATGGATCACCGGGAGAATAGATGCGTCTGGTGAGGATTTTCAAGTTGCTTGCTCCCGCATATTCCCATAAGATTCACTTCTAATATGATATTCCGAAAGCTCACATAAGTCATTGGAATCAAACAAGATCAAAGTTTTTGAATAGGACAGGAGTAGGCATGTAAAAAAAGCGCCCTTAGTTAGCTAAGGCCGCTTGCAATGCTTTTGATCATCTGTCTAAATCACTATAGGCGATCTTATAAACCTGAAATCTCCTGAGCAGACAGAGCACGGTAGTAGATGCGTACATCGTCAATAAGACCGGTCCAAAAACGATCAGTAGATTGACTATACTGTATACCGATATGGGCGTGCTGACCGCTGTCGGTCAAGGCTACAGACCCTTCTGCGGCCTGTTTCACACCGTCGACCTACAGGGACGAGGTGCCGTCATCAACCACACCAGCCACATGATGCCATTCGGTATCCGTGTAGGTTGCGTCACTGCTGGCGTCGAAGCCGGCAATATCACCAGCGCCATTGTCGGCCCAGAGGCGGAACACGTTCGAACTATGCCTGACCAGTCCAAATCTTTGATACGGTGCGGTTTTCAGTTTACCGGCGATACCCATGTAAGCATCTGCATTACCCGCGTTCATCTTGACCCAGACTGAAATGGTGACAGAGCCAGACAGTTGCAGGCTATCGCTAGTTTCGATGTGAACTTGATTGCTGCCACTGAATTCCAGAGCACCGCCTTGTATGCCGGTTGCCCACTCAGTGCCGGTCAAGTCTACCAAGGTACCATCGTTGCCGTATCCACTACTATCAGCAGCGGTCAGGCCTTCGGTTTCATCAAATGTCCAATGTGCTACCAGACTCTTGTCGCCGCCGGCTGGAGATCCCATGATTGGTGGGGCTGTCCGGTATAAGGCAATGTTGTCAAGATAGACTAGTCCTGAACCATTACCTTCAACGCCGATGCTCAGCGTGGCTACATTGGTCAAATTGGCACCCGAAGCAGCAAGGTTAATATGCCATGGCTGCCAAATGGGCGTCGTCAGGTCACCGTCATACATCACCTTGGTGTTATTAATCTTCACATACAGCTGATCAGTTGCTGCAGTACTCGGACTGCTGTGGATCCATAGAACCAGTGTTGATGCATCGCCTGCGGTCCAATCCTGAGCCGGAGCAAACGTACGGTCAATCTGTGATCCGTTACCATTGTAATAGAATGGAAGCGATTGGCCACTGCCAGCATGCGTGGTGGTAGTTTCCATAATATCGCCATTATAGTAAGCACTTCCCACGCTCCAGATGTCATGGCCAACACCAGAACCTGTGCCATTTCCATTGTTTCCAGCAGGGAAGAATTCATCAGCTGAGAAGCCAAAACCGTCAATCCATGCTTGGAAGGGGCGATCTGGTGAGTCATTGCCGTAGCCTTCGAAATCGTCCACGACCACTGCGTCAACCACTGTCAGACTCCATACAGGACCTGTCCAGGTAGAGATGGCCTCTGCTGCGTTGACTTCATCCACACGCCAGTAATAGGTCTGGCCCAATTGAGCATCAAAGGCGCCAAGGTTTATACTATTGGTGTTGGATGTCGCAGAAGCGGCCACACCATCAGCCACTTCATTGGGATCGGTGCTGAGATAGACAGTGCTTTGAGTTGCTTCGCGGCCTGTGCGCCAAGACAGCACAGCGTCAGGTGCAATGCCTGTTGATCCAGATGCAGGCTCCCCCTACGAGTGTACCGTCCAGGCCGTTTACCTTTTCGGATGCCGTCAGACCGGTGTTCTCATCGAAACTCCAATGAGCCACCAGACCATCTTGGCAAAAGGCCGG
The DNA here is from genome assembly GCA_964494325.1 of uncultured Pirellulales bacterium. GTDB lineage: Bacteria > Planctomycetota > Phycisphaerae > Sedimentisphaerales > Anaerobacaceae > JAIPFM01. The sequence continues at coordinate 3,406 of CAZBTJ010000255.1, forward strand.
GGTGCCAATAACACAGAGCAGTGTCAGTGTAGTGATAATTAATTTTGATTGAGCTACCTTCATCGTGAATACCTCCTTTAGATAAATGTGGATAACTTGTTTCTTTTGATCGTTTCCATAGAGAACAGCCTATATGTCTGAAATGGTCATGGTTTGATATCGAATGTTATGTCTGTGTAAAGCACTTGCCGAACATATCTGAATCAATACCAATATTTACATCCTCCTTCCATTTTGACGAAGTTACTTATTCACTCTGCACATGCAATCTAATGTGTTTTGTTTCAAATACGCGTTGGTCTTTCCGGAAAATCTCTATCCTAATATCGAACAAATTGCACGGCAAGAAAATGGCTTATCTGGCAATAATATTGTCATATATGGAAATGATACCGAAGGTGTTTCAGGCTTGTGTGTACAAAATTCCGTCTGCGATCATCTATGCCTTGCTGGCATAGCGACGGCGGTACTCTTTGGGGGATATGCCCTGGTGACGCTGGAAGTAGCGGCTGATGCGTTCAATGCGGGCACGGGTGATTTCCTGGTGTATGGGATGCCCCAGTACCTGGCAGAACTTTTGATCGAGACGGCGGCGAGAGATTGCCATGGTGGCTATGACATCGTCGACTGTTAGGGGAGCCCGTGCTGCTTCACGGATGAAACGAACGGCCTCTGCCACATCAGAATCAGCAATGCTCAGGACATCCGTTGATTGGCGCGAGAAGATACGCGTAGATCGAATGGGCACTGTCTGGTGGGTCACGTCCTGTCCTGCTATGGCACGCTCCAGCAGTTCAGCCGCCTTATAGCCAGCTTCTTCACTATTGCGTGCAATGCTTGACAGAGGAGGATTGCTCTGTTCACAGATAATCTCTTCGTATCCTTTTTATAATCCCTTGCAAGTCTCTTTTGCCTTCTGAATATCAATCTTTCTGGATTAATATCTTAAGAAAA
>CAZBTJ010000256.1:0-4208 GCA_964494325.1 uncultured Pirellulales bacterium
TATTTGATGGAGGCATACTCGGGATGCTCATGCCTCAGGCGGGCGATCAGGGATTGCTGCTCCTTGCGGAGCCCTTCCAGTTCCTGCTCCAGGCTCTTCACCCTGTCCGGCATTTTCTCCATAGCGATTTCGATCTGTTTGTGTTTGGAAGCGATACGGTTGTTAAGCGATTCCTCTTGTCGGGCAAGGCCCGTGGGAAGGCCTGCTTTATTGTCTACCGGTCTTTTTGCTATGGCCTCAAGTAGCACCCTCGCACGGGTGTTCTCGGCCCAGTAAAACCCGTCTCCTGTGTCTTTGAGATAGCATGATACCCGAACCAGGCCTTCGTAGGGCTCGAGGCGGTAGAAATTTCCTGCCTTTCCGGCAAAAAAGGTCCTCCGCTGGGGAGCCATGAGAGATTCTCGCTGGGCCTCAATGAGTTCCACCGCCTTCTTGTAGTGTTCCCTGGCTTTTCGGTAATCCTTGAGACCTTCATAAGAAAGCCCGAGACCAATGTGGTCGCCAATGAGAAATTCCCTTCGATCGGATTTCCGAGAGTAAAAGAGAGATTCCTCGAATTTTGCGAGGGCCGCCTTGTAGTCTCTCTTGACAAGATAACAATGGCCCAAGCCAGAAGGGGTGTAGATCTTTTTGAAAATGAGCAGGGCCGCATCCGCCTTGCCCATGGACAGATAAAGAAAGCCAAGATTACAGTAAGTTACCACCGTGGAAGGATGCTCCTCTCCTAAGGCCTCTTCATTGATCCTTGAAGCCTTCTGGAGAAGGGGCTCAGCCGTCGCGTAATCACCCATGGTTTCATAGAGATTTCCTAGGTTGTTGTAGCCTATGGCTGTTAATGGGTGCTTCTCCCCCACCATATTGATCTCAACAGAGATCGCCAGGGCCTTCCGGAGAAGGGACTCGGCCTTCCCGTAATCGCCTACGGATTGATAAAGCAACCCCAGGTTGTTGTAGCTTGTACTTGTATTTCCCATATTCTCTGTTGTAATCGCCAGAGCCTTCTGGAGAAGGGGCTCGGCTTTCCCGTACTCCCCCATGGACACATAAAATGTACCCAGGTTGTTGTAGCTTGTACCCGTATCCGGGTGCTTCTCTCCCAGGACCTCCTTATGGATCATCAGGGCCTTCTGGAGAAGGGGTTCAGCTTTCCCGTACTCCCCCATGGATTTGTAAAGCCTCCCCAGGTTGCCGTAGCTTTGGGCCGTATCTGGGTGCTTCACTCCCACGACCTCAATACAGATCGCCAGGGCCTTCTGGAGAAGGGGCTTGGCATTGGCGTAATCTCCCAACTCTCTATAGAGATCTCCCAAATTGTTGTATGCTGTGGCTGTTGACCGGTCCTTCTTGAACAGACCGTTTTTCTTGATCTCCAGAGCCTTCTGGAGCATGGATTCAGCCTGCCGGTAATCACTTATTGTTCTATAGAGATTTCCCAAGTTGTTATATGCTGTAGCTGTTAACGGGTGCTTGTCCCCCAGAGCCTTCCTCCAGATCGCTAAGGCGTTCTGGTACGAACACTCGGCCTTCCCGTACTCCCCAGTGGCCTCATAAAGCGTGCCCAGATTATTGTAGCTGCTGGCTGTTGAAGGATGGTTTCCCGGGAGCTGTCGAGCAATAGTAAGGGCCTTTTCAGCAAGGCCGATTGCCTCTGCGTAGCGGCCCAGTTGATACAATTGCACGACGCGAGCGTTCAACCTATCTGCATCTTCAAGGGTAGCTCCAACCGTCGGGATAACCCATTGGCAGATGAGTGCCACCGTTATGCACACAAGTCTTATTGACCTTATCACGGCATTTCCTCCTTCCCATCTCAAAATAGAAACAAAATCTGATATCACGCCTTCAAAGTTTTCTTCTCGCGCGTATCTGACAAGCCAATTTTCGAGGTATCGCGGTCTTGGCTGTTGGGCTCAGGTCCAAGGATTCACCGGCCGGTTTCGTCTCGGAGGTCACTCCGAGTGTTTTTCATAGAGAGTCTATTGTCGATTGAGGTGATTGACATCCATTCGCCATTATGTAACTACCATTTTTTCTGGAGGTTACTATCGTTGACAAGCCAACCCGGATCAGTGGATCTCGATGTGCTCATTTCTTTTCTAATTCTTGGAACATAGTACATTTATTGGTAGAAACTAATTTTTAAACGGCCAACTTCCAAACATGGTGAATTGCTTTTGCCCACTTATGTCTTCTGTCTTTATCAGCTTCCCGCCACTGAACCCCGCTTGGATATACACATATCCCTTATATATTGGTTTTCCCGATTGAGCATAGTGTGTAACTTCGATCTTCATCATCTTTGGCCCTCCAGTTGGAACTTCTTGAAATTCGATTGCTCGGGCTTGCCCCAACAATATGCTCCCACGGCAAGCTTCAGCGGTATCGGCCATACCATACACTCCAAATTTCCCATCATAACCAAAATAAAATGAGGTCGGATGGAAAGCAGTCTATTGCACGGTATGGGTAGGTGACGAATGCGATACGTCATGTGTCATCGCCCCACCGATGGCCCGGCCTCCCTGTTGGATTTCGAGGACGAATTTCTGCGGCTTGCTTACGGTGCCAAATGGCACCGTCGCCGTCAGTATCACTCCTTGCTCAAATTCCAGTTTGTACTGGTTTTCGAACCGAGTGATGTGCCTTGAGCCGTTTTGGCCAAAAGTAGTTGCAATGACGGTGTCGAACTTGAGAGGTTGTGGTAATGGATTCCCGACCACGAATTGGAATTTGTGTACATCCTCTGGTCCGTGGCGGCCAGCATCCACGTCGATAATGAACTTGTCCAGCCGAGCCACCCATGTGCCATCCAGCAGCATTTCACCGAGAGTGCCCCTCGTTCTAATTGGAATGGGAAAGTCGCTTTGAGGGGGCTTCTGTTTCGAGCGCGGCGGCGTTTGTGCTGAGGTCGATTTGGATTGTCTACCGTCCGTGGTTTGAACCCCAGCAGGAAACAGGGGAGATGAAAAGAATATCTCGCCAGATGTTCCATGAACGAAGATGTTACCCGTCACTTTCTTCTCACCAATCATCTGGCAGGAGACAAAGGGCGTCTGCCACATTGGCACTGACGGTGCATTGACAGGACCGGGAGTTGTCATCTGGAGGCGCATACTACCGACTCCGGGAGCAGTGAGATTTTTGATGACACCCCAACCATTTTTTTCTGCCAGTTGGAGAACGGTTGAGCTGTCCAACCAGTCGGGTGGCAGCGGACGGAATGGCCGTCGGCCTGCTCCTTTCCATTGGTCAACCTCAGGAGGATCGTTTGCATCGATCCTCACGAAGACCCCCTGATCTCGATTTGAGAACCAGAAACACCATCCTGTGGGAACAAAACCCCCTTTCGGATTACTCTCGAAGTTGGCAAAAGCGACACATACCAGTTGCGGGTTTCTGATCATGGTTTCGGCAGCAGCACCAGCCGTCTCTCCAGTGGATTTTGCGGAACTGGTTTCACGCGGGTACAACATGCGGAACCTCCAGAATCCCGGTGGACAGGGATTTGGAATTGGTTGCCAAGGAACGAGTTTTCTCAGTGGCTCTCCCTTGGCTCCGGTTGTCCAGTAAAACTGACCACTCCAAGCCTCTGTTGGCTTGCTGACTGGTTTGGTCACGCTTTCTCGTACCGGCGAAACAGCCGGGGCCTCTTCCTCAGAATCGCGGGAGCAGCCAGCCACGATGAGGGCAGAGAGAACAAAGGTAAGATAGAAACATTGCGTTAATCGTTTCATAGAAGCCTCATTTGTTTATGGGTTTTCTGCACATAGGGGAAAATCAGCGCCACTAATTCCAAGATCTCTTGCCCATTGACCGTACCGGCGTCCCCTCTTCCCCATGTAGCCCCTTTCCTTACACCCGGTGGACACGCCATAATGGCCGCCACGACCGAGTTGAGCTGCAGACCCATCACATCCGTTATGGTCGGAAAATCATCCTTGTTGTGGTACTTCAGGTCCACGCCCGCCGGACCCAAGACAAAGGCAGGTTCCTTGATGTAGTGGGCCTCCTTTTCTTACCTCCTGTTCTTTGACGGTCGTCTGGACTGCCTTCTACTGTTGTTATCGAATCTATTGCAAAAATTTCTCACTTCTCATCTACCAGTATAAACCCTGCCCAGAAGAAGGGATGCTGATAACCTGCCTTGCGCAGTTCAGAACGTGCCTGTCTCAGCAATGGTGAGTCGTGTGGCTACCTCTCTGTCTTCC
>CAZBTJ010000257.1:0-4182 GCA_964494325.1 uncultured Pirellulales bacterium
GCGAAAAGATTGCCTCCTTCATAAATGCAGATCCATCCGAGATCATCTTCACCAGTTGCGGAACCGAGAGCGACAACATGGCCATCAACGGCTGCGCTGAGGTGCTGGGCCGCAATGCCAAGATCATCACCTCACGGGTGGAACACCCCGCAGTTCTGGGGCCATGCCGCAATCTCAAAAATAAGGGCCACAGAGTCACCGAAATTGGCGTCAACAATCTGGGGCAGCTGGACATGGATGCCTACCGGGACGCACTTCAAGGCGATGATAAAAAAATGATCAGTATCATGTGGGCCAATAATGAGACCGGCGTCGTCTTTCCAATGGAGGAGATTGCCTCTCTGGCAAAGGAAGCCGGAGCCATCATTCATACAGACGCGGTCCAGGTTGCCGGAAAAATACCGATTGATGTCCAGAAAATGCCGGTCGACATGCTTTCAATCTCCGGTCATAAAATCCATGCTCCCAAAGGCATCGGCTTCCTCTATCTGCGCCGCGGCACCCGCCTGCACACATTCATGCTGGGTGGACATCAGGAAAACGGCCGACGCGGTGGAACCGAGAATGTTCCATACATTGTGGGCCTTAGCAAAGCAGTCGAACTTGCATCTGAAAATATGGTGGCAGAAGATAAACAGCTTACATATCTGCGTGATAAGCTGGAAAACGGATTAATGACAACATGCCCCGATGCCAGAATCAATGGCGACACAGTTAACCGACTACCCAATACAACCAATATCAGCTTCGAGTTCATTGAGGGTGAAGCTATCCTCTACCATGTCAGCGATCTCGGCATCTGCGCTTCAACCGGCTCAGCCTGCGCTGCCGGGTCACTGGAACCATCACATGTGATCCGTGCCATGGGTGTTCCATTCACTGCTGTACACGGCTCCATCAGATTCAGCCTCAGCCGCTATACAACCGAAGCTGAAATTGACTACGTTCTGGGAAAATTCCCGCCCGTAATCAAAAAACTGCGCGACCTCTCTCCCTTCAGCAAAGATTCCATGCCCCCCATTGAACTATGAGTTATAAAGAACGAAGATCGCGAGTAATCAATTCACTAACGAACTAATGCACTAACGAACTAACTAACTAATGAACGAACTAACGAACTGCACCCTATGTCCCCGCGAATGCGGAGTCAACCGAGAGACAGGCCAGATCGGCTACTGCCGGGCAGGTGCTGCTCCGCGTGTGTTTCGCTATGGTCCCCATTTTGGCGAGGAGCCCCCCATCACCGGCGAACGTGGTTCCGGGGCAATTTTCTTCTCGCATTGCACTCTTAGATGCATTTACTGCCAGAACTATCCATGGAGTCAAGAGGGTAAGGGGGAGGACCTCTCAATTGACCAACTTAGCTCAATTTTCGAAGAAATTCACGATCAGGGGTGTCATAACTGGAACCTGGTTTCACCAACTCCCTGGCTGCCCCAGATAAAAGAAGCGGTTAATCCGTTAATTCGAACTGGAAAAATCCTGCCATTCGTGTATAATACGTCGGGTTTTGAGTCAGAAAAGACTTTAAAGCAATATAAAGGCCTGATTGACATAGCTCTTGTTGATCTTCGTTACTCTTCACCTGCATCGGCGCTCGCGGGCAGCGATGCGGAACAGTACGTGGAAAAAGCAAGAGCCTCGGTTAAATGGTTCTGGAATGAACTGGGTCCTCTGAAGCTGGATAGTGACGGCATAGCCGTGCGGGGAGTGATCTGCCGCATATTGGCACTGCCGGGACGCGTTGATGAGGCAATATCCAATTTGGAGTGGATTGCTGCTAATGCCGGAAACGATATGCACATAAGCGTCATGTCGCAATACACACCGGTTCACAAAGCATTGAAACAAGATGGCTGGAACTCAAGAGTTCAACAGAACGAGTATAAAAAACTTACCGAAGCTGCGGCTGACCTAGGCTTCGAGAATGGCTGGATTCAGGAATTTGAAGGTGACGTGCCTGCCGGCCTGTTAGGGCAGGAGATGCCCTCAGGCAAGGGCTCTGTAGGCGTGAATTGAACCACGTCAACTAAACCATATTAGAAAAAAATATTGTAATTTATTACAGCAGAAAGGGTTAACGATGAGCGGACATAGTAAATGGCAAACGATTAAGCATAAAAAGGGCGCGGCTGATGCCAAGCGCGGTAAGATTTTCTCCAGAATTGCAAAGGAAATCACAATTGTGGTCAAGCAAGGTGGAGCAGATCCGGGAGCCAATCCCTCACTCAGAACCCTGATCTCTAAAGCTAAGGGTTCTAATATGCCGAACGATAATATCGATCGCGCAATTAAAAAGGGAACAGGAGAGCTGGCTGCAGATGTCCTGGAAGAGATAACATACGAAGGTTATGCAGGCGGTGGAGTTGGGCTGGTTGTCAAGGTTCTGACGGATAACAAGAATCGCGCAGCTGCAGAAATTCGTAACATCTTCAAGAAGAATAACTCTGAATTTGCAAGTCTTGGATCTGTTGCCCGCGGTTTTGTACGTAAAGGCACAATCATGATTCCTGCAGTCGAAGGACTCACTGAAGATAAGGTCATGGAAATTGCCCTTGGCGCAGGTGCCGACGATATGGAAACTGACGAGGGCGGTTTCACAATTGATACCGAACCAGCCATGTTCAATGAAGTCTGCGCCGCTCTCGAAGAAGCCGGACTCTCATACGATATAGAAAATTCACAGGTCGGACTCGTTGCCACACAGACCGTTCCCGTTGCTGTCCTGGGTGTTGCTCAGTCATGTAGCAAATTCATCAACATGCTTGAAGAGCATGAAGATGTGCAGGATGTCTACTGCAATTGGGATCTGGACGATGACATTGCCGACAAACTCGGCGAAGAATAAGCTTCAATAGTGCGCTCGCCGCGCATTATCTGAATTCCAATATCAAGAAAGCACGGGGTTAACCCCGTGCTTTTTTTTGTTTTTGTCAATAATACTTGGCAAAATGATTTAAACCATTTCAATTGAAAGACGTTTTCACCCACTCGGTTTTTATCACCTCATCAATTCCATAAACAAGGTCTTCACCAAATCTTCGCCAGTAATCACGCGATTTCTTCAAGACCTGAGTAGAAACGGAACAACTATTGCCACAGAGATGGCGGCCACTACAGCAACCCAAATCATCTTAACTTCTCTGCTCATGCACCCCTTTCAAACAACAATATTAACCTGCACAAATGCAACGGGTCAACTTCTTGTTATTTATGGACTCTTCCGGGTTTCTCATGGGGCAAAGCAGGGGCAGAATTTTTAAAGATATAACAAGTAGGTGCTGTCGCTATGAGACGCACCAGTATTGCGCCGTAGCATACGAATGGCCATACCTATTGGTGGTGCGCCTCATAGCGGCAGCACCTACTGCCCCGCACAGCATTAAGGACCTCAGTGAAAACAGAGCCGCTTAGCTTGACGCGTATGTCTAATGGGGTGGAACTTAAGCTTTTTTTGAGGTAGAAAAATAGAGGGGCAGAAAAATGTAGGTGCGTAGTGTGTCTTTGCGTCGCTGGTTTTTTTGACATGATTACATGATTAACATGATTATTTTAAAGGAGTCTTCGCCTTCCTTTTGATTTCTACATATTCAGGACCAAAGTTAATAACCAGCCCGGCATCGTTACCTGTTGCAGTTAAGTAGTTAATCAATTGCACTTCATGAGCTTTTTCTAATGCAATATCATCTTAATCATGTTAATCATGTAATCCTGTCAAAAATATTTCCCGTGACTTACTGCCTATTTGGTTGCGGGTGAAAACAGCTTTAGCTCTCAAACCGATAACCAGCACCATGAACGGTGCAGATAATGCGCGGCGCGGATGGGTCAAGTTCGATCCGTTTGCGCAGCTGTGAGATGTGCTGATCCAGGGCACGGCTGCTGGGCATATAGTCCAGCCCCCAGCACGCATCCATGATCGTATCCCGACTCAGCACCTGCCCTTTGTTGCTATGAAAAAGCTCCAGCATCTTTATATCCCGAATACTCAGATCTATCGGAGCTTCATCCCGATATACACGTAGCTCGTCTGGTACAACTTTCAGGTCATCCATCATAAATGAATGCGCCTCAGCATCGCCCTGAGAACGATTCAACCTTCGCGTAACAGCTCGGATTCGCGCCAGCACCTCACGCACACCAAAGGGCTTTGATATATAATCATCGGCTCCCATCTCCAAA
>CAZBTJ010000258.1:0-4156 GCA_964494325.1 uncultured Pirellulales bacterium
GCACATGAACAAGACACGATACTTCGTGGTAGCCGGAATCGTTGAAACCGTAATTCTTGTCCAAGATAACTATGACTGCTTTGTCTCTATGTAGAGACGAAGGCTTATTTTGAGAACGTTCTATATAGGTATGGAGGAACATCATGTCGAAGAAACTTATGACATTATTGTTAACGGTATTGCTTTGTCTGGTACAGGCAACCAACGCCGGTACTATTATTTGGGTTGATGAAGGGGCTGTTGATGGTTTCAGCGATTGGCAAGTGTTGTTGGAGGGAGCCGGACACACGGTTACGCGGTCCGATATGAAGGATCTGGATGACACCAAGATCGCAGCTATGAACGAAGCGGATCTGGTGATTGTCAGCCGTGATACCAACAGTGGTGACTACAATAATGGTGACGAACCCACACAGTGGAACAGCCTCACGGTTCCTTTGATTCAATGCAGTTCCTGGCTTATTCGTAGCAGCCGTTGGAAATGGGTCAGCAACACCGGGTGTCCCAGTATCGGGCCTGGAGACAGCATGGTAATTGCAGTAGATCACCCCATTTTCAGAGGTGTGGCTTCAGCTGGTAATGAAATCTCTATGCTTACGGAAACGGCTAGTTTAACAGATGCAACAGATGGAGGCAATGGTTTGGTTCTGGGAACTCACAGCGATGGGCGGCTCTGGATCACCTATTGGGAGGCCGGAACTGAGTTTTACAGTGGAGCCGGTCAGGTTCCAGCGGCGCCCAGGATGTGGTTTGCCACGGGTAACAATAACGGCGATGTGGCTGGTGGATCATTACTCGGGGCGATGAACCTCACGGAAGACGGCCAGAGCATTTTCCTCAATGCCGTCAGTTTTTTGATGGGCGAGACATTTGGAGTCGCTTCTGCTCCCAGCCCTGCTGATGCAACAACCGATGTACTGCGTGACACAGTGTTGTCATGGACACCAAGTGACTCCTCTGTAACGCGTAATATGTACTTTGGCGTGAGTTTTGAGGATGTTAATACTGCGACAGTGGCAACAGCTTCAAACATGGATGCGAATTCGTTTGATCCGGGTCGTCTTGATTTTGGTAAAACCTATTTCTGGCGTGTGGATGAAGTCAATGGAGCACCGGACAACACGATCTTTAAAGGTAATGTCTGGAGTTTCGAGGTTGAACCGTATTCGATCCAGATTGCGGGCTCTGAGATAATTGCAACGGCATCCAGTTGGTCCAATGACTCCTCAATGCCTGAAAAAACCCTGGATGGTTCAGGATTGGAAGAGGACAATACGCATGGCATCGCCACCGAGACCATGTGGTTTACGGAAATGGGCGATATGGCCCCATGGATTCAGTACGAATTCGATGAAGTTAAAAAGTTGGATACCATGAAAGTCTGGAACTCCAACAGTTCTGCAGAGGGCTTTATTGGCTATGGCATTAAACAAGTTAAGCTTGAGTATTCAAAGGATGGTGAGACCTGGGATGTGCTCGAAGATGTCAATGAACTCAGCCGTGCCGTAGGTTCAGCCACATATAATCAGTATGATGAAGTCGACATGGGTGGCGTAGCCGCCAAGATGGTTCGTTTGAATATTCAAAGCAACTGGGGCGGCTTTATGCAGTCCTACAGCCTCAGTGAAGTTCAATTCAATGCGATTCCTGCCGCAGCTCGTACACCAGACCCGGCATCAGGATCAACAGACATTCTTCCAAATGCTGTCCTGTTATGGCGTGCAGGCCGTGAAGCAGCTCAGAGTATTGTCTATCTCAGCACCGATCCCAATGAAGTCGCTGCTGGTACAGCACCCTCTGCCACAGCCAATACCAATAGTATCAACCTCAGCGATTTTGATATTCAGCTGGGTCAGACCTATTACTGGCGAGTGGATGAAGTGAACAATGCAGAGGCCGTGTCTGTCTGGGCAGGTCCGGTGTGGAGCTTCTCAACAGTCGCAGTCATGGTTGTTGATGATTTTGAGAGTTACGGTAACGAGAGTCCAGATCGTCCCTTCCAGGTCTGGCTGGATGGATTTGGCTATTCCGCTGATGAGTTCTTCCCTGCCGGGTATGGTGGTAATGGTACCGGTTCTGGCGTTGGCCACGATATCTGGAGTGTGGCGAGCCCCCATTATAACGGCTCCATTATGGAGACCACGATCGTCAAGAGCGGTCAGCAGTCCATGCCGTTATACTACAATAATGGCTCAACAACCGCGGTTGCCGAAACCTCACGGTCCTTTGCTGTACCTCAGAATTGGACTCAGTACGGCGTCAAGGGATTGACATTCCAGTTCTTTGGTGATGCTGCCAATACCACCACGCAAATGTATGTGGAGATCAATGGCACACGCGTGGCGTATCAAAGTGATTTCGCCAACCTTCAACAGAAGATCTGGCAAACGTGGTATGTTGATCTGAGTGACCTGATTGGTGTCAATCTGAGCAGTGTGACTGAATTGACCATTGGTTTCCAGGGTGGCATTGGTGTGGTGTACTTTGATGACATCGTGCTGTCTCCTCTGGATCGCCAACTGGTGACACCCGTTCAACCTGATGCGTCAGGTCTGATTGCACATTACGCGTTTGACGGCGACACGTTAGATAGTACAGGCAACAATCCTGGTACCGTAGAGGGCGCACCCACCTATGTTTTAGGTAAGAATGGTCAAGCCATCAAATTGAATGGTACTAGCGATTATGTGTTGGTTGAGGGATCATACCTGCTGCAAAACTACACCATCAGTATGTGGTTCCGTGCAGACGATGTGACTGGCAGTGCTGACTTGCTGTCCCTGGTCAATGCCGACGGTGGCCATGGTATCCTTATGGAACTTCGGGCCGACGGTTCAATTCGTTACCTGCATCGTTTCCCCTTTGGTACAAGTGGTGGTTCCAATGTCTACAGTGCACCAGGATTTGATGACGGTACCTGGTATCACCTGACAGTGGTCAAGACAGACGCTACCATTGCCATGTATATCAATGGTGCTGAAGCGGGTTCGGCTGCAGACGACACCCTCTTTGAGACTGTACCAAGTTTTACCATGGGTGTACTCAAGCCTGACGACTTGATTCGATATCTGCCAGGCGAACTTGATGATGTCTATGTGTATGATCGTGCTCTATCTCTGGGTGAAGTGGCCGGGTTGGCCGGTCGAACAGAGCCGTTTGATCAGTAGTTTGGTTATTCATGATGAGTAAAACAGGTTAAGCATTAACCTCCTTCATAAAGAGCAGGACCTATGTCGATTCGTCGGCTTAGGTCCTGCTTGATTTATAGTCTTTGTGTTTTTTAGCTTGCCTGCATCAGGCAGAGTCCAGGGCCCCGCAATATCAAACTGTCGATGTCATTTCAACGTCCAGAGTTCCTTGAGCCCAACCCCTCGCACAGACCCGTTCGGGACTAGCGTCAGGATAAACGCATAGATGCGATGCTGACAAGCCGTGAGTTGATTCCGAAAGCAAACCATGTCCTGTGGGTATGGTCACAGTTGATCCACTTCGCGGGGCTTTTTTTATAGATTCCTCGGCTGCGCTCGGAATGACAGAGTTGTGTTCGACCCCTGATGATACACACGAGGTGACTTAATCATCCCGAGCTTGTCGAGGGATCTGTTGGACAATAGCGGACTCCCTATGGAAACCCCTTTTAGGGGTAAACTGAAGCCATGCCCTCTGGGCATGGTCGTTCACTTCGACGCTAATTGGCTGGCGATACTTGAACAAACCTACGAACCGACCCTGTCACCCCGAGGATTGAGGGGGCTATTAGATCAGTCCACGCAGTGATTCAACAAGATAACAACCAGCCACCATTCACTAGCCCCTTCAAACGGCTTGGCCGTAATTCGCGTCCTTGATCGCGTACCCTTCCTTTTCGATGCGTGCGTTCCCTTTGGCCAGTGAATTTATGAATGAGTGTGTCTGAAGGATTACGAATCGGTCTTTGTAGGCGTCGCGTGCAACGAGTTCTTTCGCCCATGCCAGGACCGGGTCAGACGGAGCGAATTCGAGTGACAAGATGAGCAGTTTTTGGCCCTGCAGTGTTGTGAACTCGTAGGCAGCGTTCTCTAGAGTTTTCTTGCCAATGCGGTTGGGGCAACATGCACAAGCACACCCTTCCATGCGGGATTGCGATCCACAGGAAAATACTTCGGGAACTGAGTGT
>CAZBTJ010000259.1:0-4088 GCA_964494325.1 uncultured Pirellulales bacterium
CTTCGTTTCACATCATTCGAAAAGTCCAAATGATCTATTCCAGGTGGAGTCGTTGATATGATAAGGATTGGATGCGGCCGAAGGCTGCGCCATGACCTCCATGGTTAAAAAAGAAACTCAACCGCAGAAGACGCAGAATGACACAGAAGAGTAAGAAGTGTGACGGTGTGGCAGTGTAACGGTAATACGGTGTTCGGTCGCTTTTCTTTGCGCCTTGGCGCCTTGAGTGAGTACAGCGAGCGGACGCGAAGTAATTCATTTCTTTTCGCGATATTCCGCGCCTTTCGTAGTTAAAATATTCAGTACGCGAAGCGGTTCAAAGGAGCTGATGGCTGAGAGCTGAATGCTGAAAGCTGTTTTTAAGAACGCCTTAGTCCTTCTTCATTTAAGATCCTTCGAAAAGTCAAATAATTCATTCCAGGTGGGATCTTTAGGGTGATAGGTTTGACTGCAACCAAAGGCTGCACCATGTGATTCGTGGTTTAAATCGTGATTCGATGTTCGTGATTCGTGATTCGTTAGCCCGTAGGCTGACGTCCCGCTTTTTTGGAGGTTCCTTGGAGAATTATGTAACATCTTGGGCCATTTTGCGTCTAGTCTTGTAACCAATGACATGGAAATTCTATCAGGAGCATGAGATGTCGATAAGACGTATGTGTATGCTGTGGGGATTAGCGTTTGCCAGCCTGATGGCTGGCTGCAAGATCACGAGATCACACTCCCATCGTTATAGTAACCAGGCAACAATAGAAATCCTTTTGCTAGAACATGACAACACACCCTTATCAGGTCAAGATCATGTTTTCGAACGCCAATGGACCAGCCCACATCAATGGCACGCCAAGCCATCTCAGGTATGGCTGAATCTGGAAACTAGGTATGACACGCAGGATCTTCAGTCCATGCACCAGAGCCTTCGGATCGAAGAAGAAAACGCAACCGTCTGGCCCAAGTCCAGTCAACCCGATGAGTCGATAAAACTTCAATTTGAGAGCGATCTTGGTACAGTCTGTTTTTCGGGTGAGACGGAGCAGAACGGTGCATCGGGCAGGGTCAACATTAACACGCATTTCGAACCACTGGCCAGGCTTGAAAAAGCGTTTGGAGACACCCCCTCGTTGGACGTGGTCTTTGGGCTTATCTGCAAACAGGTGGATGCCGTCGACTTGCTTGCCTACGCCGATTGCGGTGTGGAGCTTGATATGGCCGACGCGGGCAATCTGGCCTGTGACGGTTTCCAGGCCGCTGACATTCAGGCACTGGTTGACACGGGCCACACATTCCAGGCCGAAGAGTATGTGGAACTGGCCAGATATCACGTCTCTTCGGACTATGTCATGACGTGGAAAAAGCATGGGTATGGTCTGTCAGCCAAGCAACTCGTGTACGCTCACAATAGAAATCTGAAGGCTGACATGGCAAAACAGTGGAAGGACATCGGTTTTGATGTCACCCTTGAAAAGGTGTATTGGATCAAGAACAGAAATCTCAGGCCCGACTCGGCCGTTCAATGGAAGGACGCCGGGCACGCACTCACGTTGGACCAGATCGAGTGGGTCAAGAACCGCAATCTGAAACCAGCTTCTGCCATTGAATGGAGACAGGTGGGATATGACCTGACCCTGGAGCAGCTCTACTGGATCAAGAACCGAAACCTGAAACCTATGTCAGCCACGGCCTGGGCACAAGCAGGCTATGACCTTGACTTGAAAGAACTGTACTGGGTCAAGACTCGAAACCTTCGCCCCAAAACGACCGCTGCCTGGAAACAGGTGGGCTATGACCTTGATCTGGAGCAACTTTACTGGGCCTATACCAGAAACCTCGATCCGGATGAAGCAGGCAAGTGGAAAAAGGCCAATTACACCCCCTCCCTGGAGGATCTCTACGAATTACACAGATACAATGTGACGGCTGACTATGGTGCGGCCTTCTCAGACCCGGCCTATGAGCCCCTCAGCGCCAAGGAACTGATCAAATTCAAACAGTCCAACATTTCAGAGGACACCATCAGGAAGTTGCGTCAGAAGAAACGCTGACGCCGTGTCCGGTTGTGCCTGACCCAGATGGGCCAGGGCCCACTCGAAAACAACGGCATTGTTGTTTTGGAGTGAGCCCTCAATGCAAGTGAATCAATGGGGCTTAGTCGCCTTATGCGAAACACGAGGGGTTATTTCTTCTTTTCGTTCTTTGCTTTTCGTTTTTCCTTTTGACTCAGCAGGGGCTTTTTCTTTTGTTCTTTTTTACCTTTAACTTTTTCACCCATATCGTGTGACTCCTTTGTTTGAAGGTTCAAGTCGTTATTCATTCCTTTTACGGTCAATCTCGGAAAACAGGTCTTGGCTCTAACGTACCAGATCGGTCTTTTCCAACCAGTGCCTCAATTCTGACAACAGTCTGACGAGGGATGATATCAGGGAAACCATTTTTTTTCAAACAGTTTCGCCCAAGGAAGGCGTCAAGAATGCCGATTCCTTGACAATGTTTTCTTGGTGGCCTACTATAACACCCCATATGGGGGTCAGCCCAGAGACATTAGCTCGCCTGTACAAACCACAATAGCCCTTGAAAAAGTGGCAAGAACATAAGAAAATGAAACCTTGAATCAAATAGTTACCTATAATTGAAGTTTTGCAAACTTCAAGTTTTCAGTTTACAGTAAGCAGTTTACAGCATAAAAAAACACGTTTTACTAAAAACTGAAAACCAAAAACTGTACACCAAAGGGCTTTTTGCAAAAGTCCTGATATAATCCGCAGTTTATCTGAAAGGCTGCCCAACTATGAAGACCCCTATTTTACTCATCTGGATGATTGCGCTCAACACGGTTGTGTCTGCTCAACCTGTTTCTCCGATATCTTCAGCCACAGACGCCTATGCCCAGGCCCTCAATGCGGTTGTGAATGACTGGGGCATGGTCGATTACAGGGCGTTGAAAAGCAATCCCCAGGCGTTGAATACCTATCTCGACTATGCAGCAACCCTGCCTCAGTCAGCGTTTGACCAATGGCCAGAGACCGACCAGATCGCCTTCTGGATCAATGTCTACAACAGTCTGACCCTCAAGGCCATCATTGATCACTACCCCATCAAGCCCTCGTTCTTTCGCTCTTTCACTTACCCCCAAAACAGCATTCGGCAAATCTCAGGTGTATGGAAAAAACTCAAATTCACCGTGCTAAATCGCCCCATCACTCTGAAGCACATCGAACACAAGATCCTGCGTGCCCAATTTAATGAACCTCGCATTCACATGGCCCTGGTCTGCGCGGCCAAGGGCTGTCCTCCTTTACGCAATGAACCCTATTCCGGGGCCACCCTCAGTGATCAGTTCAATGATCAGACAGCCAGGTTTCTCAATAGTCGTGATAAATTCAAGATTGACAGAAAAGAAAACATTGTCTATCTGTCCCCTATTTTCAAATGGTATGGTAAAGACTTTGTAAAAACCTATGCGCCAGCCGAAAATACGGGCAAGCTCAACAAAACGCTGAGTGCCGTCTTTAATGGCATCACACCCCACGTTGATGGACTCTTCAGACCCTACCTGTACAGAGGAAATTTCAAGGTCAAGTATCTGAAGTACGACTGGTCGCTCAATGAACAATGAGAGTCATATTCCTATAGAATTGGCCTGACCATGGTCTTAGAAAAGGATGGGTAATCCTCATGTCAAACAAGATGATTTTGAACCATGACTAAACCTGATTCAGAAAATCGTCAAATCATTCATGTGGATATGGATGCGTTTTATGCGTCTGTGGAACAGCTTGACAACCCAGAGCTCTTGGGCAAAGCCGTGATCGTGGGCGGTGCCTCGGATCAGCGAGGTGTGGTGTGCGCCGCCTCTTATGAGGCACGCAAATTTGGCGTACACAGTGCCATGCCCATGTCACAGGCCATGAAATTGTGTGGTCATGCGATCGTGTTGCCAGTCCGCATGAGTCGATATGCGTCACTCTCGCAGCAGATTCATGCCATATTCCAGACCTATACCCCTCAAATTGAACCGATCTCTCTGGATGAAGCCTTTCTTGATGTGACAGAGAGCACGGCCCTGTTTGGGTGCCCCTCAAAAATCGGTCAAG
>CAZBTJ010000260.1:0-4066 GCA_964494325.1 uncultured Pirellulales bacterium
GACCACGACAGAGAATTCCCTCTACGCTGCCTTGCGACCATTCAGAGGGCAGTGCAGGCAGCAACTGAAGTCGGCCTGGATTTGATTCAGCCAGCATCTTCAGTATCACGGCCGGCATGCCACCGCTGATATCCATATTAAAAAGGGTCTTATGATTATGCATCGAGGCTAGATTGCTCAACCAGTAGCGCTGCACCAAAGGAATCAGGCACTGATAGGCCAAATCTCCATCTTTAAGGCTCGTAGCAGCCTGTCCAAGCTGCACTAGACCGAACGACATGAACCCGCTGGAATTATTTTTCCAATGCTTATTGAGTTTAATGTCAATGATCTTTCTGAAACCCGACTGCAGACGCACATCTTTTTCAATATCCGCAGGCATGCCATCGTAGAGGGCATAAAGCTGTGATGAGTGGCGATGGTTCAGCTGGTCCTTCAGTTTAGGGGTAATCCATTCCTGAACGTAACCACCCTCACTGATAAGATATGGCGGTAGTTTTTCAACCATCTTTTTCCAGAGCGTGACCTTATCCTTATTTACGCCAAGTTTCTCTGAGGCCGCAATTGTATTAATCAACAGCTCACGCGCTGCCGCAACATCCATTGTGGAGTTAAAGGTGGCCTGTGATTTAGTATTGGCGGGTGAATTTTCAGGTGATTGGGTTGGCGAGAAGATGTATTTGCCATCGGGCCCTTCGTAAAGATAATCCTCAAAGAACAAAACACATTTTTCCATAAAGGGAAGCGCATGTTCAGCCAGGAATTTTTCATCGCCGGTATAAAGATAGTAATCATAGAAGAAATGCGCAGCCCAGGGAGCGCCGGCAACCCAGTAAGCTCCTGCGAAGCGGGCATTAAACGCATTATTAAAACCATGTGTTGTGCTACGCGATGGCAGAACAACTCCGCGACAACCAAAGATCCGGTCTGCATTGATCTCCAGATAGGGCACTATCGACTCAATATATGAGGTATAAGCCAGTATCAACTCGGGGGTGTTGCCACGAATTGTTGCCGCAATAGCCGCAGGCACATTGCCGTTGTGAGTATAGTCGCTGGCCCATCCCGGGCTGTAAGTGCCACCCCAGAGACCCTGTAAGACCGGAGGAAGCTCACCGGTGGAGGAAATAATGTTGTAACGTCCGGCATCAAACTCTTTTTCGATCAGGGCCTGATTAAGTTTTGCATTTGTTGATTTTCCAAGCAGCTCTTCGGTTGTCAGCTTACGATCAGCACCGCCCCCGATATCAAGCGTAACACGATTGAACATCTCACCATGAATAACGGCATGCCTCTTCAGTAGAGCATCATAATCTTTAGGCAGAGCCGCTATAGAGGCCCGCATATCTCCAATTTTTGATTTATCAGGATCGTAAACAGGCTCGACATCGATAAAGACCAAAATGCTGTCGGCATCAGAGATAACCAGCTTATCACCTTTTGTCGTGGTGCTGCCACCCTCGACATGCACCGCTGCCACACCTTCAATAGCATGAATGCTGCCGGGGTAGGCCTTCGGAAAATCATGACGGTAAGAGACGTAGGTTGAGGTTGCCGTAACAGCTACATTGGTCACCAGATTTTTAAATACCGTAGCTGATTTTTCAATAGCCTTTGCCCCCAGCTTTTTACTGAGCTCACGCGGAGCCAAAGTCAACCGACAGTTAAGAGCACCCTTTTTCAAGCTGTTAATGGACATCACTGCCAGACCATCGGCGCGCGAGACAAACATGCGGCGCTCATAAATCCCCTTGCTGTCGGCCCAATGAACGGTTGTTTCGCCATTTTCAAAGTTGACGCTGCGCATGTAGTCAGCAATCTTCTTTTCGCCTTTTGTCTGCAGACGCAGGTCAAAGGCCGGCACAAAAGCATCCGGATACATGAATCCTTCCTGATCTGAAATATCAAAAACCAGTGCGCAAGCCTGCTTATAGAGGCCCTTGTCAATCAGACGACGAATCTCGAAAAGGCGCGGTCCGCTGTCGGGCGGCATCACAGGAGGGCCCTGCGGCAGAAACATGCGCTCATGCGTAAAAATCACGGTTTCATCGAGGGGCCGACTAAACACATTGGCGCCGATTGTTCCATTACCTGATATAAGACCCTCTTCCCAAGTTTCAGCCTGATTGGAACTAATAAAGCCCCGCGTAGGTGACTCAAGTTTTTTTTCGAATGCCTGGCACTCAGAAAATACAGGTGCGCATATCAGCATAGCTGTAGCTGAAATAGAAAAAGCAACCCGGAACAAACCTGATATATCATGATTTACGAATACTATTTGCATTGTTTTTCTCCCCATATAGCGGCACTAAACCGCCTTCCTGTGTGAAATTACAAAATAAAACCTTATTTTAGTTAGATTATATCCCAGCACCAGACAAACTCCTCTATCACACAAATAATACAAAAAATAAGTTCGGGACACAAGAGCTAACAAAAGCTACACGCGTAGTCCTCAATTCCATCACGGACATTGGAAAGAGTTAGAGCTTCGAGAAGTCAAAATAGTTGAAAAAACACATACTTTTACACATGCTCGTACACACAAATTTCCAAAAACGAGGAGTTCTTTCGGTTTTTTCAGGGGTCATCAGTGCTATCGATTTCGCTAATGCGATTACTAGCATATTCCGGATAGAGTTTAATGATGCAGTCCGGACACAGGCCATGACTGAACTGCGCGTTCGAGCGTTCCCCAATATAGTTTTCGATTTGGTTCCAATATCCGTCGTCGTCGCGGATCTTCTTGCAGGACGAACAAATGGGTAGCAAGCCACTGAGTTGCTTCACTTCGGCGAGGGCACGTTGAACCTCGGCGGTCTTGGCTATCAGTTCCTCATGCTGCTTCGTGAGCGCTTTTTTCTGCTCAGTAGTGACCTGGCGCAGTGCCTTTTCTGCGTCTATCATTTGGTCCAGACAAACTTGATAACCGCCCACACTGACGTAGGTTACACAGAGAACCAGCCCCGTCAGGAGCACGCAAAATGCCAGGTTGACCAGCAATGCGCGGAACGCCTGCTGCATCATCGACCCTTCGCTCTGTTCAACAACGAGGCACCATTGCAGTTCGGGAATATGCCTGGAGTTAACATGAATCGTCACGCCTTTGCGTCGTACTTTAAATTTCGCGACGTCTTCATCCAACACCATCGCCACAGCCGCCTGCGTATTAAGCATATCTCTTAATCCAACAGCCTGCTCCGGAACAGACGAATTTCGCAACACAATTTTCCCGATGGCATCGGTGAAATAGACACTGCGACCGTAGGTGCGGCTGTAGTGCTCCATCATTTCTTCGATAGAGTGGATAGTAAGGCCAACCCCGGTTACGCCAAGGAAGTCTCCTGCATAGCCAAACACCTTGTAGTTCACAAATACCGTCAACGCGTTCTTGTTGGCCATGTCCGGATCAAGGTTCGTCTCATAAAGGGGAATCATCGACCGCACCCGGAAATACCACGCGTCGCGCGGTTCATCTTCAGTGATCTTTTTCAACACACCGCCGCCGTAATAGTATTCGCGGCTCTTTTCCGAAATAAGGAAGCTGGAGTAGGCGCCATACTTCTCTTTGATTTCCAGCAGGTACCGTCGAATCTGCTCGCGATCGGTTTCGCCGTTCAGCAACCAATCACGCAGGAAGACATCATGGGCCATGAGCGATGCGATGAACACGGGCGCAAGCAGGTCCCGCTGAATCTCGGAGTAGATCGTGTCGCTGGTGAGCGGCAGGGAGTTCGTGACAATCTGCTGACGCATTATGGTGACAGACACGAAGTAACTGATCAGGCTTGTCGCCAGGAAGCCGACCACTAGTAGTAGAGTCAGTATCCCGAGGAGGCGGCGCTTGTGTATGGCAGTCTGTTTACTCATGTTTTGGAATCCCTGAAATTTGCTTAATATTACAGATATTAAGCAGAAAACACAACGCTTTTACTTTATATCAACATTAAACGTAACTACTCAGGTAGGTGTTTTGCGAGAAGAAAGAAGGAACCGCGAATGGACGTCCACCTGTTATAACAAACCTATCGGAGATGATTGCACACTTTGTGCGTGAGCTCATTGA
>CAZBTJ010000261.1:0-4052 GCA_964494325.1 uncultured Pirellulales bacterium
TACGAGAAAAACAGCCATCAAATTGTTTAAGAAATGAGTTCAATTTCCGTCCGATACCTTTAATTGTTCCAACATCCATGTCTATTCTCCTTATAAACACCATGCTTATAAGAAGTTATCGGCCGGCAAGGGCCGATAATATTAGAGCATATTGCGCTGTAGTATTAGTCCTTCTTCGTTTAAGATCCTTCGTAAAATCAAAATGATCCAATCCTGGCGGGGTCTCTAGTGTTATAAGGTTTGGCTGTGCGATGCTCTCTATGATGGAAATGGTTCAAAACAGTTCGCGCAACGGCTCCATTAAACCCGAGACCAGTTTTCAACAGAACAAAATGGGTTCTACTCAAGGGACGCTGACTCACCAATCCGGTAGAGTGCCTCAGTAGTGCGTAAAATCAGGGCACTAGGCACCAGGGCTGGACTGGACATGCACATCTCGCCAAGGCTGTTCTTGGCGAGAACCTTCATGTCGGGACCGGCCTGAATCACAAACGTGTCCCCATTCTCGCTCAGGCAGAAGATCTTCCCATCGTAAGCCCAGGGAGATACAGTAAATGCCTTTGCCTTTGGATCAATTCTCTGGAACGGGTAAATCTCCTCACCAGTCCTGGCATCCCAACTGGCAAGGGTTCCACGGTCGAGAAGCCCGTAGATCTGGTCTCCCAGTAGAATGGGAGAAACATTGTAGGCCGCGGCCTTGGGTTGACGCCAGGCAATGAAGCGGTTGGAAGTCTCTCCCTTGGCCAGACTGATGTCACCAGACGCGCCCTCCCGAATGGCATAAAGCGGACGTAGTCGGCTCCCGTTGAACCCGGAACCGACATACACCAAATCATGGCCGCTGAAAGGCGTGGGCACGGTAATGGAACTTATTCCGGAGAATTCCCAGAGCTGGTTTCCCGCCAGATCATATGATCTTGTTTTGCCTGTGCCTGGTGTAACAATCTCAGTCCGTTGTTGGTTTTCCCAAATGAATGGCGTGGACCAGTTACTGCATTCCTTACGATCCGTTTTCCACAGCGTATTCCCGGAGAGACAATCCATGGCCTCGATAAACGAGTGTTCCTCGTTGTCGTTTACAAGATACAGCTTACCCTGGTGCAGAATCGGAGAGGCTGCACTGCCCCAGTTGCCCCGCGTTTTGTACCGATCCCAATGCCGCTCCCAGACCGGCGTGCCATCCATAGAGAAGGCGAACAGCCCCACGTTACCAAAGTAGGCGTAGACGCGTTGTCCATCCGCACAGGGCGTTTCAGACGCATAGCTATTCTTGACGTGCCGCGGCCAATCAGGAAATCCAGCATGGACTTCACGCTCCCAGATAAGATCCCCCTTCTCCAGACTAAAGCAAAACACCACCCAACGTCGCCGATTCTTCGAGGGTTTGCCCCGGTCGCCAATATTGGGTTGGATACCTATGGGTGTTTCTTCCTCCTGCCTCTCACTGATAACCGTGGTGATGAAAATCCGGTCTTCCCACACGATGGGGCTAGACCATCCAAGCCCGGGAAGCTCGGTTCTCCAGACAATGTTTTTTGTCCGGCTCCAACGGTCGGGAAGTCCCGACTCCCTGGATACCCCTGCTGAACCGGGGCCGCGAAACTGAGGCCAGTTTTTCTGGGCATTCGCTGCACCGGATCCCAAGACCGTGATCAGACAGATCCCCCAAAACAACTGTGTCGGGCTACAGCATTTCATAGATGTCAGTGATCGGAGATTGGGTTTCAACATAAACCACCTGGTATGGTGATCAAGATGTGACGGTGGTTATTTTTTGCCGCGTTCAACCGCTTTTTCAAGGGTATCGAAGCCTTCGTTCCACTCATCAAGTCGCGTCATCTTCTTTTTTAGAGCGACTTCCATGAAGTGCTTTTGGGCCGCTTGAATCGACTCGGGCATGGGCCAGTCAGCACCAGAGGCTTTGGCTGATTTACGCATTTGTTTCCAGTGCATCATAAAGCTGTACATCACTGGAAGTTGTGCGACCTGAACGCGGAATCGCAACTCGGGGTTGTCCTTGACTGCAGCTTCGGCCGCTTTGAGATGGGTCCAGCCGTGACTGAGCGTTTTGAATGAAAGGAACTTGGCCGTATCCTTGGAAAAGCAGCCAAGCCAGTCTTTGCTGGTCTCAACCGCATCATGTGTTACCTGCAGGTATTGTTTAATGTGCGGCCCAGCGGGCCCGTAATACCCAGAAATGAATTCGTCAATCAACGCCTGTCCGTCACAGTTGGGGTTCCACAGCAATTTGGCAAGTACCCAGGCGCGAAGCTCAGCCATCTCAGCACCGTTAGTTGTATAAGCGCCCTGCTCAAATATCCCCTTGACACTGTGGTCCACGAAAAACTTGATGTTGGGCCCCAAGACTCGCAAGTTGGGGTGCGGCATGATGTGATGTCTGAAATTTGTGGTGTAGTCCCAGATGTAGAGCCGATCGCAGATCTTCGACCATCCGATGATGTCGTCGCGGAACGCTTTGTTGCGTTCGTCACTCAAAGGGGTACTGAACGAACACTCGATACTGCACAGTCGCACAATCACATTGTGTCGGGGCTTTGTTTGCTTGGGTGGCTTTCGTGTGTACTGATACGCCAATGTGCTAATCGCCACATTGGGAAATTCATCCTCAATGTCCTCTGCTACACGATTGACAAACTGCAGCATCAACCCGGCCGGACTCGCTTCCTCTTTCTCAATGGCCAAACACTTGGGGCACTGACAATTTCCATGCCAGTCATTTTGTGAGACAGACGCAATGGTCGCTGCTGGATTGTTTCGCAACTGTGCCTTCAAATTCTTGAGGAGCTCCTGGTACATGGACTCGTTGGTCAAACATAACTGCGCCCGTTGAAAGGTCCGTTTACCCTTGATCTCACTGAACCATTCCGGGTGGTCCTTGAAATAGGTATCAGGCGGAATGAGGCGATTGAAGGTATGGACAAATCCTTCATAGATATGCTTGCCTCCACGCTTGGCATCCAGGGCAGGACGCTGACCATTGGCTTTATTACGCACAGCCCAGTCCGCATCGAATGCATCAAACCAGTAGGGTTCGCGATATTCCAGAGTAGGACAATAACGCGTATTCAAGTTTTTTACAATCACTGTGGACTTCTTGGGAATGAAGCTCACGCTCGAGGACCACCACCGACAGCCAAGGGTCTCTTCGAGGAATGTGTATACCGCATAGAGTGTCCCGCGTGGATCTCCGCCTGCCAGGATCAAATCGTTCCCCACGTTACGAATGATAATGCCCTCGGCACCCAATCCCTCCAAGGAGACATCAACCCGAGCTAATTTGGCCGCTTCAGGCCCCACCAACAGACGAGACTTACCCACGGCAGGAGGAGACACGATATCAAAGCTATCGCCCGTGATCTGCTGGAGAAAGTCAGCCAACTCAGCCGCCGCGTACCGCACTGACTCATCCGGTTCAGCCACGACGATGACGGCTTTTGCCACGCCATTGCTCGCAATGGCGATCCTGCTATCTTCAGCCGTCTGACCAGTTTGAGCGACAAGTGACAGTAACAATGTGACGCATACGAGCCCCTTTTTGCCTCTTTGCAGCATAGTCTTATCTCCTTGCCCTACTCAATAATCCAGACTTATTACAGGACTTTTGCAAAAAGCCCTGTGGTGTACAGTTTTTGGTTTTCAGTTATTAGTAAAACGCGTTTTGCCTGCTAAAAACTGAAAACTTGAAGTTTGCAAAACTTCAGTTATTATTTCAAGCACTTATGTCAGCGTCCTGAAATTCGAATTAACCCTAATTCTACCGCATATTTCAGGGGAAGCAACTTGAAATTTCCGGCCAAGGTCTTGTGCAAGTTTCTCTGGATGTAACGGCTTAACCGACCTGTCGCAGGCAAATCATGTGTCGTCCCTCCCGATGACCAGAACCAGGAGAGCGAGGATCGCAAATCGAGCGATGTTCGTAAGCTTCTTCATCCCTTTCTGATCCCTTCCACGTTCAAGACCTGGCGGTTGACGGGCATTAGAGGGCACGTTTTTCCCAGGCATTGCGGGTTTCGGGAAAATTGTTCGCAGTC
>CAZBTJ010000262.1:0-4043 GCA_964494325.1 uncultured Pirellulales bacterium
ACTTTTTCCACAACGCCCTCAAATTCCAATGCTTCTTCTTTAGCCATAGTTTTCCCTTTTCAAATTAAACGGGCTGAATGCTACACACCGGAGTTTTCATTGCAAGTTTTTGGCACTTTGAACTTTTAAGGGGCCGTTACAGGGCGTTTACTTCTCAGCCCGTCAAAAGGGAACGCTTTAAATAAAGGAAAAATTATGGACGCATTAAAAAAATCGACAGTTTTTGAAGGACCGGAAGGTCCGGTTGTGCTCGTCATCATGGACGGGGTTGGCATCGGAAAAAATCCGGACAGCGATTATGTAAAAATCGCGAACACGCCTAATCTGGATTGGTTGCATGAAAATGCGGTGTATTCCGAAGTGAAAGCGCACGGCGTGGCGGTTGGCCTGCCGGATGACGGGGATATGGGCAACTCTGAAGTTGGACACAACGCGATCGGTTGCGGTCGTGTTTTTGCACAGGGCGCGGCGCTGGTTGGTGATGCCATCCGGACCGGTTCGATGTTTGAAGGCTCTGTTTGGAAAGAGCTGGTTGCGAATGCCGTTGGAAAAGAGTCCTCCCTTCATTTCATCGGGCTTTTCTCCGACGGGAATGTTCATTCGAACCTGAACCATCTCGAAGCGATGATGGCGAAAGCCAAAGAGCAGGGTGTGAAAAAAGTTCGCGTTCATGCGCTGATCGACGGCCGTGATGTGCCGCCGACCTCCGCGCTTGAGTACGTGGATCGTTTCGATGCGTTCCTTGCCGACATCAACGCCGATGGTTCGGTCGACTACGGCATCGCTTCCGGCGGTGGCCGCATGAACATCACCATGGACCGCTACAATGCGGACTGGACGATGGTTAAGCGCGGCTGGGACGCCCATGTGAAAGCGAAAGGCCGTACCTTTGTTTCCATACGCGAAGCCGTTGAAACCTTCCGTGCCGAAAAACCCGGCATCCTCGATCAGGATCTGCCCGCATTTATCATCGAGCGCGATGGCGCGCCCGTCGGGCCGATTGTCGACGGCGACAGCGTGGTTTTCTTCAACTTCCGCGGCGACCGCTCGCTGGAAATCACTAAAGCCTTCGAAGCGGATGAAATCACCGAGTTCGACCGCGGCCCGAAGCCGGATGTGATCTATGCCGGCATGATGCAGTACGACGGGGACCTCAAGGTGCCGAAAAAATATCTCGTCACGCCGCCCGCTATCGATCGCACCATGAGCGAATATCTTTCTAATGTGGGCGTAAAACAGTTCGCCATTTCTGAAACGCAGAAATTTGGACACGTCACCTACTTCTTTAACGGCAACAACTCCGGCAAGTTTGAAACTGAGACATGGAAAGAAATTCTATCCGATGTCTGTCCGTTCGAGAACGCGCCGCGCATGAAAGCCGTCGAAATCACCGATGAGGTGGTGAAAGCCATCGAAAGCGGAGAGTATAAATTCATTCGTCTTAATTTCCCGAACGGCGACATGGTTGGTCACACCGGAGTGGTTTCAGCAGTCAAGCTTGCGGTTGAGGCCGTGGATGAAGGTGTTGGCCGCATTATGGAAGCGCTGAAGGCGGCCAATGGCATCATGGTTTGTACCGCCGATCACGGCAATTCGGATGACATGTGTGAGCTCGACAAGAAAACCTTCGAGATGAAACTGGATGAGGAAGGCAAGTGTAAGCCGAAAACCGCGCATTCACTCAATCCGGTTCCGGCCATTGTGTATGATCCGTCCGGAGCTTCCAATGTCCGGAAAGCAAATGTTGCGGATGCAGGAATCGCGAATCTTGCGGCGACATGCATTACGCTGCTCGGCTATGAGCCGCCCGCTGACTATACCCCGTCTATTGTGACGGCTGGGTAGTTTGCCGGTGAACCATTCTTATGTTGTGCGCGCAACATAAGAGCGGTTCTGTTGCGACGTGTGCGTTTCCTGAATGAATCTTAATATTTGGAGTGGACTTCGCAACAGTACGCCATCGGTAAACTTGTAGGACGCGGTTGCCATTCCTTTCAGTCATTGCCGCATGAGAATGCGGCCTCTCTCCCTTCGGTCGAGTCCCGTATTCGGGAGCGTGTGTGTTCCTGTTCATGCGTGGGACACAAGCTCCCGAATACGGGAAGCTCGTCCTGCAAAAACAAGTCTGCTGAACGATGTTCTAATTAGATAGATGTGCATCTGATAAAAGCGGATGGAAAAGTTCCAATGGTTGAAAATCCGGGTCTGGTATTTTTCAAGCATTGGAACTGTATGATGAGGGCAGTTATTTAGGCGGATTTTTATCTATTTTCTCCCAATCCAATCAGTTTAATAATCCCATTTTATGTCATTTTTGCGCGAACCTATATAGGTTAGGGATTTTGATCTATATAAAACGTTGGTTACTAAATTTTTAAGTGAAAATTTTTGGCTATTTTTGGATGTGAGTTATATTGAAATCGACTTATGTCCTGCCGATGGAAAAGCCGGCCCACGGAGTGCAGAGCGATCCCGCGGATGGTTGATCGTTTCAAAATTAAATGTCGCTTCACCTATCGGATCATAAAGCCGAACCAAACGGGTGAAGTCCCTGTCTGCCTCCATCAAACACAAAGAAAACATTGAGAGTTGTTGTTTGGCAAATTCTTTTTTTTTGCTCCCGAAAGTGTCGCGATAGAGTTTTTTACCGTAGGGTTAATAACGACCGGTAGGAAGTGGTTCAAAAGAAGCGCAACGGCAAAAGATTCGTGGGACCGCTCTGCCATCCGTGGGACTTCCATGTTATTACCCCGGCACTTCGGAGTTATTCCCCTGAGAATTCCAGTCGATTCTCGATGGATTCTTTTGATCCAGAGACTTCGGGGAGGGGACTGGATGCGAGTGAAAAAATGCATATCCGAAAAGAGTCCGAGTTTTTGCGAAATTTAACGGCTTGTTCCGAGTGCTATAAAAGAAGCTTATTCAGTTCGTTTGAGCAGCAGGGTGTGGATGCGGCGCGGGTGATTTATTGAACTTCCATGAAGAAGCCTGTGAATTTGAAGGCCGTTGTGATTTTGTCTTTAGGGATTTCTCTGTACCCGGACAGGGGGTCGCCCGTGATAAATGTCTGTTCAGTTTGATCCTGAATGGCAATGAAATGTCCGGCGCCGCCCACCAGTACGCCGGCGATTGCGGGCGTGTGAAGGTCTTGCGGGAGACCCTTTTCAATTCTGTATTTTATCTGAAAGCCCATTTTTCGAAATAGGCGGGCAACATACCAGTTCTCGGTTCCGCCTTCGCAACTGAAGCATTCTTTGGCGATTTCGCGTTCGGTTAGGTTTATTCCCAGTGTTTTAAATACGGTGGCCGCACAGGCTGCGCCGCAGGTAGAAAAAGTGCTTTGCATGCAAACGTCACGTTCCCACTTGTTCTGGATTTTTTGATAATCCAGTGGCCCAAGAATCGGTTTTAGATAGGGAATAGAAATTCCGAAACAGAGAAATGAGATCAGAAAAAATGATCGGGCTGGGAATTTAATATTTTTGGTGAGCTCTGAGATGGCTCCGGCAAAAAGCCCCGCGCCCGCTGCCGTAAGTTCTGAAAGAGGAATCGACCGGAATTCATAGAACCATTTGGCGTTGTCGAACCAGTGGAGGTAGTAGAGGGCAAAAAGAAAACCGGGAGTGCCGAGAATGAGCCAGAGCAACAATAGCTCATATTTTTTTGTCGGTGTTTTGCCTCCTCTTACGCTTTTTTGTCCGATTGCAAAAAGCAATAAGGCGAGAAGAAGCGTGGGAGCCATGAGCCAGTTCATTGGGTTGTTTATTCTGTCGCTGCGGGTTTGAGCAGCAGGGTGTGGATGCGGCGGGGAGTGGCATTTTGGACGATAATTTGCAGGTCGCCGGTTAAAAGTTTTTGGCCCGCTTTGGGAATGCTTCCGAGTTCAGATAGTACAAAACCGCCGATGGAGTCGTATTCGTCGCTTTCGGGGATGTTGAGATCGAGTTCCTCGTTAAGGTCAGTGACGGCGAGGTTGGCTTTGACGAGAATGGAGCCGTCGGGTCGTTTTTGAATCTCTTTTTCGACGTGGTCGTATTCGTCGC
>CAZBTJ010000263.1:0-2829 GCA_964494325.1 uncultured Pirellulales bacterium
ATAAAATGCAAGCATCGCCGCACCAGTTAGATATCCAGATTCTTGACATTAAGCGCGTTGTCCTCAATGAACTTACGGCGGGGCTCAACATCACCACCCATCAGCAGGGTGAAGATCGCATCGGCTTTTACGGCATCATCGAGAGTCACACGCAGCATACGGCGCTTCTCCGGATCCATTGTGGTCTCAAAGAGCTGATCCGGATTCATTTCACCAAGACCTTTGTATCGCTGAATGGCCAATCCCTTGCGCCCGCGTGCACGAACAGCATCAAGCAGTTCCGGCAGAGCATAAACATCCACCTTCTCTCCGTCCTCTAAAATATATCCTATGGGCGTATCAGAAGGAATGCAGTGCTCCACATCAAAGGACATCGCACTCAGAGAATCGATCTGCTTCTTAAGTTTTCCTGAGTAGAAAAGTTCCAGCCAACGGAAATTCATAGGCTGATTGGCACTGTAGGTCTGCACCTGGGTCTCGCCAAAGTCAATCGGCTGACCAAGAGCGGTCTCGGCCTTCTCACGCATCACCCCCAGCTCAGCATCGTTATACGCATAACGATAAACTGCATTTTCACCGCTGCCCTCAATCATGACAAAGCGAGGAAATTCACCGGTATCCTTCTTACGCTGCTCAAAAATCATACGGGGTTCAAGTCCTCGCCGAATCAGGGCATTAGTGCTATCCTCGATCTCCGCCAGCAACTCCAGCAGAGAACGAAGTTCCTCTCCACTGAGAACACGGCCATCAGCACTCTCGACCACGATATCATCCGTTCCCAGCATCAGCAACTTGCTGGTGAGCTGATCATCACTCTCAATGTACTCCTCACGCTTCTTACGGGTGATTTTATAGAGAGGCGGCTGGGCCAGATATACATAACCGCTCTCAAGCAGCTTGGGCATCTGGCGGTAGAAGAATGTAAGAAGCAGGGTTCTGATATGAGCACCGTCAACATCGGCATCGGTCATAATGATGATCTTGTGATAACGCACCTTGGCAATATCAAATTCATCGGCTCCGAATCCGGCACCGATAGCAGTGATGAGAGTCCGGATTTCATTATTGTTTAAAATCTTGTCGATACGTGCTTTCTCGACGTTGAGCACCTTGCCTCGCAGAGGGAGGATGGCCTGCATCTCGCGGTTACGACCCTGTTTGGCGGAACCCCCGGCGGAATCACCCTCAACAATATAGATTTCGCACTTGGCCGGGTCACGCTCCGAGCAGTCAGCCAGCTTGCCGGGCAGAGCAAGCCCGTCGAGGGCCCCCTTGCGCCGGGTCAGATCGCGTGCCTTGCGGGCTGCGATACGCGCCCGCGAGGCCAGAACCGCCTTCTCGACAACCTTGCGGGTCACCGCAGGATTCTCTCCGAAAAAGGTTTTTAGCTGATCATTAACGATCTGAGCGACAATGCCCTCAACATCTCCGTTACCAAGTTTGGTCTTAGTCTGCCCCTCAAACTGCGGTTCAGGAACCTTGACTGATATAATCACGGTGATTCCTTCACGGATATCATCGCCGGTCAAGGCGCTTTCGGTGCTCTTCTGTAGATTATTGTCAGCGATATACTTGTTGACCGTACGGGTCAGGGCGGAGCGGAATCCGGAAAGATGGGTGCCTCCCTCAATGGTATGGATATTGTTGCAGTAACTGTACTCGGTCTGAGAGTAGGCCTCCGTGTACTGCATTGCAATTTCACACTCGATAAGATCACGGGTGCCGGAAACATAGATGACCTGATCATGCACAGGGCTCTTGTTTTTGTTAAGATATTCCACATACTCAACAATACCACCATTAAAAAGGAATGATTCATCACGCTCCACTTCACTTTCAAGATCCTGAAAACGAATCGAAACCCCTTTGTTCAAAAATGCCAGTTCACGT
The DNA here is from genome assembly GCA_964494325.1 of uncultured Pirellulales bacterium. Classification (GTDB taxonomy): domain Bacteria; phylum Planctomycetota; class Phycisphaerae; order Sedimentisphaerales; family Anaerobacaceae; genus JAIPFM01. Next base: position 1,891 of record CAZBTJ010000263.1, read on the forward strand.
AATCGGTTTGCCAGAATATCCCATTTGAAGGCGCGACAGGTGAAAATGGAGTGGTCAGGTAAGAATGTCACCTTTGTTCCGGTTCCTTGAGTATCGCCGATAACTTCAAGTTCCGATGCAGGAACGCCACGCTCAAAACGCTGGCGGTAAATCTTGCCATCACGACGTACCTCAACCTCCATCCAGTCACTAAGCGCATTAACACAGGAAACACCGACACCATGCAGCCCACCGGAGACCTTGTAGTTTGATCCATCAAACTTACCACCGGCATGCAGGGTTGTCAGCACAACCTCCAAAGCCGGACGTTTCTCAATCGGATGCATATCAACTGGAATTCCGCGTCCATTATCTACAACGGAAATAGAGCCGTCAGGATTAATGACAACATCCACATGGGAACAGTATCCAGCCAGTGCCTCATCAACCGAATTATCAACAACCTCATAAACCAGATGATGATAGCCACGCTCACCGGTATCGCCGATATACATGGCAGGACGCTTACGAACAGCCTCCATTCCCTCTAAAACTGTGATATTCTCAGCTGTATATTCACCAGGCTGAGCGTGCTTTCTTACACTCTCGACAACTTCTGGAACGGTTTCATCAGACATACTAGTTTCCCATATAAAATGTGTTATATTATATTAACAAAACCACTCACTATTCACAAGATAAAAGCAGGGGTAGACATCCTTCATAACCTGTTGATTTTTAACATGAAAAGACCTTATCCGCCAAGACGGACAAGGTCTTAATCCATATAATTTTCCAGAAAAATCACTCAGCAATCTCCCTGGCAGTCAGGTAAGATCACCTCAAGAAAACATAAACTGAAATACGCCTCATTAATCCCCTACAGCAGGCTCAGCCCGCTCCGGACCAAGAGGCCGGAAGATGAGAATAAGCTTCGGCAGGAGGGTCAGGGCGCCTATC
>CAZBTJ010000263.1:2839-3846 GCA_964494325.1 uncultured Pirellulales bacterium
GATTCACTTCCGTTGAGCACTACTTGATGTGAATTACTGCGATAAAAGTAATACAAGCATCCTGCTTGCTTTCCTGAAATAAACCAAGCAGGATGCTTGGGCTACCTTTGATTAACACCTGCCATATTCACTATAGCAAAATCCATCTTTTCAACGAAACTGAGATGCGCTCCGTTAATCCCCTACAGCGGGTTCAGCCCGCTCCGGACCAAAAGGCCGGAAGGTGAGAATAAGCTTCGGCAGGAGGGTGAGGGCGCCTATCAGAGCTACGACCATAGCGACACTACTCAGAACTCCAAACAGGATGCTTGGAACGAAGCTAGAGAAGACCAGCAGCATAAAGCCGAAAACAATTGTCACCGAGGTATAATACATTGCACTCCCAACCCCCTTATGAGAGGCCCGCATTGATTCGAGGTAGTTACCGCACGCATGAAACTCCTCTCTGAATCGATGAATGTAATGAATGGTGTCATCCACGGCAATACCAATGCTGATTGACGCAATCGTTATTGTCATTATATCCAGCGGTATCTTAAAGGCCCCCAGAATTCCAAGCACCATTAAGGCCGAGATAAAGTTGGGCAAAAGCGCAATCAGCGCCAGCTTAAGTGAGCGGAACAAGATCATGAACATTAGCAGCAGCACAACACAGACCACCCCCAGTGTCAGAATCTGAGAGCTGAAAAGGCTCTGCAGGACACTGTTATAAAGGACCAGTGTGCCATTAACCACAATCGCGCCCTGCGGTAGATCAAGTCCGTCATTCAAATCCTTTTCCAGTCGCTTCAAAAAAGGTGCGCGTCTCAAACCTTCATTTGAGTCAAAAATTCGGGCATTAATCCGGAACTGATTATCCTCCGGACTCACAAAGGGATCAACCAGAATCTCACTTGCATAATCAGGCAGTTTGGAGGCCATGATAGCCAGATCAAAAGCATCCAGCGGTTTCCCCTCATTCAGCATATCGGTAACCCGCAACAACGTTGCGAACGACCATACCTTGC
>CAZBTJ010000264.1:0-3776 GCA_964494325.1 uncultured Pirellulales bacterium
TAAAAGCGCAGAGTTTGCAGGGTTGCCATAAGCGCTTTGCGCGATCTTGCTGCTGGCATATCATGTCCTTACATGAGATGTCGCGGTTGGTATTTTTAGCGATCAGCGTTAAAAAAATACCTACCGCTCTTATTCGCGGAGATTCGTGGGCAAAAAATCAGCGTAGCAATCATCTCTCTCTATGCAAAACCTGCGGTTGGTATTTTAATCCAGCCCCGCTGGATTAAAAATACCCGTCTTTTTTCTTATCCTCCATGGATGAGTTATCGCCATCGATGACGCGGCCCTGGCGTTCGGAGGTGGTTGTCAGGAGCATTTCCTGGACAATCTCTTCGAGGGTCTCGGCATTGGATTCAACGGCACCAGTCAAGGGATAGCAACCGAGGGTTCTGAAACGAACCTTCTTCATCATCGGCACTTCGCCCTCTTTAAGCGGAAGACGGTCATCATCAATCATGATCAAAACACCGTCACGCTCCACAACAGGTCGTTTGGCGGCAAAGTAAAGAGGTACAATTGGAATATCTTCACGCAGCAGATATAGCCAGATATCGAGTTCGGTCCAGTTGGAGAGTGGAAATACACGAATTGACTCGCCCTTATTTACCTTGGCATTATAGAGATTCCACAGCTCGGGACGCTGGTTTTTGGGGTCCCATTGATGAAACTCATTTCTAAAGCTGTAGACCCGTTCTTTAGCACGCGATTTTTCCTCGTCGCGACGTGCCCCACCGAAGGCAGCATCAAATTTGTAGTGATTCAACGCCTGTTTCAAGCCCTCGGTTTTCATCACATGGGTATGCCGCTCTGAACCGTGAATGAAGGGATTTGATTTATCTTTTCCATCCGGATTTATCCAGACCTTGACATCGACCTGGTATTTTTCAGCCATCAGAGAGCGGAATTTATACATTTCTTTAAACTTCCACTGTGTATCAACATGCATCAGAGGAAAAGGTATTCTGCCCGGAGCAAAAGCTTTGTGTGCCAGGTGCAGCATCACAGAGGAGTCCTTGCCGATAGAATAGAGCATGACGGGATTCTGAAATTCAGCCGCTACTTCGCGTATGATGTGAATGCTCTCAGCTTCAAGCTGTTTTAAATGTGATAAGTTGTAGTTGTTCATTGTAAATCCAATTTATTTCAACACGGAGACACAGGGTCACAGAGTCTTTTTATACGAAGCTAATGCTTCTTATAAAACGCCATTTATAACCCGATGTATTCCATTTTTAATTATCGTTTCTCCAAAGTTAATGACATATCCGAGTTTTATTTTACTTAACCGCATATATGTCAATACTTGAGACTCAAACACTTTATTATACTGAGTTGTGGCCTTAACCTCTATAATGACCTTGTCATTAACCAGTATATCCAATCGTAAATTATTTTTCAAGGCAACCTTTTTGTACACAATCGAAACAGATTTCTGCCGGATAACTTCAAGGCCCCTGTCCTTCAATTCATAACATAGAGCTTCCTCATAAACACATTCAAGCAAACCCGGTCCGCCTAATGTACGATGGACCTCTATGGCAGCACTTACTATCACCGTGCCAATATCATTCTCAGTCATTTGTATATTATCCATTTCCCTGTGCCCCTGTGCCTCCGTGTTAAAGCAAAACCATTCAACGCGGGCCGCAAGCGACCCCGATGAGCTAGTTACTGGCATTGTTCCTCCGTGTTAAAGCAAAACCATTCAACTCGCTATCCTCTCTGTGCCTCTGTGCCTCCGTGTTAAAACTCAAAACGGCCAGATGAATGGTGCGAGGGCGACGGATACAATCATCAGCAGGAGACTTAAGGGAACCCCGATCTTGAGATAGTCGGAGAAGCGGTACCCACCGGGGCCATATACCATCAGGTTGGTCTGATATCCGATTGGTGACGCAAATGAACAGGAGGCCGCCACCATTAAGCAGAACACAAAGGGAAATGGACTTACATTAAGTCGATCAACGGTATTCATTGCCACGGGGAACATCAGCGCGGCAGCTGCATTGTTGGTGATACAGACTGTCAGAAGGATAGTTACAAAAGATATGCATCCCAGCGCAGGCCATGGCGAACTGCCACATACCGCCAGCAATCCATTTGCCAACGATTCCGCCGCACCACTTTTCTGCAGAGCGAGACCAAGTCCCAGAGCGGAAGCGACCACCAGCAGCACATTCCACTCAACACTTTTACGGGCACGACCGAATGAGCAGCATCCAAAAAGCATCATCAGAAAAGCGGCTGCCATAGAGGCCTTGAGCATCGACATCAATCCAGTGGCCACCAATACAACCATCAAAAAAATAATACAGAAGGCAAGCGGTGCTTTTTTCTTGTCGATCGGGGTGGAATCATCAACTCCACTTATTAAAAAGAAGTCACGCGAATCTTTCTGGCGCGGGATAAAGCCGGCATGCGACTCCACCAGCAGGCTATCGCCCGGCTTTAAAATAATATCGCCTATTTTACCTGAAAGACGCTCGCCATTGCGGGCTACCGCAAGCACCACTGCGTTGTAACGCTTTCGGAAACCACCAACCCGAATGCTTGTTCCCACCAGCGGGCAGGTATTGGAGACAACACATTCCACCAGACAACGTTCTTTCAAGGGGGCATCCAGCTCAAAGATCTGGTCATCTGCAACCCGCAGTCCGGAGAAATCACGCAGCTCATGGATCAGGTCAATTCCTCCCGCAAAAACGAGTCGATCGCCAGCTTGCAGAACCCAGGTCGGGGGCGGAGCGGATATCATCTGTTCGCCGCGCACAATTTCCACGAGAAAGCCGTTCGTCAGATTTCTGAGTTTTGCTTCAGCAATGCTTTTGCCAATGACCGCGCCGCTCTGGTCAACCATAAATTCAATTGTATACTCTCGGGCATTCTCAAAAGCAGTTGCGCTTCCGCCGCGTTCCGGCAGAATCTTCTTTGAAAAAAGTACCATATAGAGAATGCCGATTATTAAACAGGGCAGACCCAGACAGGCAATGCCAAACATTGAGAGGCTCTCACCATATTTTTCCTGAAACATCCCGTTAACAATAACATTGGTGCTGGTGCCAATCAGGGTACAAACCCCTCCAAAGATAGATGCATAACTGAGTGGAATCATTAGTTTAGATGGAGAAATCTTAACAACCTTAGACCATTTTTTTACAATCGGGATAAAGAGCGCCACTACCGGGGTATTATTAAGAAAGGCACTCAGCCCTGCAATCGGCAGCATCATTCGTAACTGAGCCGAACGAATTGACCCAGGTGTACCAAGCACACTTTTAACCACCCAATTCAAACCACCGGTTCCCTGCATTCCGGCCACAACCACATATAAAAAACCAACTGTGACAACACCGGCAGATGCAAAACCGGAGAGGGTCTCCTGTGGATCCAGCACCCCGGATATGCCCAGCACCCCCAATGCCCCCAGGAACGTAAAGTCAGCCGGAAGCTTGGTGGCGATCTGCAGGATGAACACTGAGACTATCACAGCGATAGTGAGCCAGGCCTGCCAGGAGAGGAGTGTGAGTGCTGTGAGCATAGGTTGAAATGGTTGAAGGGGTTGAAGGGGTTGAAGCTAGATAGTTAGTTGCTGCGCTGATTGCTTTGCTGTTGCTTTGCTGATTGCTTCGCTGTTGCTTTGCTGATTGCTTTGCTGGTTGCTGCGCTGATTGCTTTGCTGTTGCTTTGCTGTTGCTTTGCTGATTGCTTCGCTGGTTGCTGCGCTGTTTTTTGCCCGCGAATCTCCGCGAATCTCTGTTGCGCTTGTATTTTTTTTA
>CAZBTJ010000265.1:0-3729 GCA_964494325.1 uncultured Pirellulales bacterium
TTATCTTCCGGGTGATGAGATCCAAGGCCTTGAGATAAAGATGCGATCACAGCTTCTGCAGTTTTGTGATGATTTGAGTTCGCACAATCAATATATTGGGACTACGGGAGACGGTCCGAATAGACGCTAAATGGCAGAAACGATTTAGAGAGATGGAATATTCACCGTGGGTTGCCCATTCTGATCATTTTGTTTATTATGTCTAAAAGAAATGGCGTTGATGAAACTAAAGTTCATCAATTTGTAATCCCAGAATTAGTTGCAGGCTCCACTTAAGAAATGCCAGTAAGTGGTTTAAAGAAGGGGGGAGCGCAGTCGTACAGAACTGGATTGAATGAAGGAGTATTTTTTGTCATGTTGAATCGAGAATATGCGCTGCAGGCTTTTGTCGGGCTACTCATCTGCCTCAGCAACGGGGCCATCCCGTCGGCGGAAGCGGATAGTCGCACCTATTCTGATCCGGGCCATCGGTTGTTGGGTGTATATGGGGGGCCAGCTGGCGCTGAGTTCGATTATACCCACCGCAAACTCATGGTGACGGATCCGTTTCCCAACAAGGCCGCGTGGTGGGCAAAAGTGAAATCCGCCGCAGCATCCGATGGCGCGGGCCATCATGATATCTATCTGGTTTATTGCGGGGAGCGGGGAGATGCGGAGGCTGCCCTGAAACGGCTCGATGCCTGGCTGCAACCGGAACCCGGCATTTCCACATATCCCGAGCTTATTCCGGCGATTTCGTTGGGTGAAGAGAACGTGTCTCGGCATCGGGACACGTTGGACCGACTGGCACGCCATGTTCGCGAAACCTATGGCATTCCAGTCTTTCAATGGTACTCTGATCCGCTGCCCCCCGATCCCAGCCTGACCGCCGACGGTTGGATATGGGATTCGTACGCAATGAAACGGACGGCATTCCGCAAACATGTGATGAAGTTCTTTGTGCTGCGCAAGCCACTCGCCTGTGTGGTGTGGGCCACCGATCCGCACTGGCCCGGATGGAACCAATATCTGGATACCACCGCTCTGATGGATTCCATGTGGCACCAGTTTGACATCTGTCGGGAGTTCAATGTCTCTTGTGTCGCATTTGCCGTAGCAGGGCCCGGAGGTTCGGTCGGGCACTGGCGGAGCTGCGCGACGAAGGACATGGTTCATCTGCGCGCGATGCTGGCGGTGCAGCGCAAGGGGATGAACCAGCTGCCAGCCGAAAGCGTACCGCTGGTCTCGGCTGATTATTCGGCACGCGACCGTTCGGTCGCGATCGGCGGCCCGCCGGACGCACCGGGTGTTTATGAGGAGTCATTCGCCGGGTTCGGGTGGATTCATGATGCTGATATCTGCGGTTTCACGCATCTGAAACAGTCGAGTCAGCCCGAAGAGCCAGCCGGTTGTCTGGATGTTGTCACGGCGGCGGGGGAGCCAGTTACAGCTTCGCTGACCTATCGCTTTGAGTCCTTTTTTCCATTCGAGCGGGCACAGGTTTCGCTGAAAGCCTCCGCGCCTGTGGACTCGCATGGTGAGAACCGTCTACTGGCCTCGCCCAATGGGCGTGAGTGGCAGAACCTTCTAACACAGCAGGCGGTCGGAGAGATTGAACAAATCGCATGCGAGCTCCCGGAGTGGATTCGAGGGCGACGGGATTTTCTGCTACGGGTGGACCTGGCTAATTGCGGCACGCGCGCGGGCATGTCCGGCAACCGTCTCGACCAACTGCGGGTGGAGGCCACCTGGCAGCCTCCGCCAGACGGCGCGTCGGCATCGCTCGTGAAGGATCTTTATGGCGCGTTGCATTATGACGACGATTTCAGTACAGAGCGTTGGCGACATCTGGGATCGTTGACTGTGTCGCATCGGGATTGCGGCGGTTATCGTAGTGGCTGTTTCTGGGTGGGTGGGACAAAAGCTCATGTCGCCACTACGCATCTGATTCAGCGGTTTGTGTCGCCACATCCATTGAAGGACTTGGTCGTTACTGCTGACGGCTGGGCTGACGGCCCGAATCTTGGCGGTCAACTGGTTTTGCAGGTGGCACGCAGTGGGGCCGAACCGGAATGGACGGCGTGCAGTTCGCACAAACACAAAGGACCGCTCCGTCTCAAGGTTCCGTCCGTCGAACTTAACGACTTGCGCTCGTTCGACGTCCATATTTTGTTGCACGGCCGATCAGGGGTGGACCTGGACAAAAAAGTCTGCGCAAGAGTGAGCGCGCTTCATATTGAAGCGAAATAAGCTCCCGTCACGTCAAACGAAAACCATTTGGCTGTCAGATAGTATGCAATTCGCGCAGACCCTTAGTTTCCAACCGGGGCAAGAATGATCGTCTTGAGATTGAAGAGGGCTTTTCCTCTTTTTTCCCAAACCCTGCTATTTCAGCTTTGGCGGCTCTATCCCACCGCGATAGACGAGCCTGAGTACCGTCGCACTGGGATCCTTTTTCATGCTTGAGACATCGATGCTCAGCCCCTTCTCGCTGGTGCACACCGGCAGGGTCTTTCCAGCGTAGGTTTTGGCTTCCACTTGCCCGAACTGGATTCCATTGACTTGCAGTTTGTTGTTCTCCGGCCAATCGAATATAGAGGCAAACAGCTCTCCAGCATCTTCCGTGGAGCCTTCTGCCTGCGTCAGGCATCCCCAATCAGGTACAGGCAAGTCCACATGATGGGCTCTGTAAACGGCATCCTTGTGGGCGCGGTTCCACCGCCCCATTGCTTTCAGACGATCTATGCAACCCTCCGGCCACGAACCATCCGGCTTGGGCCCCACATTCAGGAGTAAGTTGCCCCCTTTGGCATTGATATCGACCTGCTTCTGGATCAGGAGCGTGGCGCTCTTCCAGTTCGTATCACTCCGCTTGAAACCCCAGGAGTGGTTAATGGTCCAACAAGCTTCCCAGAGATGTCCAAGCGACCCCCCCGGGGTTGCATTCTCAGGGGTGCCGAAATCTTTCTTGAAGATTCCGCGCTTGGCCACCCGGTTGTTGATGATCAGGCCTGGCTTGAGCTTCCGAAGGTAATTATAGAGATCGATGCCGTCGTCCATTGTCCACCACGTAGCCCAGTCGCCATCGAACCACATTATCTCCGTGTCGTATTTTTCGATCAACTCCTTTAACTGCGCCTTCATGTAGGTAACGTAGGCGGCTTTGTCCCTCATGGGCGGTTGGGATATGGATTTCTGAGCGCGTTGGGAGGGGTGATGCCAGTCGATGATCGAGTAGTACGTTCCAAACTTCAGCCCGTATTTCTTGCAGGCGGCACTGAGCTCACCCAGAATATCCCGGTCGAATGTGGTGGCCTCACCGATATCGTACTCGGTGTAGGCGCTGTCCCATAGACAGAATCCTTCGTGGTGCTTGGTCGTGATAACCATATACTTCATTCCTGCTTCTTTGGCGGTCCGTACCCAGGTGTCGGCATCCAGCTTCTCCGGCTTGAAGTTGGAAGCTAGTGGAATGTACTGCTCTGGCGTGATGCTGGCATTAGCCTGGATCCACTCGGCATATCCTTTGACGGGTTTATCCTGCCAGCGGCCTTCCAACGTCGAATAAACGCCAAAATGAACGAACAAGCCGAATTTGGCGTTCACGAACCACTCGGTTCGTTCTTTGAATGCATCTTCAGATTCGGGGATTGGCTCCACGGCCTGGGTCGTCCCCGCAACCAATATGGTGGCAAAAATCCCCTGGCAGAAAAAACGTCTGAGTTGAGTGCAATGTTTCGAGGACATCAA
>CAZBTJ010000266.1:0-3617 GCA_964494325.1 uncultured Pirellulales bacterium
TGGTTGCGGCTCCGCTGCTTTAGTATTGGAGCGTCCATTCAACATCGGTGTTGGCCGCAACGTATCGTCCGTCGGGAGAGATACGCGGAAACAGACCGAACGACATGACAGCGGGATCGGGATCGAAGTCATTCCAGGAGAAGACCTCGTCATCTTCGATGACCATCTGCTTCTCCACGTTCTGGATCGTGTGTGCGCCCTTATCGCCGGTGGGACCATCCACATCCATAGACATAGTCCTGCCGTCGGCTGCAAACGAGTGACAGTTGGCGCAGGTAGGCATGTGCTCCATGACAACCGGTGCCGACGGCTTTGAGATGTCACGCAGCCGCCACTTGATCTTAGGAACTGCCGTGGCGGCCAGCGGCTGGACAATACCCTCTTTTGTCTCTGAGGGCATCAGAGGAACATCGCGGTAGAAGATCGGAGCACCTACGGGGTCGGCGGAGCTCTGAAAGCTGACACTCCCGCACGAAACAACCCTATCGTCGGAGGTTAGTCCCCACACTATAAGATCTATAACAACAGAATCCCCGTGAATTTCCATGAGATTCTCTATGCCACGCGACTGACTCCGAGCGCCGCCGCGATAAGCATGTTCACGGCGATCCCGATTTGTGGCAAGAAATCCTCGTCTCGGAGCTTCTTTTTACTCAGCGGCATTGGGCGTGTTGAGATCTCTGTACGTCGCTGCTGACGGGTGTTTTTTGCCACACGCCCGTGCTTGGCGAAAACCGATGCCATATTCTCAAGGTTGCCGCCGTAAAGGGACTCGATATAGGATGGACTCTTAAGGTTGGCGATCAGCAGTATTTCCGGACGCATGGCCTGTACGCATCGCGTTAACTTCTTGATCCCTAACTTGCGCCGAAGCTGTTGCTTTGCATGGGCGAAACAGTGCTCGGGCACGTTGTTGGTTCGAGCCACAAGGATGGGCTCTATCCTCCCTTCGATGCGGATGACATGGCCGAAGAGTTTCCCCCAGTACTTGTCAATGTAGCCGAGAACCACCCGTGCGTCCTCACACCGGTCCACATCGACATGATCTGCTACGATACGTTCCTGCCTGCTTCGAAATGCATTGAGTCGAGATTCGATCTGTAAAGCGACTGCGAGCGTACTGCGAGGCGGATGCTGCCGCAGGACTGGTTTGTTGCCGGGGCTATCGAAGTGCAATGTGGCTCGCAATTCGCTGAACAGCTCCTCTGATTTTTCCAGCCGAGCGGCAGCCGTAACCAACTCCTCATCCTCCCGCACAACAGCCAGTTTGCTATGTATAGATTGAAAGGTATGAAACTGACGGGGTTTGAGTTTGTAGTTGCCCAGCAGCGCCCCAAGCACCGCGTGTAGTTTTACGCAACGGCGGTAGAAGGTCAGGGCAGGCAGGTCGAAAGGAAAGTATTCGCCCTTTAGCTCTGTAGCATAATCATCCAACCAACGCAGAAAAAGATAGGCAAGATAACGGTGCAGTTGGACCGCATCGAGTGCAAGCGCCTTCTTGGGATCTTCGAGAATTTTCAGAATCTGTTGCTCTGAAAGTTGGACGCCGGTTTTGTTTCCTTTGACCAGGTCGTGTCGCACAGCTTTCATCGCTGCCCGCACCTTTAACGTGCGAAGCCGTTTTGTCAGATTGACATGCAGCTTCGCACACAGCCGCGTCCCTACGTTTTCCAGAAAATGGTAGTGGCACAATAAGTTCACTACACCCTTATCGGAAAGCTCGGCGTTCACTGCCATGTCAATACTGCCACTGAGGTCTCGCATCACGCTTATCGGTCGGCCGAACAGCTTCACGCACCGGCAAATAAGTTTGGCAATGTCTTCTTTGTTTTCTGTTGGAATCTTGCCACTTACAAGAACCAGGCCACTCCTCCCGTCAATGGCGGCAAATATCGTATCGGTTCCTGCCTCGCAGGTGCCGTCAAGATGCAACGCATAGCCGCCATCACGATGGATCAGGGCATTGACCCGTGCGGCGTCGTCGTAGTGAACCGCAGCAAGGCTGTCAAGAAACGTATTGGCAAGATGGCTGATCGTCGTGCAGGGCACCAACAGTCTGAACCGGTTTTGCAGCTCTTGTTGAATTTCCTTGTTCTGTTTCTGCTCCATGAACCGAGCCCTGCCAACGGCCACAATCAAATCAAAGGCGTAATTGCCATCGGGTGGAATCAGGTCGGCCAGCCTCTCACATCGATACACTCGACGGCAGGCTTGGCACTGCTTAATGTGATGCCTCAACAGCGGTTCTCCAAGCATGATCCCACGTGGACATCGAGTTTCAAGCCACTGCTGTCGCAGCTTTCCGCCACACTCACACAAGTTTCGACTTGTGGCCACATCTAACACATAGCCCTTCGGAAGTAAGCAATAATCCGGCAGTGATCCCCGCATCGGCCGCACTAACTTAGCGCGCAGATCTAACAGTTCCAGGGCTTTTTTTTTCAGTCAGTTTGTAGTGAACAAATATCGACTCGATCTCCCTGGGCCTCATCTTCAGCCCTCTTCCTGAGAGTCGTCGCGCCAGTTGCTTAACGTTTATCTCAGGTCGCAGGATTCGCTCCACCAGTACAGCGATAATCCGATCGGGTGCGGGTAGACTCATGCGCACCAGCGCATCCTCTTGTTCTGCGCACCGTTGCGCCAATTGATCGCGCTGACGCACCGCATCGGTGCTGAAGTACACGAACTTGCCTTTGAGTTTCTCTCTTGCCATCTCTTCGTCATGAATCAACTGCGTCAACCTAGGTCGGGGGTTCACCTTCAACCGCTTCTCAAGTTCCTCGGCGCTCATTCCTGAGGAACTGCATGACACGAGTTGACGTAGCGTGCTGGGCAACGAGCCATGTCGGCTGAAGCGAACTTTGCCATAGACCCACAAGCCGTCTTCGTCAAACTCCGGAATCTCGGTCAAGGTATAGTACTTAGCGTTGAAGTTATAGCTCGTCAGATACCCATGTGCACTGAGCGATCGTCGTGCAGTCATCACCGAGCAACCGCAAAGATCCATGATTTTTTCCATTCGCAGTACCTTATTCTGACGGAAGGGTTGCAGCACCGCCTCCTCGCGGAATGTGATCGGTCGCATGGGCATCTCCTTGTTATGGTGTTGTAGTAATTATGTTACTCAATATATATTACTACTATACCATAACTGGCCGTTTCATCAACTCACTATTGTCACTTTTTCTAGAAAATTTCTTTGCCCACCCAAGCATATCTCTTTGGATGAAAGAAAATACGCACAAATCCACTCGCATCCACCGGAGTTATGGTGTAGTACGAACTTCGTCCGTCATATATAACATGTTTTGGATCAACGCCTTACGAGTTGTTTCACGGGGATTCTGTTGTTATAGCCATTAGGGGGGGGGTAATGGGGTGGTACTTAAGCCAAATCAGACGGAAAACTATGACAGGAGTACAAGATTAACATGATTAAGATTATATTGAATTAAACTTAATCTTCCAATATTAAATTTTTCCACTCAGTTCCCCAAACAATAAACATAACAACTCCCTTTCTCTAACACATTATTAACTAAAATCAGCCAAAACATCTTAACAGAAGAGTTAGCCATAGTCTAAAACAAGCATTTTAAATATAAATTTATTTAAAT
>CAZBTJ010000267.1:0-2264 GCA_964494325.1 uncultured Pirellulales bacterium
TTGGTTCTATCAAAATCCCGCTTACTGGCCGCACACAATATTCGCCCGTCTGCCAAAGGAAATGGACTGGTCACTGCCATGTCCTGACTGTCTCGCAAAAACCGCTCCCTTGTCCGACCCGGTCCAACAACCGTCAGTCCTGCGGTGGTAGAACAGACAATTTGTCCTGTGCCAAAAGGCTGAGCCTGAGTCAAACGCAGCACGCGATGACGCGGCGCCTCCTCGTACCACCAATTCTCACGCGAATCGACAGTCACCTGACCCCACATGGCCCGTTTCTCAGGTCCATACAATGTCACATTCTTTGTCCCGTCCGGGAAAACAGCTTCCAACACAATTTCTGTCTTGAGACGCGAATAAAACAACTCCAACCGGCTAAAAACAATGCGCCCGTCGTCGAGTATGGCAGGCTCATTATCCCGCCCCAGGTTAATCCCAATACAGTGCATATCGGCACCGTCGGCGTTCATGACCGTCAGGCCGGTGGCGTAATACCCATGATACTCGTCACGCATGCCGAGTCGACTTGATGAAAACAAAATTCGACCATCGGGCATATACACCGGCCCCACATCATGGTAGGGACCAGACGTCAATTGGCGGAGCCCCGTCCCATTGACCCCAATTTCCCACACGTGCCACCACGGATTGTCCTTACCGCCCCGATACGAAAACACCACGGTGTTCCCATCCCACGACACCTCGCAGTCAGCCACATACCCTTGTTCAAAATGCGTTAACTGTGTCACCTGGTTGCCGGATTGACCAGGGCTGAGCACAAACAGATTCTTGCCCATCCGATAGGCAGGCCCTGAATCTGTGGTCGAATAGGTCTGCCGCCATATGTCCATCTGAAAATCGTTGGGCATACTGTTATTGCCCTTGATGAACACAAACCCCTTCGGCTTGCCTCCGTTGACTGTCACCCGAGCCTTCACCTCATTCGCCCCTGTTTCAGGGGGCTCAAACAGCCTCTGTTTCAACGCGTCACGTTGCCAGAGAAACTCCCTGGCAAACAAACGCAAACTATGAAAGGGATGTTTTTCCTCGGCCCGTTCCAAGGCCTCAACAGCCTTCGTGGTACCCAGCTCGTCCAACGCAAACAAAGCCGCCTGCTGAACCTCCAGCACATTTTTGTCATCAAATAGAATCTCCGCCAGCAAGGGCACATACGCCTTACCACCCAGCCTGCCCAAGGCACGCGCATAGGCCTGTCTCCATCGCGGCGGCTTGTCGTTATACTCAGCCTGCCCCTGTTTGGCATTGACCGTAAACAGATACTCTCCAAAATAGCCTGACTCCCCTTCGGCTTTGGATTTGGCCAATAATTGCCCAATGGGCTCATTGGCCTCTGTGGCACCCATAAACATCAACGCCTTGGCGGCATTTATTCGCACCCACCCGTTCTCATGGTCCAAAAGTGTCACAAGCCGCGGCACACAGTCATCTGTTACGCATAACGAGGATATCCACGTTGCGGCAAAGGGAATATCGCCCGGACTCACCGACGCCAGCGCAACCAGCTCCTGGCCCGTCTTTGATGTGAGTAGTCCTTCATCCCATTCGCATCCAAGTACTTTAAAGATGGCTTCACAGGCCACCGAACGCAATTGGGCCTTTTCAAACAAATATGAATTCACCAGCTGATGCGACTCCGGTTCATACAGCATGGCCCCGTCGAAGTCACTTGGTATATTCGCTGCCATTAGCGGCACAATTTGACGCAATTTTTCAAGGTTCCCCTTGTCTTGCCACGGCATCCGACACAGCGCCGCTGCAATGGCATAGGGGGTTTCATACATCCGGTCGGCTGGCTCCAGACCTGGATGATCGTCTATGGGCAAACGCTTGGGCGCCGCGCGCTTTATGTCCCGAGCATACTGGGGATAGGCACTGATCAACGCCTCGCACACTGCCTGCGAGGGACAGTCCCCCAGCGCGTCTGCCGCGTATCGGGCCCACTTTGGATTGTCTAGAAACTTGATTAGCAGAGCAGTCCCCTCTTCGTATCCCAATCTGCCCAGCGCCCTGACCCCTGTTTGTACAAACGCTTTCTCGCCAAAATCATCAGAAGATCTTGTCACGTAACTGCTGAGCACCTTGACAATCGCTTGACATGCCTTTCTTTCCCCCAAAACGCCCAAAGCCCTCACGGCCCGTTCAAAACGCCGATAGTCAATTTCTTCATAAGGTGTCTTTCGAACCACAATCTCAAAAAACGTCGTGGGATAAGTGCGGTTGGCATTTCCAAACGACGTAATGCG
>CAZBTJ010000267.1:2274-3604 GCA_964494325.1 uncultured Pirellulales bacterium
CCGAACGTTTCTTCTCTCGCTTGACACGCGTAAACTTTTCACCGTCAAGACTCACGGAAAGCTCATACTCATTCATGGCTAAGCTCTGGCTGTACTGGTGCACAACCACACAGCTCACTGCCCTGACCTGGCCCATATCCACGGTGCAATACTGAGGAAAAACCACTTGCTTCGTCTGCCAGTAAAGACCGCCGACATCCCCATCCGTCAATACACTCGCCGGGCCCTTGTACGTACTCGATCCGGTCACAGAACACCCAAGTGCCAGGTTGTCCTCGTCATGAGGGAATCCTTCCAGTAACTCATATACATTCGCTGGCGCGTCGTCCTCGCGAACCTTTTGCCACCAGGTTTTCCACACGGCTATGCGTTGATCCCGTATCGACGCTTCGGCCGCGGCGTCAAACGCGAACTCCATACCCGTAAGATTGGTCAGTGATACCCAGACGCCCTGGCGCACGACCCAGTCCTGATCGCCCATGGCTTCTATGAGTGCGGTAATAGCCTGCCTGCCGCCGCACCACGCAAGACTCATGGCTGCTTCACGACGTACCAGAATATCGTTATCTTTCAGCCCTGCAATCAACGCCACTTCAGCTCGGTAGGCACGAAGAAACCCAAGTGCTTCAGCCGCACCAGCACGCACCGATGTCTCAGCCGCATTGAGTTTGCTAACCTGTTCATTGACCTGACGATCATAAGGGCTGATATCGTCGGCACAAAGACGGGCTGTTTGTGTCACCAGCAACACGGCTGCCAGCAGAAAACACGGCTTACTATTTTGTCGCATCAATTATGTCTACCTCCATAACCATGTCTACTTGGCGGATTCAACTCCGATTTAGTTGGCTCCAACACTCTCAATTGGACTCAGTTTGGGTATGTTAGTATTAGAACATATCTTTATAGTCTCAAAAAACCCCATCTCACGCAAAAGCATCCCCATTTTACGCAAACATCGATATCAGGACGATCGAAATAGAGATCCTTCGAGAAGAACTCCGAAAAGCACAGTCGAACCCAGAGGAAATCCCCCTAAAAATCAAACGCCTCATTGCCATGCCGAACTTAACTGTACTTCGTGCGAAACTCAGCCAGGGTCATGCCCTTTTCATTGATTCCGCTGAAGAACCCCCTGTTTTCAGCGTTGAGCAAGAACTTCTTAGAATCGGGGGAAAAAAGGATCTCTCAGATGCCCCAGGATCAACGATCTCTGGTCGGTGAATGGTAAAGAGACCCCCTGAATAAATCGAAGTTGGGTTTTTCAGCAGAATCTTTCATTACGGAAGACCCGCGCTATGTGCTTGGGACCGGAGTAACCTAAGTCAAT
>CAZBTJ010000268.1:0-3557 GCA_964494325.1 uncultured Pirellulales bacterium
CCGTCTTGATATGGTTGCTCTTGAGAAAGGGGAGTGGAGTGTCTCTCATTTGGAATGCGGCCGTGTTTTTGATGAATATCTTTTAAAAGGAGGTATACTTCCGCTGGCTCTTGATGAGCCTGATGCTTTGAGTATCCTGGGTAGTATTGTGGATAAGGTTGTTTTACGTGATATACCGATGGTGGATAAGGTAACCCTGCCAGAGACTGAGCATATTTACAATATTTTGCGTTTTATGGGGCGTTCATCCATTGATGGTATCAGCTACTCTTCACTCTCTTCTAACCTTGGAATAACAAAATATAAGGTTAAGCAGTATGTAAACTCATTGGAAAAAGCATTTCTGCTGCATAGGGTGATGCCTGAAGGAACAAATGTTTTACGCGAACCTAAAATTATTATGGCTCCGCCACTACGTCTTTTGTACAAACGGGATGAATCCGCTCTCGGTGGGATTCGTGAAGATTTCTTTGTCGAATCAATGCGTCAATCGGGTATAGATATCAGTTATCTTAAAGGAACCCGTGGGCAGAAGACACCGGATTATCTCATACGGGATGCACAAGGAAAGTTAGTTGTCGAGATAGGTGGAAAAGGAAAAGGTCGTGAGCAGTTTAAGGGAATAAATGTGGAGCGTAAGCTTATTTTTGCTCATACAGATATCCCATTAAAAGGGAAAATTCCTCTGTTTATGGCAGGTTATCTCGCATAAGGAGTCATAATGGGATCATCCATTATAGGCGGAGGTTAAGACACGAATCGGAGCTATTCCTAGGGGCGTGTTTACACAGAGTAAAGGGCTTAACGGCACTTTGTAAAGTGGTTCTACTGAAAATATCGTTGGCTAGACGACACCCACCGTCATTTCATTATGGCGTGGCATGCGGAGGTCGTCCCTCCAGTTTCAGGAAACAAGCGTTACTTGAATATTCTGGAGGGGTGGGCTCCGTCCCTACCGTTACCTTGCTTTTACCTTTT
Organism: uncultured Pirellulales bacterium; assembly: GCA_964494325.1. GTDB lineage: Bacteria > Planctomycetota > Phycisphaerae > Sedimentisphaerales > Anaerobacaceae > JAIPFM01. The sequence goes on from CAZBTJ010000268.1 coordinate 979, forward strand.
CACGAACAAATACCCCTGTTTTTTAAAGATCTTGATCAAAGGTCTTTCCTCCATTTATTTTTATATACGACAGAACACCTGCAAACGCGACCATTGCGATGCTTATAGACAGCGGGATATCATATGAGTTGGTCTTATCAGCCAGATAACCGCCAACTCCCGGGGCGATGAACCCCGCCAACCCATAGGCCAGGAAGCAGAGCGGGTAAAGCCGGGGAAAAGAGATCGCTCCGAAGTGCCGTGATATGCTTGAAGCATAAACGACAAAGTTGGCACCGAAACCAAAACCAAGAAGTCCCATGGTGAAAATAAGTGCCGCTTTCGGAAGCGGAATCAGCAATAGCCCTGTTGTGAGAGCAAAGCTGAATAAGGATAAAGGAATGGTTTTATGACCGAGGTGGTCGCAGGCCTTTCCCCAGATTATTCTGCCAATTGCATTTCCAACTGCAAATATAGATACGGAAATCGCTGCCTCTCGTTCGCTCAGTCCTGCTTTCATGACCAGTGGTGTCAGGTGTCCGATAATCAGCAAGCCGGCGAAAGTTCCCGCGAACATACCCATTGCCAACACAAAAAACGGCCAGGTGAAAACGATGGAGAATGAATGAGCACTTCGGGTGTTTGTTTTTGATGCTGTCGGTTCAACCAAAAGAAATGCGGCAAACAGCAACATTGCTCCCGAACATATCCCAAACCATCTAAAAAAAAGCAGCACGTTCATTCCTCCGAGTAGCAACCTTTCTGCAATTGAAGAAAGCAGCACAGCGCCTGCCCCGAAACCTGCGACAGCTACCCCCGTGACCATGCCCTTCTTTTCTGGAAACCACTTCATTGCCACGGATAACGGACACACATATCCGAAGCCGATACCCATGCCCGCAATGCCGCCGAGACCCAGTAGTAACAGAAAAAATGAGTTGCCGGAAAAGGAGGCAAGTAGATATCCGGACATAAATAGAACGGCGGCAATTCCGGCGGTCATGCGTGCTCCTATCTTCGTTAGAACCCATCCGGAAAGTATCATTGAAAGGGTGAAAGTCAGAATGGTCACGCCGAATATGAGTCCGCATTGTCCTGCATTCAGATCATGGGTTTTCATCAGATAGGGGACGAATGTGCTCCAAGCATATATTCCTCCCAGGATCGTCTGAATCAAACAACCCGCAGCCAAGGCTATCCAACGGTTTTTCATAACTGAGCCCTCTCGGAAAATGCGGAGATCGGAGTTGTCGCGGCATGGTGATTGGGCACCTGCTCCGGACTCTCATTGGGAGACTTATGTTCCATTAGTCGGATCAGGTCTGCCATCACTCTCCTTTTACTTTGCAGTTGCTTAATATTTTATAGAATGAAATTGCATGAATCAAGTCTCTTGTTAAATTATTCATGAAATATTTTTCATATATATAGATTGCTGTACTGATGCTAAGATATTTAAAAGGACTATTCCGACTTTTATGTGGAAAACTCTTTCGTTGTTTTTTTATCCGCTGTACAGCTTGACTCTAGCTATTCCGAGCTTCCTCAACGAAGTCATGCGTGATGCATTAGCCACCAAAATGTGAAGTAATTTTCGCGTGGGCCCTTAGCCCTCTGCGCTAGTCCTTGAGTTCATCACGCTTGGCTTGGGGTCCGTGTTTTTTCCGGTACTCGGCTGGCGTTATTCCTGTAAAGCGTTTGAACATTTCATGCATGCTGACGGTGGTGCCGAAACCGGCTCTCTCGCTGAGTCTTGTTATAGTTTCATCGCCTTCCACGAGTAGGCGCTTCAACATTTCAACCCGAAGTCGAATCAGTTCGTCGTTGATGGTACGCCCTAGATGTCGATTAAAGCGACGTTCTAATGACTGGCGCCCCAGTCCCACGGTTTGGGCGATCAACGGGACAGAGAGGCGCTCGCTTGAATGGTCGGCCATGTGGCGCAATGCCTGCTCTAGTTTTGGGTCACTAACAGCAAATACATCGCTGGAACGGCGCACCACCAGCTCTTTAACCGGCGTATACAGGGGTTCCATCGGCAACACCTCCCCTTGCATCAAGCTGTCCAACAACCTGGCCGCTTCGAAACCGCATTGAGAGAATCCCAAATCGATACTCGATAAGGTCGGGTCAATGGTGGTACAGATGATTTCGTCATTTCCGATACCGACCATAACCAGCTGCTCCGGAATTATCCAGTTTTTTGTGAGACAGGCCGAGGACACGGCGCGACAAAGTTCATCGTATACAAAACCCACCCCCAGCGGAACTTGCCAGAGCGATTGGGCTTTTTCGACGTACTCGAGAAACCGCGACCACTGCTTAAGAGTCGTGTCAAAGCGGGAATTGACCACATGGTGGGCACAGGGGTAACCGTGCTCTCTCGCAACCGCACACATGCCTCGATAGTGAAGTTTTGAGCCTCTATCGCCCTCATAACCGAAATGAGCTAAGTTCTTCAGGCCACGTGCAATCAAGTGTTCAGCGGCCATACGACCCGCAGCATAAGCGTCGTTGTACACCCCGTGAACTTTAGAGTAAACCGGGGAATTGAGATGCACATTTACAACCGGAATGTCGGCATCACGCGCCGCAACGAG
>CAZBTJ010000269.1:0-3475 GCA_964494325.1 uncultured Pirellulales bacterium
AGGTATGTGATGTTATCATCAATACCTTGCGCTGTGCATTGAACAGGACCCCGCCAAACAGAAAGAACTTCATCGACATCTCTGCCGTGGCTGGCATGTAGGTACGCGTGCGGGCAAGAAAGCGATCCTAAAGGATATCTCCGAGGGATTAATCGGCGCGGATCTCAAAGATTTTGTCTGCTGTTTTGGAAGCGATGGCGGTGAGCTATTGCTGCAGCGCGGTCTCTCATGCCTGAAGAAGAAAGAAGAGGATCTCGTGAGTGATTTCAAAGGTGCACCCTGGAAGGTTGTTCTGGCCAGTTGGATCAAGTCTCAGTGTGGCGTGAGTAATCAATGGCTAAGTGAGCATCTGCATATGGGTCATCCCAGCAACATTAGCCGTATGATCGCTCTTGAGACCAAAGATCTCCGCACCCATAAGCAACTCTGGAAAAAGCTACGCACAACTAGATAAAAGACTTGACCCCTTTTTTGACCCCTTTTTTGACCTTGCGTTTTTGGCGCTACCCTAGGCATCTTCGACTTGAGCGAATTTTATGTGCGGGCACGAGGGCTAAGCTTGTTTTACCTTCACACTTCACACCTCAAACCTCACACTTCATTTGGCTCCGGGCGAGTACTGGACGCCAAGGCTGCGAGTCGGTATGATCTATGGGCAGGGTCAATCTGGTTTTTGACATGACTTATAGACAGTACAAAGGAACAGGCACATGAATAATGTAAGAATGCGAACAATAGCCATTATCTGTGGCGTTATTTCAATGGCCTGTTTGGCTCAGACTCGTCCGAACATTGTGCTGATCATGGCAGACGATCTTGGGGGAAGAGATTTGCCCGTGTATGGCAACCGCTTTAACGAAACGCCCAATATCGACAAACTGGCCTCGCAGGGGGTGCGATTCACCAGTGCCTATGCAGCGCCGGTTTGTTCCCCCACAAGGGCGAGCATACAGTCGGGTCAATATCCGGCCAGGGTGGGGATATTCGACTTCATCCCAGGGCATTGGCGTCCCTACGAGCAGGTGACTGTGCCCCATCACGAGGTCCAGCATTTGCCCGAGACCATTGTCACCCTTGGAGATGCCATGCAGGGGGCAGGGTATAAAACTGGGTATTTTGGCAAATGGCATTTGGGCACAAAACCGCAGCATTTACCCAATGCTAGGGGCTATGACAAGGCGCACATGTATGCCGGGGGTGGCTTTTACAGTCCAAAGTTTGTTCCTCAATACAAGCGGCCCGAAAGCAAGCGACTGAGTGACGTCCTCACCGACATGGGCATCGACTTTATCAGGGAGAATAAAAAGGAACCGTTCTTTCTGTTTGTATCCCACTACGACGTGCATGTGCAGTTGGATGCCGACAGAGGGTTGATCAACAAATACTTGAAAAAGGAGAAGGATCCCGACTATGCCTGTAATGCCGTGTATGCTGCAATGATAGAGCATGTGGATAGGAGCGTTGGGGACATCATGAAGGCTGTGGAGGCAATGGGGTTGGCGGACAATACTGTGTTTATCTTCTATTCTGATAATGGGGGTGTGGACAACCGGTTTGATAATATCCCTTTGCTAGGGGGCGAGAGTCGGACTGTTTATCCCGAAGGTCATCCCTTACGTTATATAGCCACTTCAAATGCACCACTGCGAGCTGGCAAGGGTACGCTGTATGAAGGGGGGATTCGCGTGCCATTGATCGTAAGATGGCCTGGAAAAATCAAGCCGGCCTCCAGGTCAGAGGCGATTGTGTCCTGTGTCGATTTTTATCCCACGTTCTTAGAATTAGCGCAGGGAAGCAAACCAAAGAAGCAGGTACTCGACGGATTTTCAATGTGTCCGGCATGGACCAAGAATAGCTTTGATCCGGAGCGCGAAGTCTTTACACATTATCCGGTCTATCACCACGAGCAACCCATGTCGGCAGTGCGCAAAGGGGATTGGAAAATTGTGGAGAACCTCGTGTCCGGCGAGTTCGACCTCTTCAATTTAAGGTATGATGTGGCTGAAATGACAGACCTCAAATTTAGTTTTCCCGATAAGCTAGAGGAAATGAAAACCGCCTTGAAGAAATGGCAGAAGGATACCCAGGCAAAAAGGCCGGTTTCAAATCCCCAATTTGACCGTGCCAAAAGATATGATTGGGGGAAGAATCCTTTCCGAAAATGAGAGAACAAGCTCTCAGCGTTCAGCTCTCAGCCACACGGGCATTGCAGTGGCTTTGCCCATAAAGCCAGACCGCGCAGTGGTTCAAAATCATTCAAACTGTAAAGGTCCATTGGTTTGCCAAGCCAAGCTGTCATCTAAGCAGCTTTCGGTGATAACATTAAATCCTTCAAGCCTTTTCCTCTCATTATGTTACATTGCAAAGTGATTCCGCACTTCACCCTTTGGTTCCGGGTGAGCACTGGACGATAAGACCGCAAGCCGGTATGATTGGAGTCCGTTAGGTCAAACGTGGTTTTTGACATAACAGACTCTCGATTTTTCAAGCTGAATAGGGTAAACGCTCTTATTTAGGAACACAGAATGCAACAGCGAATCATACATCTGACCTCCATCGCTGCCCTGTCCATGGTTTTGTGCTGGAGTACGGCAGCAGGGGATGAACTTTTTAACACCTTTGTGACGCCGCCGGCAGAGGCAAAACCCTTTGTCAGATGGTGGTGGGGCGAGAACTCTGTGGTGGAGAAGGAAATCCTCCACGAAATCGACGTCATGCATGAAGCTGGTATTGGCGGGTTTGAGATCAATCCTATCTCGCTGCCGGTTCCCATGGAGTTTTCCGCTCCGTCGCTTCAGTGGCTCAGTCCGGAGTTCAACAGGCTGGTCAAGGTGGCGGTAGATGCGACCAAAGAACGCGGCATGATTGCGGATTTGATTGTGGGGTCGGGCTGGCCGTTCGGTGCCGAATTTCTCAAGCCCGGTGACATGACAAAGCGACTCTATCTCAATAGTATTGAAGTTCAGGGGCCTCTGACTTTCAGCAAACCCATGAGTGAGCTCAAGGTTCCGCTCAAATTCAATCGTTCGTACAAGGACGCACTTGCACCCGAATGTCAGTTCATCTATATGTCGCCGGTCAATATTTCCAGCATATCACAATCTATTGATATCAGAAGCCGTATCAAAGACGGTCGCCTTGTAGTCCAGGTGCCGCAGGGGAAATACATGATTCATGTGGGCCTGGTCCAGGAGGGATTCAGCGAGGTGCATCAGGGATCACCCGGGGCCATGGGTCCTGTGCTGGACCACTACAATGCTGCGGCCCTTAAGAGCTTCCTCGATAAGATGTCCGACGCACTTGGCCCTGTGCTCGGCGGTAAACTGGGGCCTGCAGTGCGTGCCATCTTTTGTGACAGTATTGAACTGTCTGCAGCCAATTGGACCACAGACATGCTGGCCGTGTTCAAGTCGCAGCACGGCTATGATCTGATCCCGTACCTGCCCTACATGGTGGATACCGAGACACCGACCAC
>CAZBTJ010000270.1:0-3426 GCA_964494325.1 uncultured Pirellulales bacterium
TCCATCGCAAGGATGCATTGAGGTCGACCTCAGTGGCCAGGTCGGCAGGGAAAGGCAGGTGAGGACGATCTGGATGAATTTCGATTCTGGCTTCTACGGATCCCACATCAAAACCTGGGGAACCGCCGCCTAAGCCCAGAGACATGATGCGAACAGCTGTGGGTGCAAAACCGGGTTGAACATGTGCCAAATCAAATTCACAGATTGTCGCCTGTTGGTCCAGATCATGCGAGGCAGTGGCAACGCCCAATGCATAGGTTCTGTCATGTCCATCAGACAGGAACACTAAGGCGGTTTCCCCCATTCGTCCCATTTCGCGAATTATGAGGTCCGAGTCATTTCCGTCAGTGATTTCTCCTGCAAAGCCGAATTCGATCCATTTGTCAGTGGTGATTGTCACTGCGGTTTTATCTGAGAGTGGTGCGCCCACTAGATAGAGTTCAGGGTCAACGATAATTTCCATTCCTACCTTCCAGTCTTCATTGATCCCGATCCAGCAGTCACATTCCAATACAGATTTTCTGTTGATTTGGCAGGGGTATTGCCATACCACTTCTGTGGCGAATAATTTATGCGGTACTATTAAGAGTACAAGGCAGAGAGTCGCAGTCTTGTAAGTCATAAAGTCTCCTTGGTCTTCGGCTTTACAATAGTCGCTACTTGTTCCATCAAATCCCGGCCCATGGCCAAAGCAGCATCAACTAATGTTCGCCGCTCATCATTGTTGAAGCTAATACAGCGATAACATAGTGTGTTTTAAGATTCATAATTCCCTCGTTTTTCCCTATATATTTTTTGTCTTACCTCTTGCCTCTCAAATCTTTTCCCTGTGAATCTCTGTGCTCTCTGTGGTTCAGTTTCTTTTTTCATCCTACCTCTTGGCGTCTTGGCGAGAGAATAATTTTTAGGGCATCAGCGTCTCGTACCACACTGGGCGATTGGGCTTATTTTCACTTTCCAGCATGTCACGCCAGGCCTCGTCAGTCAGACGATCATCCATGGGGTGCTTGAATTCGTAGTAGCTAAGCACCGGTCCGGCAGCCAAAAAGACGGATCCGTCTGCTGCCGGGCAGGCCACCACAATGAGATCCACCTTGCCGGTGCCCTCTTCCACAACCATTTTTTCCACACCGTGGGTATGGACATCAGCCACCATGGTGGTTTTGAGTCCTGCATCCTCCACCCCCAGCACTGCTCTGTCCAGTCTGCCAGGTAAGCCCTTGATAAATGCCGTATCTTCATTGGACAGAGACTGATGGGTCAACTGCTTCTTGGTGATTTCCAGGGCAGACACCAACAGGTCATCCAGACTACTCAGTCGGTGCTGAGCCTCGTTGGACAACACATCCAAATCCAATAGTCCATCGCGCGTCATGCGGTTCAGTTCCACAAGGCGGGTGAGAAACTCAGCCTGGGGCTCAATATAACCAGGAGGTACCTGACTTGGAAGACCGATCCGCCCTGCTGTGTTGCTCTGCTTGGCATAGAGAATGGTGTCATGGCGCAACTGGCTCCACGAAGCCAAGGCACTGTTGAGCTGATGAGACTGCCAGCTTTGTGTACGCATAAAATTGGGATACCCTTGAGGTAATTCTGGTAATAGCGACTCAAGTGCATGGAGCCAGCCCCAGTACAGATTGGCATGCCAGTCAGCCCGGCTGAGGTCATCAAACTCCGAACGAAGCTGGCCAAAGCGCAGCCAGTAGTTGAAGTAATCCGTATCCCCATCATCCATCAAGGTCTTCAAGGCCATGCGGGAGCCCAGCACAGCCATCACATCCAGACCGCGCGGGTAACATCGCGAAAAACCTCCCCCATCAAAACCAAAGGTAAATGGAACATCCGAGGCAGGCATCTGAAAGGAGTCTTCCACTGAGGGAAAGACCAGACGCTGGAAGATGTACGAATCCGGCACGAATCGCTGGCCCATGAAACGCAGCCCCTTGGTCTTGTCCAGGACCTCGTTCAGGGAGTCGTCGGTCACTGGATCCGGAACCACCACGTTGCCTGTGCCACCATAGATCTGCGGCGAAGGCAAGGCTGCCAGCTCGGCCTTGACGGCCAGGGTATAATCTCCATTGGGTATGTCCCAATGGTCCCAAACCTGGTCCAGTGCCCAGAGATAATCGTAGGGTGTCAGATCATCAGCCAGTCCCACATAAAATGCCGTGACTGTATAGAGGCGATCCCACACAGCCAAACCGGTTCGCTGCCCCACTTGGGCATCACGCAAGGCCTCGGCCAGCTTGACTGCCTGAATTGTCTGGATGCGAGCGTCCTGCACACTGATCAAAGCCTCTCCATCGGGCCCCCAGTTGTCCGATCCCTTAAGCAGAAATCCCATGCGTCCGTACCACATCATGGCCTTGAAGTAGCGGGATAAGGTCTCACTACGTGTGTAATGACCCCTCGGTACATATTGCGAGTAGTCTTCCTTATAGACAAAAATATTGCTCTCTTGAAAGCCGCTGTGAGCAGCAATCTTGTCCAATTCACGCGTAACATCCGTCTCCACCATGGGAGGGATATTACTGTCCGGCACCAGCAGCTTATACGCCACTGATACAAAAGCCAGGTTCCGTTCCACAGCCTCACAAAAATCAGGATCCCCAGATTTGGACACCAGCAACGTGTTGACCATATTGGCCTGCAAGACACCGGTCAGGGCTGTCAAGTCTTCCACAAAGACCTGTTCCTCGATCTCCCGCAGTGTCTCATCAAACTGAATGTGATACAGATGCAACCACGTGTCCACACTGACAAACAAGGGAATATCCCGGTCAGACAAATACGCATAGGGCTTGGCCATGTCATCACGATTGGGATCCACGAATCCAAAATCATGTTCCATCACAGCAAATCCATTTTGCCGAATCAGCGTTTCGACACTCTCCAGATTCAGATACCTATTCACCTCAGTCCAGTTGCCAATCGAACCGATATCCAAAGGCAAGCTGTACCCCGGCGCATTGGGCTCTACATTCATGTCAACAGGCGAATAATAGCCCAGAAACGAAGGCTGAGCCTGCCTCTCCTGAGCCCCACAGACATAAACTACCAAAAGTACAAAGATCACTGAAACAAAAAGTTTTTCTTTCATTTTCATAGATCACCTCGTTTTTAATTATTATTCGTTGTTGGTTTCATACACCAGTCTCTCGCAAAACGCGCGGAAGACGCAAAGTTTCATCCTATTTTACGGTACTTTTGTGGCTTTTATGATTCATATTAAGAAAGCCAGAAATCGTGACTATCATCTTATGCCAGTACAAGTCGTCTTATAATAAACGAGGTCTCCAGTATGTGCATCCATTATAACCTCATAAGCACCCATTCCGGGCACAGGATCCACCTGCAAAGACCAAACTAGGCCCAAAACAAGTGTACTCTGGAGGCCTGTTTAAGTGAGTTTGGTTGTTACATTGT
>CAZBTJ010000271.1:0-3190 GCA_964494325.1 uncultured Pirellulales bacterium
TTACGTAGATAATGATCCAGGTGGAAGCGCTGGAAAAGAATTAGCAATTGAACATGCTGGGCCAACTGGCGAGAAGTTTTGTACTGTTTATTGTCATCTCAGTAAGTTTTGTGTAGAAAAAGGAACACATGTCTTACAAGGTTATGTTGTGGCTGAGAGTGGAAACACAGGTGCCTGGACAACAGGACCTCATCTGCATTTCCATATGTGGAAGGGTATTGGGAATTATGATGCACATACGATGCCAATTGAGCGTTTAGTTATGAAGCAAGTTGGTGATGATAGTGATTTCAGAGAATATGATGCCACGAATCACGAATTAGATCATAATAAAGTTGCGGGTAAAAAATTTGAATCAAATAATACGCCGTCGAATAATCCTCCAGACAAACCAGACATATGGGTTCAGGGTGGAGGTTTAAACACCAGTCTAACTCCCACACTAAAAAGCTCTCCATTTAGTGATCCAGATGGGGACCCTCACGACTCAACTTGGTGGGAAATAAGGCAAGAGAGTACATCAGTATTAGTATGGACAAGTAATTGGGACAGTACCAATCTAACATCAATAACCGTACCAGCAGGTAAATTATCTGCAAATATAACATATAAAGCATATGTCCGGCACAAAGATAACCACGGGACGTTTTCAACTGATGCTGGCGATGTCGAATTTACTACCGGATCCTCGCAGAATAATCCACCAGACACACCATCCATATGGGTTGAGGGTGGAGGTTTAAACACCAGTCTAACTCCCACACTAAAAAGCTCTGCATTTAGTGATCCAGATGGGGACCCTCACGACTCAACTTGGTGGGAAATAAGGCAAGAGAGTACATCAGTATTAGTATGGACAAGTAATTGGGACAGTACCAATCTAACATCAATAACCGTACCAGCAGGTGCATTATCTGCAAATACCACATATCATGCATATGTCCGGCACAAAGATAACCACGACACCCACTCAACTAAAGCTGGCGATGTCGAATTTACTACCGCTGCACCATCATCCATCACAGTCACCTCCCCCAATGGTGGGGAGAACTGGCAGGTGGGCTCATACCATTACATAACCTGGAGCAGCTCCGGCAATCCAGGCAGTTATGTAAAGATAGATTATAGCACAAATGGCGGTTTGTCCTGGAGCACCATAACAAACAGCACATCCAATGATGGCAGCTACAACTGGACAGTGCCGAATGCACCAACAGCAAGTGCCAAGGTAAGGGTAACCTCCACCTCCAACATTTTCTATACAGACACGAGTAATTCCAATGTTACCATATCTGCGGCACCAAACGGCTCCCTCAAGGTGACAATCAGCCCTCAGGCGGCAATCGATGCCGGAGCTAAATGGAGAGTTGATGGAGGAACCTGGCATGACAGTGGCTATACCCAGAGTGGGCTATCAGTGGGAAGCTACGCGCTTTCGTACAAGGCAGTCACAGGATGGGACGAACCTGGCAACCAGACGGTGTCCATAACCAGCGGCCCGACCACACCCAAGAGCGGCACTTACACCCAGCAGAAAGGCTCCCTCAAGGTGACAATCAGCCCTCAGGCGGCAATCGATGCCGGAGCTAAATGGAGAGTTGATGGAGGAACCTGGCATGACAGTGGCTATACCCAGAGTGGGCTATCAGTGGGAAGCTACGCGCTTTCGTACAAGGCAGTCACAGGATGGGACGAACCTGGCAACCAGACGGTGTCCATAACCAGCGGCCCGACCACACCCAAGAGCGGCACCTATATCCAGCAGCCTTGTACATTTAGTATCTCCCCACCAAGCAATAACTTCAGCTACAGCGCAGGGAGTCAGAATGTGACAGTTGATGCATCACGTCAGGATTGCAGTTGGACTGCTAATGAGAGCCTGCCGTGGGTAGATCTGTCAACCACAAGCGGTACAGGAAATGGGAGTGTAACCGTAACGGTTTCCTCAAATTCTGGTGGTTCCAGAACAGGCACTGTCACCATTGCGGGAAAGACCTTTGCTGTGACGCAGGATGAATCTCCTTGTACATTTACCATCTCCCCAAAAAGTAAGAACTTCAGCTACAGCGGAGGGAGTCAGAATGTGACAGTCAACGCCTCACGTCAGGATTGCACATGGACTGCTAATGAAAGCCTGCCGTGGGTCGATCTGTCAACCACAAGCGGTACAGGAAATAGGAATGTAACCATAACAGTTTCCTCAAATTCTGGTGGTTCCAGAACAGGCGCTGTCACCATTGCGGGAAAAACCTTTACTGTGACCCAGGACCCGCTACCTCCTTGTACATTTAGTATTTCCCCACCAAGTAAGAAATTCAGTCACAGCGGAGGGAGTCAGGATGTGGCAGTCACCGCATCACGTCAAGATTGCACATGGAGTGCTTCCGAAAGCCTCTCCTGGGTTACCCTGTCCAAGACCAGCGGCACGGGAAATGAAACTGTAATCATAACAGTTTCCTCAAATCCTGGTGCTTCCAGAACAGGGACTGTTGACATTTCGGGAAAGGCTTTTACTATCACGCAGGATCCACTCTGCACCTACGACATCTCACCTAAGAGTAAAACCTTTGTCCCAAGTGGCGCCAGTTCAACTGTAAGTGTTACAGCCCCCAGTGGTTGCTCCTGGTCTGCTGCAAGCAATAAAGCCTGGATAACCATCACCTCAGGAAATTCAGGCAGTGGCAACGGCAGTGTGAACTACTCAGTTTCAGAGAACACAAGTACCACTGTCAGAACAGGGATAATATCTATTGAGGATAAGGCCTTTACCGTGGAGCAGGATCCAAGAGACACCACCAAGCCAGACGTGACGATCAACTTTCCTACGTCGGATTCGACCTATATCACCAGCAGCAGTTCCTTGAACATCAGCGGTACAGCCTCTGACAATGTAGGTGTAACCAAGGTGAGCTGGTTGAATGATCGCGGCGGCAGCGGTACCTGTATCGGCACCACCTCCTGGAGTAAAACCGGCATAACACTATCCAGCGGCCAGAACGTCATTACGGTGACTGCAAGGGATGCGGCAGGTAACACACGTTCAGACATTTTGACCGTTACCTATACAGTATTAGCCGACATCTCCATCACCAAGTCCGTAGACAACTCCACACCACCTATAGGCACCACTGTAACCTTCACTATCACCGCTACCAACAACGGTCCATCGGATGCCACAGGTGTCCAGGTG
>CAZBTJ010000272.1:0-3174 GCA_964494325.1 uncultured Pirellulales bacterium
TTACTGGTCTGTGGATGAAGTCAATGAGGCAGAGGTCACACCTGTGTGGTCGGGTCCTGTGTGGAGCTTCTCTACTGTGGACGCATTGATTGTTGATGATTTTGAGAGTTACAACAACGACAGTCCCGATCGCCCCTTCCAGGTCTGGTTGGATGGATTTGGCTATTCAACCGATGAGTTTTTCCCTGCCGGGTATGGTGGTAATGGTACCGGTGCCGGCATCGGGCATGACATCTGGATGGTGGCCAGCCCTCACTATAATGGCGATATCATGGAAACTGCCAACACCATGCCAGGTAGTGGCCAGGCCATGCCTTTCTATTACAGCAACACAGGTAATGTAGCATCACAGACTGAATGCACATTTGCTGCACCACAGGACTGGACAATCGGCGGGGCTACAACCCTTTCCGTCGCCTTCCGTGGTACGGTTGGCAATACAGGCACATTGTATGTCAAGATCAACGATACCAAGGTGTCCTTCGATGGCCACGCGGGTAGTATGTCACGCCCCGTCTGGGTGGTCTGGCCGATTGATTTGGCCGCGACCGGTGTCAACCTGAGCCGTGTCACAAAGATGGCGATTGGTGTGGATGGTAGCGGTGCCTCAGGCATGTTCCTGATTGATGATATCCTGCTGCATCCGGAGCCCTTCACCCTGCCCACTGTTGTGGACATTACCACGCCAGGGGACATTGTTCAGGGGGTTCCCAATGACAACGATTGGCCTGCGGCTCAGACACCGGATCTGGTGATTGACGATGATGTCAGTACCAAGTACCTGCACTTAAAGGGGCCGAGCGGTATCACCGGTTTCCAGGTGACCCCCATGGTGGGCGCCACGATTGTCACGGGCCTGACCTTTACCACGGCCAATGATCATGCAGAACGCGATCCCGCCAGCTATGAGCTGTCCGGTTCGAATGCGGGCATTGACGGACCGTTCACCATGATTGCAGCAGGGGACATCGTGGACTTCAGCGAGCAGACGGCATGGCCGCGTTTCACAGCCAACGAAACGGAGATCACGTTCGGCAATACCACGGCCTACAGTCACTATCAGCTCATTATGACGGCCGTGCGTGGTCCGGATTCGGCCAACTGCATGCAGATCGCGGAAGTCGAGTTGATCGGTACCATGTAGTAGACCAGATCATTCTGGTACTATAAAGAAGAATACGCACTGATTCTGCTACAGAACGGTCTATGTCGCTTGGGCAGATCAGAAGAAGATTTATTGAGTGACTTAAAACTGCCTCCTTGGAAGGTTGTTTTAGCAAGTTGGATAAAACTGCTTTGCTTGCATAATTGGGCAGGACATCCCTAAATGTGCTTGAATTGCCCGTTTCGAAGGGATCTGTAGCCTTCTGGAACGGCTCAATGGATGAATTCTAACTCTATAACAAGGAACTGACTCAGGAAGAGATCTTTTGGCTCGCAAACATAAAATCGCCAATCGATAAGCCGTTCTAGTGAAAACAATGATATGTGTCTTATCTAACAGGACTTTTGCAAAAAGCCTTGTGGTGTACAGTTTTTGGTTTTCAGTTTTTAGTAAAACGCGTTTTTTATGCTGTAAACTGCCTACTGAAAACTTGAAGTTTGCAAAACTTCAGTTAGTTCTCCTTCGAGCAACCTACCCACATGGGTGGGTTGCTTTTATTCGCCTTTGTGGTTAAAAAGTACAAGCAGAAATGGAGATCAACTCATGAAAAAGAAAAACGGGTTTACATTAATTGAGCTATTGGTGGTAATTGCTATCATTGCCGTATTAATGGGGATACTGATGCCCGTGTTGCGTCAAGCCAGAGATGCCGGGAAAATGATAGCATGTCAATCAAACCAAAGGACCTTGACAACGGCCTGGTATATGTATGCCATCGACAACGACGATAAGTTATGTGGCTCGTGGAACTACAATGCCAGTAGTTGGGGTGATCCATGGGATTGGGTTTGGGCACCCTGGCAGGTCAATGGCAGTGCTGCGGTAAGTGATTATGCCAATGCCACGCAAGAAGAAAAGAAAGAGGGTGTCAGAAAAGGTGTTCTATTCAAGTACGTCAATGACGTGGACGCCTACCATTGCCCCAGTGATCAAAGTGCTGGACAAAATTTTTGTAGCTATTCTCTGCCGGACAGCCTCAATGGAAAATGGGGGCGAGGTAAAGGCGGCACTGCCGTTTGGCAGGATATCAAGAGCTTGTCCAAACTTGCCAATCCGGCCAAATCCTATGTCCTTGTAGAAGAGAATGATCCCCGTGGCTATAACATAAACTCATGGGTCATCAATCCCAGCAGCGGCAAAGAATCCACGAGCTGGGGAGATCCCATTGTTGTTTGGCACAGTAGTCGTAGCGGTTTTGGTTTTGCCGATGGTCATGCTGAATCCTGGAAATGGAATATCGAAACACTGAAGCTCTTTGAAGACCTGAACTCGTGGCAACAACCTGCACCAAAAACAGGCGACGGACTTTATGATCTGAAACGTGTCCTGGACGGTTGGCCTGCACCAAAAAGGTGAAGCCCGAAATAAGGCGTTTATTATTAGATTTAGGACAAATAAATTAAAGAATTAAAATCAAACTTCGGAATTTATGAAAAATAAAAAATTATTATTAATTATTGTATTGCTCACTGCAATTCAATTAGGATGTGTAAAGAATCATAAACAGAATGAACCCTTGCCCCAACTATTTGAACAATTCAAATACACCTCTGAAAAAGAAATATACCAACAGCACAGTTATTTCAATTTCACCAGTAAGTCATCCATTATGCCAGACATAAGGAAGTTTGGGATAAAAACGGTTTTTGCTCCTCCTTATTTTATTAACCCGTTCAGGGCAGGTTTTACACTTTTTGGTAAGGAAATAGATGTGGAAAGTTATGCCTGGTATCCTTCTGAGTCCGTCTTTAATGGAAAAATATCAGAAGGTATATCCAGTACTGCCCGGGTAATCCCATTGGCAGATAATCGTGGGGGTATTTATGAAGTAGTATTGAAAAACACCACAACAAGTACATTACTCGTGCCTGTTAACTGGTCTTTTAAAGGGAAGCCAGGTTGTGGACAAGATTGGAGTTTTAGTAACCACGCTTCAATGAGAACATCTGGAAAT
The DNA here is from genome assembly GCA_964494325.1 of uncultured Pirellulales bacterium. GTDB lineage: Bacteria > Planctomycetota > Phycisphaerae > Sedimentisphaerales > Anaerobacaceae > JAIPFM01. The sequence continues at coordinate 3,120 of CAZBTJ010000272.1, forward strand.
GGGGCAGGCGGTGACGATGGCTTTCTTGCTGGCGTGGTAGAAGCAGGTTTATGGA
>CAZBTJ010000273.1:0-3166 GCA_964494325.1 uncultured Pirellulales bacterium
GTTGCGGACAAGGATTTTACCCTGATAACCAATAACCTTTAACTGATAACCGCCTCTAAAATAAGAGGCTCATTCGTTTCGTAAATATTCGTACTCGACGGGCGGCCCAAAGCCGTCGCCAACTTCTATTTGCTTTCCTTTAAAATCTTCAGGTACTCCCCGTAATCGATGATATTGCATTTGCTCTGCCATTTTTCGGCTGCCGCGGATAGTTGTTGAACCAACTCCGGGTTTTGTTGAGACACATTTGTTTTTTCGGCCGGGTCTTTTTCGAGATCGTACAATTCATACTGAAGGCCCGGCGCCTTCGAGGTATTCGGATACCAACCGGGTTCGATCAGCAGTTTCCAGCGTCCTTTGAAGATCACGCCCTGCTGCCCCTTGTCGTTGGAGAAGAGGTATTCGGGGGGAGCGATCTCTTGGCCTTTCAACACCGGAACAATGCTTCGGCCTTCCGGCGGGGAGGTTTTTACGCCGCGAAAGGTTTCCGGGTACGTGGTTCCAGCCAACTCCAAGCAGGTCGGCAAAATATCACCGACCCAGCCGATGCTGTCGGTGATCGTGTCGGGTTTAATCACCTTCGGCCAAGAGGCGATACAGTGCGTTTTGGTTCCGCCTTCATACATCAGCGCTTTGCATCCGTAATAAGGCGAATTCATCATATCCCCGACATGCGACGCGGCCCCGTTATCCGAGAAGTAAAAGATCAGCGTGTTTTCCAACTCGCCAGTCTTTTCAATGGCGGCGACAAGCTTGCCGACATTTTCGTCGATCTTCTCCACCATCGCCGCATGCAGTGCGTATTTAAGCTGAAGATTCTGTTTTCTTTCAGCAGGAATTTTTTTGTTCGGTCCAAATTCGGATCGAAAGGCGGCCTCTTTGGGGAACAGCTTTTCGCGGACGACTCCCGCCGCACGGCCGGCTTCGACGTCACTAAAGTTTTCGTAGCGGCTCATATATTTATCGACCAAGTCCTGAGGCGCCTGCAATGGAAGATGCGGCGCACGATGCGCGACATAAAGGAAGTAGGGCTTATCGCCCGCGTCATTCGTCTCTTTAATCATGCGAATGGCGCGGTCGGTGATGCCGTCGGGCGCATAAAAAGCGGGCGCGGTTTTGCCGTTATTGGGCGTATACGGGTATTTTTTGCTCTGTTCTTTGCCTTTTTCATAGAGGCAATTCATGGTGTAGGTTCCCGTCATGGGAAGCTTTCCTGCGGGCTTGTTTCCTTCCAAGAGATGGTGTTTCCAAACATCATTCTCAATAAAGAAGTAGTGCGATTCGCCACCAACCAAGCCGAAATACTGATTAAACCCGCGCTCGGACGGCATCGCATTATAGTCGTTCTCTATCGCCTCTTCGGTCAGCTCGCAATCCCGATGCTGATTTTTCCAGGCCCGTTGCGCCCCCTTGTTGGTTTTGATGTCGAAGGTTCCACCGAGGTGCCACTTGCCGACCATCAACGTTTCATATCCGGCATCGCGCATCAGCTCCGCGACGGTTGGAACCGTATAGGGCAAAATCCCGAAATAACCTGGATTATTAATCGTTGAGTGTCCGCCGAGCGTTCCGGCACCGAAACCGACATCGGCGGCATCGTGCCCGGTCATCAACGACGCACGCGTCGGGCTGCAACGCCCGTTATTGTAGAAGTTCTTGAAACGCACGCCCCTTTTGGCGAGTGAATCGAGGTTGGGGGTATCAATTTCTCCGCCATAACAACCCAGATCCGTGTACCCCGAATCATCGCTCATAATGACAACAATATTGGGGCGTGGCGCCGCAAAAATATTGAAACCACAAAGACACGCGGTCAGGGCCGCTATTTGATATCTGTTTAAACTGATTCTTTTCATCATTCTCTTACCGCTGTTAATCATTTTGTAAATATTCGTTATAGGCGGGTTGCCCAAATACATCGCTAAAATGCGGATGCGCCGCGTCCCGCTGCCAGGGCCACTGCATCAGGTATTCAAAAGACAGATCGAGTTGATCGACCACGTCCTGAAATTCCTGCAGGCTCTGCGCACTGTTCCAAAAGGTTTCCAAGATGATAATTCTGGGTTCTTCGATGCCTACCTCATGGAATTCCCCGACCATTTTCGGCATCCACTTCGGCACATGCTTATACAGATCAAGGGCGTGCCGGGTGGGACGGATACCGACCTCGTCATAGACCTCGATCAGGTTGCTGATCCGTCCGGGATGGGCCGCAATGGAAAAGCCGAACGTATCGTCTGCCCCGAATCGCTCCGTATACTCACTCCACAATCGTCGGGCATATTCCGGCACGCTTCCCTTTAGAAGTCCGCCCAGTTCCGCGCCCAGGTCAAATACCAGCTTGATGGATGATCCGTCCAACGCATCAGAAACCTGTTCCCGGACGCTGAGAATTAACTTCAGGTTTTCCTGATAGGTGTCCTCGTTCCACGCCTTCCAGTGTATTGGGCAAACCGCCCCCTGCGGCGCAAAGCGGAAAACCAGTTCGTTGAACAATCCATCCTCCCGGATCAATGAAAGCAATCCCTTCAGGTTTTCGGCATGCTGCGGAGTGAGTGCCCCCCCGTTCGACGCCAGCACATGACCGCAGATGCCGCCGTCGGCCATCTGTTGAGGCGTCAGGTGATTGTGCCACATCATAATCGCAATCTTCCGCTGCCCCGAATCGTGCATCGCCTTCAGCTGTTGGCGCACATCTTCTTCTTTTTGCAGATGGAAGGTCGCCACCACGGGTTGCAGGACACCGGCTTTGTACCAGCCCGTGCCGGAATCCAGGTATTCCCGCCCGACGTCATACATCACATAATTCGAACCGCCGACCTCTTTAAACCCGCGAGGCGTCTCTGTACCAAAACTCATGGTTGCCACCATTAAAGAAATTATAAGTGCTCTTATCATTCAGACGTTACCGTTTCCGGATTTCTTTAAATCGCGCCGCGAGTTCGGCGGCTTTTTCGGGATGCTCCTGAATGACATTGGTGGATTGCCGCGGATCGGTGCGCAGGTTGTAAAGCTGGGCATCGGGGGCATCGGCCTTGATGGTTCCATCCGCATTGTAGTCGGAGTTGGTCTGCCCGAGCTCATTGATCTGCAAGGCCCAGCTGAAGACCGGATCCGAGGTGATGCCACAGGACCCCTGTTGCGGGATGTAGACCCAGTCGCCGGA
>CAZBTJ010000274.1:0-3122 GCA_964494325.1 uncultured Pirellulales bacterium
CTTTTTGATTCTGGACTGCGTCAGGAAAAAGCCGCCTTAGCTTCAACTAAGGCTGGTTTTCCTTCCTTGCCAGAATACAAAAATCTTCTACTTGTCGCTCAAAAGCAATTAATAGAGCTACCCTTAAACCGGTTTTGACACTGCTTATCTGGGCATAGACCCTATCCGGTCGACTTCATTGATTGCAATAACATAACAGATATGCGGGATTTGTAAATGATTTGTCTGTGGATTTGTTCTTCATGGGTACAAAAGAGATGGTTCGGACGCAGATCTGGCTTGAACAAATCAGCGTTTTGACCGTGTTGTGGCGTGATGTTTTGACTTAAAATTAAGGGTGTACGCATCGTGAAGGTTGACAGTTGGGGCTTGATGCGGCTAAAGTATAATTGAAGTAATATCGCTTTACAAACAAGACAGGATGTTGTTAAAGGGACCGGCAGCTTGATCATGGATAATCGTGTACGCATCTGTATAGCCTTTTTTGTTCCTACGTTCTTTGCGGCATCGGGTGCATTAGGGGTCATTTACCTGTGGAAATCGATTCATGCTGTGTCTGACGTGGCAGTACGATTGCCGGGTCAGGATGAACGTCCTGCTCAGATTAAGCAGGCTGGGAATCAGGAACCAATGAAGGGGAAACTGGTGCGATTTTCCGGCAATGCGTCTGACATTTCCGGGTCCTGGCCACGTTTTAGAGGGGCGGGGTATAATGCTGTTAGTACAGAAGCGACGCCTCTGATTGACACCTGGCCCCAGGCAGGGCCTGACGTGCTGTGGTCCATGGACGCGGGTGAAGGATTTGCCGGGGCCGCCATTCATGGGGGCTGTGTGTACCTCATGGATTATGACCGTGACACAACAGAGGAATCGATCCGTTGTTTATCTCTTGGAAATGGTGAGGAGATCTGGCGCTATACCTACATCAACAAGATCAAACGGAATCATGGTATGACTCGAACCGTACCCACGGTGACAGATGATTTTATTGTGGCCATGGGGTCTACGTGTCGCGTCACCTGCCTGAGTACCCAGACTGGTGAGTTGCTCTGGGATCTGGATCTGGTGGCAGAGTATGGCACCAAAGTCCCTCTGTGGTATACGTCTCAATGTCCCGTGATCAATGAGGGCAAGGTGATTATTGCAGCAGGTGGCACCTGCCTGGTCATGGCCGTGGATTGTCAGACGGGTAAGGTCTTGTGGGAAACGCCGAATCCGGAAGCATGGGGTATGACCCATAATTCACTGTTACCCATGACTTTGGGAGGGCAAGGCTTTTATGTGTACTGTGGTGGCAGCACCGGATCTGGTGGGGTGGTGGGTGTGTCCGCTGAGGATGGATCTGTGCTGTGGCAGGCTACCGAGTGGCGCATGCGTACGAATGTCCCCATGCCTGTGCCTGTGGGTGAGGATCGGTTGTTTTTATGTGCAGGCTATGGCCAGACACAGTTTGGCTGTGCCATGTTGAAGTTGACAGAGCAGGAGGGTCGTATTGAGGCGGTCATGGAGTTTATGCAGGGCACAGAGGTATTCGGTACCATGCAGCAGACGCCAATTCTGTATGAAGACCATATTTACGGTGTGGGCATGGACAAGCAGTTGGCCTGTCTGGATCTGCAAGGCAATGTGCTGTGGCGAAGCAGTAGTGTTCACACCTTTGGGCATGGTGCGTACATGATTGCAGATGACAAACTTTTTATTATCGACGATGATGGCTTGCTCACCCTGGTGAAACCTTCACCAGAGGGGTATCAATCCTTGGCGCAGGCCCAGGTTTTTGAAGACGGTAATGAATGTTGGGCTCCCATGGCTGTGGCATCCGGACGATTGATTGTCAGGGATTTGACCAGGATGGTCTGTCTGAATGTAGGGCACTAGGTTTTAAGTTTTAGGTTTTAAGTATGAAAAATCTAACGGGTGCAACAAAGAGCGGTGTATTGATTGGACTGGTGATTACCGGGGCGATTGGTCTGGCGATTTGGTCACTGATTCGTATTGAACAGCGGGCTCAGGCCCCCAGCGGTTTGGGGGCTGCGTATCAGTATGATATTTCATCGCTGGCGTATATTGATCCGAACCAAATCTTATATAATACACAATTGCCTTTGATCGAAACCGGGTATCTCAATGCCAGGTCTGTGTGTGTGGACCACAGGGGCCTGATTTGGGTGGCAGGTGACGAGACCGTACGGGTGTTTAAACGGGATGGTAATCTGATTCGTACGTTACTGAGTTCAGGTTCGTCCTATTGTGTGGCTGTCACACAGGAGGGCCGGATCTATGTGGGCAAGAGGGATCATGTGGATGTGTTTGGGCCAGATTTTAAATTCGAGAGGTCATGGCCCTCTCCGGGCGAAAATGCAGTGATCACCAGTCTGGCAGTGACCCCAACGCAGGTGTTTGTGGCAGATGCGGGTCATAGAGAGGTTGTGGTCTACGATCTGGAGGGGCAGGTGATCAACCGATTTGGACAGGCCGATAACGATCAGAATTTTGATGGCATGGTAGTGCCCAGCGCCTATTTTGACCTGGCCCAAAGTCAGGATGGCATGCTTCGAGTCGTCAATCCGGGACGGCTACGTGTGGATGCGTTTACCCTGACGGGACAGTATGAGTTTTCCTGGGGAGAGCCTGATAATCGAATTGAAGGGTTCTGCGGGTGTTGCAATCCCTGTGCCTTGGCGGTGTTGCCAGATGGCGGATTTGTGACCGCAGAAAAAGGCCTCATGCGCGTCAAGCGGTATAACTCTGACGGTGGCTATGAAGGGGTGGTGGCCGGACCTGTGGATCTCAATGTTTGTCTCAAACCCAAAGTCTGCAAAACCCCGGAGCAATGCAGGGCCAAGGCCAAGGCTCTGGATGTGGCTGTTGATGAGGCGGGTGATATTTATGTTTTGGATACCGAGCATGCGCAAGTCAGGGTATTTACAAAGAAGTTTTAAGTGTTAGGTTTTAAGTGTTAGGTGTTAAGTGTTAGGTGTTAAGTGTTAGGTGTTGAGCGGACTCAGCCAATAACCAACAACGACTAACGAACCACGAATAACGAATAACCAACAACGACTAACGAACCACGACTAACGAACAACCAATAACGACTAACGACTAACGACTAACGACTAACG
>CAZBTJ010000275.1:0-3040 GCA_964494325.1 uncultured Pirellulales bacterium
AAACAGTGCCATGCGGCTTGACGGCTGCGATGGAATACTTTTCTTTCTTCTGCTTTTTGGAACTGACTGCTGTAAAATCAATCAACAAATCCAGCGTTTCAGCTATACAGACACATGGCATAATCAACAGCATTAAGATGATTAACACTGTGACAGCCAATCGCAGGACCGGCGGCTTTCATGGTTTGCAGAGTGGATCTCTGACCTGAATCAAGAAGATAAAAACCCGAAATAAAGAAAGTGGCATGGGCATTATATTTTGCAAACAGAGGCAACTGCGCACTCCACTGCGAAATAAAACGATCATCAAAGGTGAACAGGACTCCGGGCTCCTTTGATATGGCGATCTCTTCCCCAAAAGAAAAATGTGCAATGAGAATAACTAACGGCAAATATTTAATAAGATTTTTAATAAAATCGATCCCTAGTAGTACAACGTAGAAACTCGGTTCTGTCCTTTACGTCAGTTCTCTGTTATGTCCGTTCCCTATACCTTACAGCTTGCGCATAATGATATCGCGGGCCAGTTCAGAGCCTTCAGGGGTAAGTTCGCCGCAATCAGTCAGTGAAGAAATCTTTTTCGAGTTTTTCCGGGCAATCTCGAAGGCTGTAAACAGGTCTGCAGTCTCTACCCCGTAGGCATCCGCCACCCGCAGAACAATCTCAGCCACCTGCCGGACATTCACAGCTTCAGCTGAGGTGATTACATCGGATCTGCCCCCCGGAAGACTTTCATATGGAGGAGGAACAACAAGGATAACCCGAGGCGAGCTCTCTTCAGAGTGCGTCAGCAGACCGCACATGGCCGCAAGACGACGCTCGAATCCATCGGGGCCGCCCTCACTGGTTATACAGCCGAGGGACGGAGCGTAAATTACCGTATCAGCTTCAAGGGCCTCATCCATTTTTGTAAAACTCTGCAGCAATGATGTGCCTGAACGGGAAGGGCAGGACTCCAGGTCGGAAACACTCAGCCAGTTCCAGCAATCAAGATCCTGCGCTTCGCGAGTCATCTCAGATGTATTCTGTCCATCAAAAACAAAGCCATCCATAAACAGAACACCTTTACCGTCGCCGACAGAGGAGTTGGTTACTTCACGTTCAGCGGAACGCTTTGAAACAACCAGCACAACAAAATCATCGCCTTTTTTAAACAGCTCTCCGGAAACTGCATCAGGAACAACTTCAAAAGGATCACTCTGAAACAGAACCTTTCCTGAGGTTAACTCACAGCCGCAGTGCTTCAACGACCAGGATATGCACTTCACATTACCTGCGGTGAGCTCGCAGAGATAGCGACGGCCCCACCCCTGATGAGTCTGAATCTCTCCGGAATTAACAATCTTCTTACCGGAGACAAGCTCAATCTCGGAATCCAGCGTATAGAGAAGTCCATCTACAGCAGAGGTCTTGACGCGTACAATCGGATGGATTTTATCCTCTCCGTAGCAGGCAGCCGTAATTCCGCTCATGCGTGAACTGATGGCATATTCACTCCATACAGCTCCATTGTAATCCAGCTGTTCGGTATAAGTTTCATTTTCACCACCCTTCCGGGCAATAACAGTCAGAGCAGCTTTTGCTGGCAGATTCACCGATGCAACAGTAGTTGCCAGAACATTACTGGTTCCGGCGGAAACCCCCGCGATATTCCAGCGGAAATCAGTCTTTCCGGACCAGCAGACCGAACGACTGACAAAACGGCAGGGCACAAATATAGAGTCAACTCCGGAGAAACGGTAGGTTTTTCCGGTTGTATAACTGAAAAAGGGATGCACAGTGCGTCCCGGCCACTCCTGGCGGCCTTTACTCATATCAACCCCGGTGATCATCACAACATCATCTGCAGTCCCCTCTTCTCCCTCACGTTTCCAGGCAACGCCGGTATCTATCTTCTTACGGCAGAGAGTCCGCACCATAACACGGTGAATACCTGCTTTCAGAGGCAGAGGATCACCGGCGCTCCATTTATCAAAGGGTTGATATGCGGGATGTTCAACAAGCTGCTTTTCTCCGACATCCAGCCAGGCAGGGGCTGTTCCGGCCACACCGAAGATATATTTGCCGTCTTTCGGAACAAGTATCCAGCTCTGAAGGTCCACCAGATGGCTCTTACGACGCCAATCACCGCGGAACCAATCCTTATAGGTACCCCCCAGCTGATCAAATCCGGTAACGGCAAAGGTTTTGAGAGCACGGTCAAAGCGAGTTGTCAACGAATCCGCTTCGGCTCTGGTGCGGGGATAATCCATACCGGCCGTACGACCAACCGTTCCATGCAGCGGAGCAGGTTCACGCAGAAGAGTTTTAGACGGAACAGCTGGTTTTTCTCCAGCAATCAGATAAAGATCCACTCTCCCACGGTTGGCCACCGCCGAGGCATCGATCAGAACAGTCAGTTTGTTGCCGTCATTAAAGATAATACCGCTTTTCAGCTCCTTCGCCGCCGAATAAGCGGCAACAGAGGAAACATATTTATTTGTAATATTTGCCGGCACTTCCGTCAGTATGAAGCTCTCGCTGCCGCGATAAAGCGCAATTCTGCTGGGAGCACCCTCAATACTCCATGCAGGACGCACCTTCACCGCCGCTGCAGCTTGAACATCACAGAAAGATACCAGCATCGGCAACAGCAATATCAATGCCCGTTTAAACCGAGCTATCCTGTTAAACTGGTTACTACTCATAAATCAAATGACTCCTTGAAATGCGTTCAATACAATACAATTGAAACTGCGTACCAACTGCGACATTGCGTACTAGTGTATGCACACTAAGAACCGATTACCCGTTTTACTAATCAAAACTCTCAATATTAAACATTTACAAATAGGCACGATTTCTGCTAAATATGTATGACTATGGGTGAAAAAAGTGAAAACAATCATAAATGCAACGGCCTGAGGAACCCACATCCTCCGCTCACATATGTGCAGAGTTCATGCCAAAAGCGAAAAAACAGCCACAAAGGATTCACACTTCTGGAACTTCTTGTTGTAATTGTGATAATCGGAATTCTTGGCTCAGCACTGGTTGTTTC
>CAZBTJ010000276.1:0-3022 GCA_964494325.1 uncultured Pirellulales bacterium
CACCGAATACCTGGGCCATGGCCAACATGAATATGATCATCCACGATATGGAAGGGAAGATCGAGATCGGCGATACCTTCCGCTATCCCAAATTTCGGGATAAGGGCAACTTGCAGACCTTCGACCGTGTGGTCGCCAATCCCATGTGGAACCAGGATTGGTTTGTCGAGCAAGACTACGATAATGATGAACTGGGACGCTTTCCCCAGGGCGCCGGTTTCCCTGGCAAACAGTCGGCTGACTGGGGGTGGGTGCAGCACATGGCCGCGTCACTTAATGAAGCCGGCCGGGCCGCGATAGTGCTCGATACCGGCGCAGGCAGCCGGGGGAGTGGAAACGCGGGTAAGAACAAGGAGAAATCGGTCCGGGCCTGGTTTGTGGAGAACGATCTTATTGAGGGCGTGATCTACCTGCCGGAAAATCTTTTCTACAATACTTCGGCTGCCGGCATTCTACTCTTCCTGAACAAGGCCAAACCGGAAGACCGTAGGAATAAGATTTTCCTCATCAACGCGATTGAAGTTTTTACCAAAGGCACCCCAAAAAACTATATCCCGGATGATGGCATAGACCGGATTGCCTCGGCATTTTTAGCCTTGAAAGAGGAGCATAAATTCAGCCGGATCGTGGAGAAAGCCGAGATTGTCAAGAATGATTATAATATCTCCCCGTCCCGGTATATTCATACTGCGGAGGCTGAAGAATATCGCCCGATCCGTGAGATAGTCGCGGAGCTTGATGCCCTGGAGGCAGAAGCAAATAAGACAAACACTGCCCTACGGGTGGTATTGAAGAAATTGGGAGTGTGAGGGATGGGTGTAAATTCATTACCATCGGATTGGATTAATACATCATTAAGAAAAATTGCCGAATTGAAGACTGGCGGTCCTGCGCCACAGGGTGACGAGTATTTCAACAATGGCACGAATCCTTTCGTGAGGGTTAAGCACTTTGATGGCTCTACTAAATATGTTCAAAGTTGGGACCTAATTACGAATAAGGCTGTTCTGGCAAAACGGTTGAAGTTATTTCCGAAAGAAACCATTCTGTTCCCTAAAAGCGGCGCGTCGATTCGACTAGAGAAACGAGCAAAACTAGGAGTGGATTCTTTTGTTGTAAGTCATCTGTGTTGTGTGCGCCCGAACCTGAAATCTATCGATAGCGATTTTCTCTACTACTGGCTGAAACTAGTTCGTTTTGCACAAGCTGTGGACGGATCGACCCTTCCATATCTCAATCTTAATGAACTTGCTAAGTACCAAGTTCCACTCCCCCCACTCCCCGAACAACACCGCATCGCGGCGGTGTTGTCGTTAGTGCAGTGGGCGATTGAGGAACAAGAACGGTTGATTCAACTTACCACCGAGCTGAAAAAATCCCTGATGCACAAACTCTTCACCAAGGGCACCCGGGGCGAACCGCAGAAACAGACCGAAATCGGTCCGATTCCGGAGAGTTGGAAGGTGGTAAAACTTCAGGCTATAGGCAAGGTTGTTTACGGAATCCAAGCAGCTGTTGCAAACAATTTTGATCCTGTGGGAACTAAAATACTAACCAATAAAAATATCACTCTTGATGGAGAGATTAATTTAGAAAAAATAAATTACTTTGAACTCAAGACTGATCGCCATTATGAAACTATTTTGCAAAAAGGTGACCTGCTTTTTAACTGGCGGAGCGGGAGTAAAAAGCATGTAGGGAAAACAGCTTATTTTGATCTTGATGGGGAATATACGCATTCATCATTTATCCTCAGGATACGGCCAAACCAGAATGTAAATGGACGATTTATTTACTATTTTTTAAATTGGCTGAGGATGTCAGATTATTTTATAAAACTTCAGACTTATGCAGTAAATGCTAAATTCAACAAGAGTGCAGTTAATGTTCTTCCGACAATTTTACCGAGTAGAAGAGAACAAGATGAAATTGTAGATGCTATTGATGCAGCTGTAAACATGGAGAAGGTCTCAATTGAAAAAGAGAAAAGATTTTCAGATCTATTCCGCACACTCCTCCACCAACTCATGACTGCTCAGCTTCGGGTCAACGGCCTGGATCTTTCCGAGCTGGGTATTGAAATAGGTAAATACCAATAAGAAGTGGATATATGACCCATGAAGAACTAAAAGAGTTGATTGCCCTGGGCGAAGGTTTCACTGTCGAGTTCAAAAGATCGGGAGTGGCAAATCTGGGGCGTGAACTTTGCGCGTTCGCGAATTCTACGGGTGGCGTCGTTCTGATCGGCGTAGAAGACGATGGTACGGTAGTCGGGGTTGAAAATCATAACCGCTTGAAGTCGGAGATTCAGTCTGTCGCGCGGTCTATGGATCCGTCGGTAGCGGTAGATGTAGAGAGTGTCGGCAAAGTACTCTGTGTAAACATACCCGAGCAGCAGGGGAAACCATTTTCGTTTGGTGGAAGATTTTACCTGCGCGATGGCGCTTCTACGCAGCAGATGGGGCGCGAAGAGATCCGGATATTCTTTTTCAAAGAAGGACTGATCCAATATGATGAAAAGCCCTGCCCGGATTTTGACATTGACCGGGATCTGACACCGGAGATCTGGTCGCGATTCGTCACCCGGGCGAAGATTCCCGACAACGTTGATCCGGGGACGACACTGCGGAACCTGCATCTGATCAAAGACGGGTATATGACCCACGCGGGAGCCTGGCTTCTGACCAACGACATTACACGGTACACGCTGAGCGCGGGTGTGATCTGCGCGATCTTTCGCGGCACCACCAAGACCCACATCCTTGACCGCAAAGAGTTCACCGGAGATCTTTACTCTATCTATCAGGACTGTATGGCCTATATGCAGGCCAAACTGAATACGGAATTCATTATCAGTACCACCGGTAGAGAGGAGCGTCTGGAACTGCCGGGCGACGCCCTTCGCGAGGCGTTGGTCAATGCCATCGCGCACCGGGATTATCGCTCCACGGCTAATATCCAGATTCAAATTTTTCATGACCGGCTGGAAATTATCAGCCCGGGCGGTCTTCCGGCCGGGATG
>CAZBTJ010000277.1:0-3020 GCA_964494325.1 uncultured Pirellulales bacterium
TAACCATTCACGAGGTATAAATTACCCCGACACTATTTGAAGCATACTTTGTCATCGCACCAGAGTCAACGGCAATCTTGTTAAGCCGTCCCAAAAACGGGACAACAAGCAAGGGGCTAAAACAGGGGTTATTCGTGTTAAGCTGTCCCTATTATGGGACTCATACCAGCATAGGAGTTGGAACACTGGAAGATTGCGCCGCCGTTAACCTTAGCCCCCGTACAAACTAAAATCCACCGTAGCACAAGCCTTGAGGCGGTAGGAGCACGATCCTGACGATTCGACTAAGTGGCGCTTGGAAACTAACTTTGCCTTGCGGGATGGTGCGACTTCCCAAGTCCTGGGAGGGCGGCTCGCCATCGACCTACTAGCTGGGCGAGGTTGCTACCGCCACCATCCGGCCGAGTGAGTGCGCCCGCCATCGGCTGCCATCGCCAACCGTGGGTTTATGTGTCTGTGGGGGGGAGAGGGGCCTTCTATGCCCAACCTCCCAACTACTTGCTGGTAAGAGTCCCAAATCAGGGACAGCTTAACGCGATTTCAGCTTGTTTAGCCTCTTGTTTATTGTCCCAAAAACGGGACAGCTTAACAAGATAGTGGAGACCGCTCCCGTCCGTCAGCCCTTACTGGACTAGTATCATGCCGATGTGGCGCAGTTTCACAATGGCCCCTTACACACTGTCTTGATTTGGATTTGGATGCCTGACTTCTTTGCCTGCCTATGTAAACCCGCCTCAATTGTTTCTTTCATCCCGTCAGTACAAACAACATAGAACGCGTCATGCATTGGCACAAGCGTTTTGACTCCGGGCATCTCGATCAATTCAAGCGCGGCGGCGTTCACTATGTCAGCGACCGTTCCCTGAACCCTCCTGTTAAAATAATGACCTGCGTGAAGTTTCTTTCCTTTTTCGCCGGCTATCGGCCTGCCTGTCAGCGTCGTGACACTTCTTGTTTTCTTTGATTGCTCAAACAGGTTTGTTTTGTAATCGTGGAGTTTTTTAACGTAATTGGAAAGAACCGGTTCGTTACGCGCCGCTTCTGGCCAATACTTGAATTTATTCTGAGAGTTCCTGTCATAGTTCAGCCGGTTCACTTCCGTCTTTGCCGTTCGTCTGTCGCATTCGGTCGCACGCATGTAGCAGGCGTAGAGGTCGACATCTTGTGACATTTTAAGGATGTGCTTGATGACGGTTGGTTCAGCGGATCTAATGTCAGAGTCAAAGAGCATACAATCTGACGGCATATCTAGCCGGAGTCCGTTTATGCGCTTGTCCTTCGGCTCGTTCTGGAAGGCAGGCTTTGATGCGGTTAGACGCCCCGTTATGCCAACGCCCCACAAAGGTTGAGTCTTGTTCCCGTTAAACATGAAAGGCCGAGTGTTAAGCACATCAGCCAACCTCTGCGCAATTCCGTTTTTGTCTGGAGAGTTGCGTCTCAGGTCATCGACACTGACTCTGGTTAGAATTGTTGCCTTCTTGTCTCCTTTATCGGATGAGCCTATTTCGCATTTGATTAAACCGGTCTCGATCAAGCGTCTCAATCCGTCTCCGACGGCGTTCTTGCCGACATGAGATACCCTCGCGATAGACCGGTAATCGGCAATTACCGGATGACAGAACCCCTTATGTTTTTCTTCCAAAAACTTTAATCCAAAGTAGATATGGATAGCGGTATTTGATAGATGGCTGTACCGTTTGGAAACGTATTTTTCCGCTCGATATGCTTCAAGGGGATTGTAGGGGGTGCTCATGCCTCACCCCCTTCCCTCGCTGCTGTCTTGTCTGCCAGAATATGCCCGCAAGCCTTGCGCCTGGACAGAGAGCAGCAGCGGGTATAAGATTTATTCCGGTTCTGGCAGAGCGCGTAATGGGTTGCGGTTCCGGCTTTCATCTTTTTGCCCCCATTTCCTTACGGCTGTGGTGATTTTCGAGTGCAGCAGTCACGGCCTTCACATCCGTAGCAGAAGGACGGTGCCCCATGCGATACCCCCACAGCGGGCAAGTTTTCACAGGGCAGAGGCGAACCTCTGACGGTTTGCCACAACAACAATCCAAGCAATTCGCCCGGATCGCCTTCAATGGACGCAAAACAGAAGTGGTTGGTTTTCTCATTCCGACACCCCCTTCCCCTGTAAAAATGCCGTCAGCTCGGCTGAGGCAATGCGACGACGTCCGGCCCGCGTCTGGATGGTTGCAAGCCTTCCATCAGCGCACATGCGGTGAATTGTCATTCTAGACAAGTGGAGCTCTTGAGCCGCCTCAGTGAGCGTTAGTAAACGGCGGTCTCCTGTCGTGTTCTCGGTCGGCTTCCCGTCCAAGATCTCCGCTACCTGCTCGACAATGTCGGGAGAAGCGGTTAAAAGTTTCATCATAATTTGTTCTTTGTTCATAGGGTGCCTTTCTTTTTCGTATTGTCCCTTGCACCCTTCCTCCTAAATTTCCCTTTTGTTTCCCCTTTTTTTATAGTGAAACTGTCGCCTTACCCCTATGGATATTGATTAATATTTTTTTTAGCACTTCCCCTTTGCTTCACCTTTTACGGCACAAAAGAAACCGCCCCGTGTAACAGGGCGGTTCATAAAGCATCATGATTTAGTTTTGTGTCACGAGTTGTCTTGTGCATCCCATTTAGATTCATCTTTTACCCCATAGCGCCGCCCCTCATCCATTTGATTGAACGTGACTCCTTTATGTTCCGCGCCCCGTGTTGGACTACAGCCCGCTTTTCTTACTAACGCTCGGGTAGCCATCTTGCTTTTAAAAACCCGCAATGCAGTGAGGTCATCACGTGACGGCCATCCCTCGGGCGTGTTCTTGCCCGCTTCCCAGTTCTTGACCGTCCTTTCGGATACGCCGCACATTTTAGCGGCGGCTTGGATTGTAACGGCCTTGCGGGATTTCGGTGTCCGCCTTTCGCCGGTCTGAGCTGGCGGTTCTTCAACAATAATGCCATTCTCTTCAATGTTTAACGCCCAATCGAAGATTTTCTTCCGAACAGCATCAAGAATGCCGGTCAGG
>CAZBTJ010000278.1:0-2962 GCA_964494325.1 uncultured Pirellulales bacterium
CGTTTCATAGATGGCTTCGCCATAGGTCTTCAACCACTTGCCCATGGCCACGGCGACCTTGGCTTCGCCATCGGCAAAGGTGCCGTCAGGACGCGGCCCGAAATTGAGGAGCAGGTTGCCGCCACCGGTCGTACAGCTAACCAGCATTCGAATGCAATCCTCCGGCCCCTTGAATCCGTCTTCGCCACGATACGACCATCCCTGTCCCACATGGATACAGGATTCCCAATCCCGCTCAATATCCATGCTGCCGATTCGGCCTTCGGGCGTATAGTAGTCACCCTCCGTCATCTGCTTGATTGCAGGCGAAGTGGGTCCGCGATCGTTTTCGGTTTTGGGGCCGCAGAAGCGGGCAGCCCGGTTGTTGACAATCAGATTCGGCTGTTGCTCGTACATCATCGCGAACAGTGCGTCGAACTTCCACTTGCCCCAGTCCTGCCCGCCCACATGATCAAACCACATGATGTCCACCCGTCCGTAATTGGACAGCAGTTCCCGGATCTGTGCCCGATAGAAACGGTCATACTTCATGTTGTCGCCCACGAGATAATCCGGATGATACCAGTCGCGTGTCGAATAATAGAGCCCCAGCTTCATCCCATGCTTATGACAGGCCTCGGCCAAGGCACCCACAATATCCCTTTTATAAGGACCGGCCATAATATCATACTCGGTCACCTTGGAATCGAACTGGGAAAAGCCGTCATGGTGCTTGGTAATGAGCACCATGTACTTCATACCGGACGCCTTGGCAAACGTCACCCATTCGTCGGCATTGTATTTCGTGGGGTTGAATTGCCTGTAGTAGTTGTCATAGACCGGATCATCCGTGCGCGGACCGTGTTGATTGATATCCCAGGGCCGGTTCCCCTCCCGACCCCAGCCGATTTCCTTCTGGCCCACAGAACAGGGTCCCCAGTGAATAAACATCCCGAACTTCGCATCGCGAAACCACGCCATTCTGGCGTCGCGCTGTTCATGGGTCTCGTTGATCTGCGGGACATGTGACAGGTCCACGGCGCAAACGCAGGTTGCAGCAAGCAAGAAGGCTACTATTACGATTCGATGCATTGTGTTTTCCTTTCGCAAATTGATCCACCATTAATTTATTCATAACAACTAAGGTCCTTAATGCGTTGGGCTCTTTCCCCAGGCCTTGTTGGGTTTTGGACCGAGCCATAATTCCAGCAATCCGCCTTTGGCAAAATCCTTGTGATACATCCAACAGTTTTTCAGAGTCTTGCCATTCAACCGGGCCTTCTGGATGTACATGTTCTTTGGCTGTCCTACGCAATAATTCGAACTTGTGCAATTTCAACGTCTTATGTAAACTCACTGCATAGCGATTAAGTATGAATTCTATAGAAATATCCGGGAGCAAGCAACCTTGAATCCTCACCTGACTCATCTTTGAGTTTCTATCAGCCGTCTCCTGTACATACTATTACGAATTCCCAAAAGAGAGCGATTTCATTCATACCAGTCATTGAATCCGTTACGAAATCCTCCGACTCACCTAATCCCTTGATAGTAAGGAACTTTCGAAACAAGCTTTTTCGCTGACTTGGCAGATAATGGCCTCTTGGGTTGTAGTCAGGTTGTAGGCGCGAACAGGGGGAAAAACACACCTAAATGGAAGAGGCACGTCGTGTCTGCTCGACCACAATTTCACCGAAAAATAGCGGGATATTTCAGCTCATGAAAAGAGTGGCTTTGGACAAAATCCTGGATTGAAAACTGGTGCTGGCTTATTGATCAAAGCGATCTTGCGCATACCACTCCACATGCAACAGCCCCAGGACCGCCATGGCGGTCCTGGGGCTGTTTTCTCCCTTGATTTGCTCTGATACAGGGTTTATATTCATAATCATTGCATGGCTGTTAAATCAATTTTCCTATCAGTCTGCCACTTACTGCTTAAAGCCCTGCAGACCGATCTTTTCGAGCGGGATGGCTTTGAAGCCAGGGACTTTTGCCCAGACCTCTGGCAGCTTTGAAAGATCTGGACGTTTACCGGTGAACTGACCTTTGAGGAAGGGGCAGTCCTCCATCTTTAACACAAGGTTGTTCTCGCGTGTGAGCCACTCGGGGTTAACTTCCTTTGAGAGGTCCCAGGGCTTTTTGCAACCGATAAGGATGTTGCGGCGGAAGACGTTGCCCATGGGTAAAAGAGGATCTTCATCCAGAACACGAGCCAGGCGTGGATAGCGATCTTTCCACAAAGGTGAAAGATAACCGACTTTTTCGCACTTGGCCTTGAGATTCCAACTGCCGGGCTTGTCCAGAGTTATGCCTCTTGGACCGCGTGCATCAACATGAATGCCTTTGGGCAGGTTAATGAAGATATTATCCTCAAAGGTGTTGTCGCGTCCACCTCCGAGCAGCACACCACGACCGGAGCCACCAAAAGCAATATTGCCATAAACAGTATCACCGCTATCGCAATCGTCAAGGTAGATAGCCTGGGAGCCAGAGCTGTCACTATTGCTACCTTTTGCATCGTATATAAGATTCCATCGCACGACATTGTTGCGTGAACTCCAGTCGCGTCCGGTATAGAAGACACCCACATCAGAGTAGAGGGTGCATACCTTGTGTACTTCGTTAAGCTCCAGCACATGCTCATTGCCTCCATAGCTGACTCCACCGGTGGGACAGTCGTGAATATGATTGTGCGCAACACGGTTACCACAACCGGAGAGTGTTACACCGCGACCCCCACCCCAGTCATAGCGACCAAGATGGTGCAGATGATTGCCGACCACAGAGCAGTTGCCATGCGTAAGAGTTTTGCGATTCCCCGCTCTCATAAGGATAGCCCGTGCGCCAGTGCGGGTTACCTCACAACCGGTAATATGGTTATTTGATCCACCGGAGCTGTAAATTCCCATCTTCGCCATATTGCGGACCAGACAGTTTTCAATACGGGCATTCGTGCAATTCCTCATATTTACCGCACAGT
>CAZBTJ010000279.1:0-2937 GCA_964494325.1 uncultured Pirellulales bacterium
AACGTTCCGAAGAAATACGCGCAATCATAAAAGAGCGCTATGGTGTCGAGCTTCGCACTCCTGTGACATCCGAGCAGATGCAGAGAGTTCAGGCGATGCAGTTTGCCGGAGCTAATCTGCTTTTCAGTCAGAATAAGTTTAAAGAGGCGGCCGAGAAGTACCTGCTGGTTCTAAACCAGTTTCCGGAATCGAAGCAGGCGGTTAATGCTCTTGCCAACCTGGCCCTATGCTATTTTGACACGATTGACAAGAGTGCTGATGCCCAACTGATGGCAGATACTGTGATAGGCCACCTCTCAGAGCGTTTTGCAGAGGACAGTAAATTAATGAAGGCCGCTGGCAACCAGCTGCGCTCTCTGGCTGATAAATATGGAGTGCTTGGACATGATGACAAGCGGCGTGAGACCTACGCGCTCTTTTTTCGGGATTATCCAAAGCATTTTGCAGTAAGCCAGCTGTTAATGAGTTTTGCTGGTCGCGAGTATAAAGCAGGGAATTATCCTGGAGCCATGGCCTATTATAAACGCATTGCTAATGAATATAAGGACTCAACCTATTACTATGGTGCGCTAACCCGCATTACCCAGATTTATAAAGTCGAACAGAATCCCACCAATGAGATCCGCTCGCTTGACTTTCTTATCACCGAACTGAAGAAGAGCGAAAAGCTAGGACATAATCTACCGGTTGCCCAGTTCCGGCTGGCAGAGGCACACCGATCTTTTGGTAATATTCTGCTTAAAGCAAGCGGAACTAATGAAACCGTTCAGGCCGCTTGGAAGGAAGGAGCCCATTTGCTGGCCAAGGCTGTGCTTGAGTTTGGGGAGGTGGCTAAACTGCTGACTGAAGATACAACCGGCGTCTATCATAAAAACGGTGATGAGAAGAAGCTTAATCAGCAGATCCGCGAGATGTCCACTTTCACCAAGGGCGTGGCCCTGTCGCAACTGCGTTATCCAGTGGCTAACATTCCTATCTACCACAAACATGCCCTTAAAGCCTTCAAAGATTTTCTGGAGGCCTATCCAGAGAGTAAATATGCGCCCAAGGCACTGCTTCAGATAGGTACTCTCTACACGGTTATGAAGGATAAAAAGGGTTCACAGAAGGCCTTTGAAGATTTAAGTAAAAGATATCCGGACTCCGTTGAGGCCAAGAACTCACTCCCCGAGTTAGCCAGCGCCCTGATTGAAATGGGTCTGAGAGGTGAGGGGGTAGCCAAGTATCGCGAGATGTTCACCGGTAGCGGCAAGTACAGCTCAAGCCAGTACAGCGATGCAGCCGAGGCATTGCTCAATGCCAAAGAGTATGCTCTCGCACTGGAGGGTTATGAAAAAGTGTTGACGGAGTCAAAGGTACTCGCTTTGACTGCCAGGGCTAAATTAGGTAAGGCCAGAGCTTTAATAGGACAGAAAATGTACAGTGAGGCCCGCAAGGTGCTGGCACCGTTTATAACTGATTCTAAACTCTCGGGGCTGAGTCTGGCTGTGGATGCCAACATGCTGCTGGCCGAGGCTGCCAGTCAAGAGGGGCAGACCGAAGTCGACAACGATATCCGTAAAGATCTTTTCAATCAGGCGGTTGACTCTCTCAAGCTGGTCGGGAAATATCGCAAGGGCAAGACAGAGAAAGCTGACATCGCTCAGGCTACCGGCGAGATGCTGGTGCGCAAGTTGGAGGCTGAGAAGAAACTCGGGCTGGATGATCAGGCACTTGAGACACGTGGTAAAGCGATTGTGGCATTTATGCGGATTGTCGATTCTATAGACCCAGGAGATGCCGCGTTGGCGCCCTATCTTGAGCGGGCTTATTATACCTACATGCCGATGTTGCTGGAGCAAAAAAACTACGAGCAGGCGGTTGAAGATTGTGAGTCATATCTGAAGCTTTTCCCGGCGGGGCGCCACAAGACTGATATAAACAACTGGTTGAATCAGGCGAAGATAGGTCTGCAATAAGAAAATTATTGTATAAAGAGGTTTAAGGAGCAAAGAAAGAATGAAAATGAGAAAATGTAAAGCAATAGCTGTCATAGCGGCAATGGTTCTGGTGGCAGGTGCGGTCACCGCGGCAGATGTAATCGGTGTGCTGGTTTTGAAGAATAATAAACGTATTGAAGGCACCATCACGTGGAATAGCCGCAGAAAAGAATATACTGTTAAGAAGATCAAGAGCAAGGTTTCGCTCTCAATGCGACAGGATCAGGTTGCCCGCTTAATCATTCCGAAGCCGCAAAAGTTGACTTCTGTGGAGGCTGCTTTGAGGAAAGGCGCCAGCCCGACGGCGGCGATTCCGGTTCTGAACAGCATCATCACTGATTATTTTATGCTGACTTGGGATAAGACCGCGACACGACTGCTGGCTGAGGCCTATATCCAGAACAATCAGGCGAAAGAGGCAGTCAAAGCCTGTGAAAGATTGATTGGTGACAATCCTGAGGCGGCTTATCTGGGTGAGATGGCTCCAAGTTATTGGGCTGCTCTTCTGAAGGCGGAGCGCCCTGCAAAACTGAGTGGTCTTATTGAGAAAGCGATCAAGGGCGGTGATCGCATTACGTCCGCTCATGCCCTTCTGATGCGTGGTGATATGCTAAGAAAAGAGAGCGACTCCACTACAAATGCCAGAAAGGCTTTGCGTGATGGTTATCTGCGGGTAGTTACGCTCTATAGCAGAGAAAAATCAGTCCAACCGGAAGCTTTATACAAGGCGGCTAAGTGTTTTGATAAGCTGGGCCAGACATCACGTGCTGATCAGATGCGCACAACATTGAAAGATGAGTACGGCTCTTCCAGCTGGGCTCTCAAATAAAAACAGGTTTGCCTCAGACGAGGTATAACGAACAATAATTTTGTTAGTTCACAGCTAACTTTTAAACACATAGAAAAAACAAGAGGTTAAGAATGAAAAGACTGATTTTGTCAGCAGTAGTATTCACAG
>CAZBTJ010000280.1:0-2918 GCA_964494325.1 uncultured Pirellulales bacterium
CTTCTCCCGTTTCTTCCCTCACTATCGGATGATAGATATCAATCCAACTCCCAAAGAGCGGCTAAAGAAGGCTAGAGAAATTGCCGAGAGTGAAGGCTTAAACTATGTCTACATCGGCAATGTAATAACCAAAGGTGCTGAAAACACCAGTTGCCCCGATTGCGGGGAGCTGCTGATTGAGCGCGAGGGATATTCTGTTGCTGAAAATGTGCTGAAAGATGGTTGCTGTCCTAAGTGTAGTCGTAAAATATATGGTTTATGGTCCTAAAGCGGGCTTTACCCGCAACCCAGCCTGTAGCCTGTTGCCCAGTAAGGAGTCTTACCATGCGAAAGTTATCTCGGTTATCCGAAAAAAATGATCATTCCCTTTTTTTTGCCGTTATCCTGTGTATCACCTTGGGCGGATTTTCGATGTGGACCTATGCCATAGAAGAACCGACTCAGTTATACGCATGCCTTGTCAGGCGGGCGCAAGCTGTGAGTAGCGTCTCGATTTTCGAACTCCCGTCGCTTGAAACGTGGAAGGAACAGCTTCCCGAGAAACGCCGCAAGTGGTTGGAAATGCTGGGGCTTGATCCCTTGCCGCCGCGTACGGATCTCAACGTCACGGTGACGGGCACACTCGAACGCGAAGGGTATGTGGTGGAGAAGTTGCATTTCCAGCCGGTGCCTGGTTGCAGGATTGCCGCCAATTTGTATCGACCGAAAAAGTTCAAGGGCAAGCTCCCGGCGGTCGTCTACGTCTGCGGTCATTCTAGAAGAGGCAAGTTTCATTATCAGTTGCACCCGCGCTGGTTTGCTGAACATGGCTATGTGGCGATGATCCTTGACCCGATCCAAGCCGGTGAAAACGGCGGCTTTCATCACGGGACCTATTCAAAAGGCTGGTGGCATTGGTACAGTCAGGGGTATTCGCCAGCCAGCGTGGAGGTGTGGGCGGCCATGCGTGCGGCTGATTATCTGCAGACTCGCCCGGAAGTGGATGCGGAACGGCTTGGTATAACCGGTAATTCGGGTGGGGGAACCATATCATGGTTCACAGGGGCGGCTGATCCACGTTTTAAGGTGGTGGTCCCATCCTGTCAGACCGGGAATATGTACCAACATGTCCGCGACAGAACTCTTGATGGTCATTGCGACTGCAGCTACTGGGTGAACACCTATGGCTGGGATTTACCTGACCTCGCAAGTCTCATCGCCCCGCGTGCACTGATGGTCTGCGCGGCGACCGAGGACACGCTCTTCCGACCCTACGCATTCCGTGACGTCGTCCACCGCGCCCGACAACTGTATATGCTCTATGGCTGTGATGATAAGATCAGGTTGACTGAGGCGGTCACGCCGCACGGTTATTCCAAGGGAATACGCCTAGCCCTGTTCAACTGGTTCGAAAAGTATCTTAAAGGCTCGGACACTCGGGTGACGGATGACATCGCAGAGACCCCCGAAAAGGATGAGGAGCTGGCCGTCTATGCGAACATGAAGCCACCCGCCGCCGACAAGATGAAGGATGTTGACTCCTTCTTTCTCCCTTTGCCGGGTTTGCCGGAACTGAAGGGCAGGAAAGAGTGGGAACACCATCAGGCGGACTGCCTGAACAAACTGCGGGATCTGACATTCAGGCAGATTCCAGAAGTTATCAATGTTCCTGAGATCCTAGGTCGGCGGCAGGGACAAAGCCGCAGCCATCAGTTCCGCTCCTACGAATTTCATTCAGAGCCCGGCATGTTGATCCGTGCCCATAAGGCCAGCCCGTTAAATGGTCCGCGGTCTTATCCGCTGATTGTTGGAGCCATGCAGCCAGACGCGCGTATGTCATTCTGCGCAAAAGGTGCGGGCAACAACTCGTTCAGCACAACAGCGGCAGGGTATGCCTGTGTAGAGGTCCGCGGTACAGGCGGAAGCTCTGTTGGCCCGGGCATAGAATGGACGGCCAGACGCGCTTACCCGTTAGTTGGCCAGACCTTTTATGAGCGGAAGACGCTCGACCTGCTGACCGCCATTCAGGCGTTCCGGCAGGAAAAAAATGTTAAGGAGATCGTGGTTTATGGGCGGGGCAACGAAGCGGCCGTGGCGATTTATGCCGCGTTGCTCGACCCGGAGATTAAGGAAATCATCTTACAGGACCCGGTGGTTACGCATTGGGAGGGCGGCCCGGAATTTTTAAACGTTCTGAAAATCGGTGACCTCCCTCACAATCTTGCGCTGGCTTTTCCGCGTCCGATCAGCTTTATCGGCACTATGCCGAAAGAGTATGAGTGGACAAAACAGTGCTATGAAGCGTGTGGCGTGGAAAAGAAAGTGCGGATTATTCAGAAACAAGGTAACTGGAAGCGGTATGGGGCTGACTAAAGCTGCCCCGCTGAGTGGGACCGCAACCAACTTGTCCCGCCGTTATGTCACGCCGTAAACACGAAGTGAGAAGGCGGAAGTCCCGCTTGCGGGACGTAGGAGGTGGGGATAACTGCCTTTGATTTCATTCCGCTTTTATGCGGAGAAACCCTTTGTTCTCAGAGGTCGGAATGCTCCAGCTGCATTGCGGTTCAACTCCGGGAATCCCGCTCTTGAGTTTTGTCCACGTTGCATCTTTCAGGTCGGATTTGAATTCAATGCTGTAAGTTTTTCCTGCGACAGCTTTCCAATGCAGGGTCTGTTGTCCGCCCTCCATTGCGTTGCCTGTAATCCTGAATACCGAGTTGCTGTCCATAGGATTCGTTCCGGCATAAAATTCCTCCCATGTCAATACCCCGTCGCCATCGCTGTCAGTCATAGCCATTGCATCTGTTGCCATCAGTCCGTAGCTGTTGAGCCATACTTCCGGTACATTGTTTGTGACAAGTGAACCGTTTATGAAAATGTCGAAGTCTCCATAATAGCAGCTGCCATCTTTAACATCCCATAACAGGTGTCGGGCATAG
>CAZBTJ010000281.1:0-2911 GCA_964494325.1 uncultured Pirellulales bacterium
CCGACAGAAAGGAAGATGTACTCAATGCCATCTCAAACGGAGCAGCTGGTTACCTACTGAAATCATCCACTGTACAGCAGATCAGAGAGGGGATTCAAACCGTAATCAGCGGAGGTGCCTCACTCGATCCAGGCATGGCCAAACATATTATGGATGCCATGAGAACCGAGAGACTGCCGGGCGCACATAAAGCATTACTCTCAGAACGGGAACAGGAAGTGCTCACCCTGCTTGCAGATGGATTTGTCAAAAAAGAGATCGCCGACCAGCTTAAGATCAGCGTATCGACCGTGGTCGATCATGTCCGCAACATCTACGATAAGCTCGGGGTGAAGAATGCCCCTTCGGCCATCCACAAGGCACATAAACTCGGCATCTTTTCGGATTAATCCGCTTAGAAATTCGTAGATAGCAGCCCCCCGTCGGGCGCTATCGTGCCCACGGATGCATGACAGCGCGGACCGTCTTGTTCCTCACAGGCATTCTACCATAAACGGCTTGCAATGATACCAATTGGTATGATACTACTTAGGGTCATAAAAACAATACAGATCGGAGGTATCAAATGAATCCTTTTAAATATGGACAAGTGGTTCGTGCCGAGGACTTTTGTCCTCGTCCTAAGTTGCTCAAAGAAATACGAGGCTTCATAGCATCAGGACAAAACATCGTGATTCAAGGCGAACGGCGAATAGGAAAAACATCTCTCATACATGAAGCTGTTCGTTCAGAACGACGAACACGCATCCTATATGTTGATCTACTGGAAATCAAAACCACGGATGCGCTCTGTAAGAGGTTAGCAAAAGCGATAATTGCCAGTGAAAATCAAGATGGATTCATTGAGCGGATCTTCAAGAAGCTTTCTCAATTGAAGCCCTCTATGAGCATTGATCCTCTGACCAGTCAACCAACGATTTCTTTTGATCCGGCAATAAGACTTCAACCCGATTCTATAGAAGGGCTGCTGGATGTCATCGCCTCCATACATAAGCGAAAGTCTGTGGTTGTGGTATTTGACGAATTTCAGGACATTCTCAACCTTAAAGATTGCCGGGAATCTCTTGCTCTCTTGCGAGGAAAGATCCAGTTTCAAACAGATATTCCATATATCTTTGCCGGAAGCATTCGAAACAAAATGGATAAGATCTTCCATGATCCTGACAGCGCATTCTTCAAGTCCGCAATTCCGCTCACTGTTGGCCCAATAGACAGAAAGATATTTGGTTCTTTCCTACAAGAGAAATTCGCGTTGGGTAAACGTCATATAGACCCTATTGCCATACAGCGACTATTTGAGATTGCTGTAGATATATCCGGCGATATTCAGCAGTTATGTGAAGCACTATGGGAAATCACATCCTACAAAGATCAGATTACAGAGGCGGACATACCCAAAGCCATGAGATTGATCTTTGCTCGTGAATCAAAGGGGTACGAATCAGTTCTTGTTTTGCTGACTGGCCAGCAGTTGAGATGCCTTGTGGGATTGGCGAAATTGGACGGTGTTACGCCTCAGTCCAAGGCTTTCCTGCGTGCGGTAGACATACATCTTCCAGGATCAGTGAAGAAAGCACTGAACCGAACCGAGAAACTTAAAATCATCTTCCAATATCAAGGTAAATACAGATTCGTAAACCCATTCTTTAAGGCATGGTTGGCCTATAAGGATTTCTAACGGGGTGTACTTCGGACTATTTGCGTAAATGCTCAGTAATGAAATTCACTGTTCGCTGAACAATCTGATCGGTCGTCGGTTCAATTGGAGTGGTGCCATCGGCTTTTCGCCAGTTGTGGCCGGCGTTCTTTATTATCATGATCTCGACCGCTGCGTTGAGATCCTTGGCTTTCTCCTGCATGTAGTAGGCATGCTTGACCGGAATAGTGGTGTCGCCGTCACCCTGGATCATTAGCAGCGGCGGGCTATCTGGACGCAGATAGTTGATCGGGCTCATTTCTCGGTAGAGCGCAAGCTTGTCCTCGGGTTTTGAGTCGGATTTCAAAATTCGCGACCCAAAGCGATCTCGGAACTTTTTGCGGTCATCATGATTAAAGAGGTCTGTCTTTTCAAAATCACACGGTCCATACCAAGAGACCCCAGCGATCATTTTGTAGGAATAGCCCACCAACCCTGATGCACCGGGCAGAGACTCGGGAGATGCCAGCAGAAGCATCTGCGCAATCTGGGCTCCCGCGGAATCGCCAAAGGTAAACACGCGATCCGTATCCAGATTCAAGTCATCGCTGTTTTTCGCGAGATAACGAATCGCATCCTTGGAATCGATGACGCAGTCCCGCATCGCGACAGTGCTGCCATTTTTCACCAAGCGATAGTCAACCGAGGCAACGCAGAACCCTTTTTCTGTGAGGCCGCGCACAGCTTTTGCCTTATTGCCGGCCGTTGCATTGTTTTTACTTCCTGCCGCCCATCCTCCGCCATGCGTATAAATCACAAGGGGATATTTCCCAGACAGCTCAACTTTCGGATAATAGAGATCCAAGTGAAGTGCCTTTTCTCCAACCGTCTTGTAGAGAACGTCTTTCTTCACGTTGATCGGTGACGGGGCCGCCGCATGCGCTATAAACGCGATGCCCATCACAACCGTTGAAATGATCAATCCCGCACGTTTTACCAATTTCATCATTCTATCCTTCATTTAGAAAAGGTTCTGTCAAAAGTTTTAAACTTTTAACCCTGCAATACTCTGTATACTACGGAGTTGCGGCTGTTATGCCATTCTCCCCCATTTTCTCACACTTAGTCCAGACACTTAGTCTTATTCACTTAGTCCAAACACTTAGTTCTCTACACTTAGTCCCTTACACTTAGTCCCCACTCTTAGTCCTAGAGTGGCATATAATCAACGACTAAGTGCGTAAACGACTAAGTGTTTCCCTTGCCCACAATATT
>CAZBTJ010000282.1:0-2852 GCA_964494325.1 uncultured Pirellulales bacterium
TGCAACGCGAAGCGTTGTTTACTAAAGCAGCGCGGCTTATCGCACAACCAGACAAGGAATCAGTAAAGCTTTAGCATATTAAAGAGGCTTAGTTTGGTTGCGGATCCGCTGCTTTAGAATAATAGGCTTGACTCTTTTTTTGCATAA
The DNA here is from genome assembly GCA_964494325.1 of uncultured Pirellulales bacterium. Classification (GTDB taxonomy): domain Bacteria; phylum Planctomycetota; class Phycisphaerae; order Sedimentisphaerales; family Anaerobacaceae; genus JAIPFM01. Next base: position 148 of record CAZBTJ010000282.1, read on the forward strand.
AGGCACAATGCTTATTATATAAATTAGTATTTACGCCAGATTGATATGCGCGATTCGTTCTAGGGTCTTTCTCTGCACAAAACCATATCTTGTATCTGGGTTAGTGTATCTCAGCTCACACAGAAAGAAGGACGAATTGAAGAAAGCCAAACCGCCTGCCAAGCCCAAAGATGTATCGTCGCTTTCTTCGTCGTTAACTCCAGACACTGTGACCGCCCGTCGGTTTTGCTATGGTTTTTTCGCGCTTGCGGTTGGTGTCGCCTTGCTAGCGCTGTTCCTCTGGATTTCGGGCCGTTGGCGGCTCGGCACATTGGGAAGTAGTTGGATTCCCATGGCTCCCAGCACATCCTTGTTGCTTTTGGCATTGGCAGGCACGGCCTGGTTCGACCAATGGCGATCGGATTCCGTCATGGTAAATCGGCTCGGTTTAGCCGTGGGACTTGGCGTGTTGGCTATGAGCCTCCTGATCGGGATTCAAATTCTTTTTGATGTTCATCTGCCGGTGGAGCGTTGGCTCACAAACACGACGGAAACTGTCGAGCAGATTCCGGTCGGGCGAATGTCGCCGCTGACTGCCGTCGTTTTTCTCCTGACCAGTCTGGCTTTTTTGTTGGCATTCCCCCGAGGGGGCAGTCGTCGAGCATCGCGGCAGGCCTCGGCAGTGCTGACGATGATCGCCTTGCTGATCGGTTGCGGGGTCGGCCTGAGTTATATATTACATGAGCCATTGCTTTACGGTGGAACAGTCGTTCCCATGGCCGCGCTGACCGCTACGGCGTTCATTTCAATCAGCCTAGGGTTGCTGCTAGCGGCAGGTAGCGATGTTTGGCCGCTGGACTTGTTTGTGCTACCAACCTCTGAGAACCTGCCCTCACAGCGGATTTTCAATGGCTTGATTGCCCTCGCGTTGCTATTCATGGTGTCCATTGGTATCACCGGCTGGCTATATTTCAAATGCCAACAAGCCGAGGCCTGTCGCGCCGCTCAGCAGACGCTGACCGTCATAGCGGATCTGAAAGTCAGCCAGATTGCAGGCTGGATGAAGCAACGGCGCGGCAACGCTGAGATCTTCTTCAATAAACACACAGCCCTGAAGCTTCTGACCGAACCAAACAACGCTGCCATGCGCAAGGAACTACTCCAGCGGATGAGCACCTTTCAACGGGTGTACGACTTCAGTGCGGTGATGCTTTTGGATGCACACGGCGCGGTTCGGCTTGCCGTTCCAGCTGGCACGGTCTGTCCAGACGGCATTTGCGTGGAGCAGGTGCAGGGTGCAATGCGCACTCGGGAACCTGTCTTTTTGGATCTGCATCGTAGCCATCCCAGTGTACCGATCCATCTGAGTTTTCTGGTGCCGGTAGGCAACAATGCGCCGACGGATTCGACACGCTCACCGCAGGCGGACTATACGGCGGAGGGTATATTCCTTCTGATCATGGATCCACGCCCATTTCTCTATCCGCTTGTACAGAACTGGCCCACACCCAGTCCCTCGGCTGAGACCCTGCTTGTCCGGCGCGAGGGCAACGCGGTGGTGTTTCTGAACGACCTGCGCCACAGCCCCAACACAGCACTGGAGCTGCGGTTGCCTATCGACGATCCGAAGCTGCCAGCGGCAAAGGCTGTTCAGGGGCAGGAAGGCGTGGTAGAAGGAATGGACTACCGTGGCATCCCAGTTTTAGCGGCGTTGCGAAAGGTTCCGGGTACGCCATGGTTCATGGTGGCCAAAGTGGACCAAGAGGAAATTTATGCTCAGCTCTACCAACAGGCGAGGGCCACCGCATCCATTAGCGGCCTCCTTCTCCTAACGACCATGCTGGGCGTTGGACTGCTGTGGCGTCAACAAAAGCTGGCGTTTTCCCGGCGCGAATTGGCCGAACAAAAACATGCGAAAGAGGCCTTGCTCCAAAGTGAAGCCACCATCAGGAATAAACTCAAAGCGATTATCGAACCCGAAGGCGATATTGGCACACTCGAACTGGCCGATATTATTGATACAAACGTTCTGCGGTCTATTATGGAAGAGTTTTATCAGCTGACCGGCATGTTGGGCGCTGTACTCGACCTTTCTGGAAAGGTGTTAGTGGCAGTTGGCTGGCAGGATATCTGCATTAAATTTCACCGAGTTCATCCCGAATCATGCAAGAACTGCCTTGAAAGTGACACCTGTCTCACCCATGGGGTCGCACCTGGAACCTTTAAGGCCTACCACTGCAAGAACCACATGTGGGATATGGTCACACCCCTAGTCGTAGGGGGCCGGCACATAGGCAATGTGTTTATCGGTCAGTTTTTCTATAAAGACGAAACACCCGATGTGGAGTTGTTTAGGAAGCAGGCCCGGAAATACGGATTCGATGAAGCAGAATACCTTGCGGCACTTGAAAAAGTCCCGCGTTTCAGTCGGGAAGAAGTGAATGCTGGCATGCGCTTCTATTCTAAACTTTCTGCAATTATTTCAACGTTGAGTTTCAGTGCAATCCAGCAGTCCAGGCTGCTTTCCGAGCGTCAGCGGGCAGAAGAAGCGCTACAGGTGAGCGAGAAAAAATTGCGTCTCATCATTGATACGTCTCCCATTGGCATTTGCACGGTGGATACGTTAGGTAATTTTGTCATGACCAATTTGGCGTATGAACAGATGCTGGGTTATTCCAAAGAAGAACTCAGGGGCCTTTCCTTTTATGATGTGACCCATCCAGAGG
>CAZBTJ010000283.1:0-2838 GCA_964494325.1 uncultured Pirellulales bacterium
CATCGGATGAACGAAAAAAGCGGAGCAAAGCGACTTCCTTCCTTGGACATTGGATGTTCCGTGTTGGATATTTGGATATTGGGTGTTCAGTAAAGATACGACGCACTTTAACCCCTACCCCCTGACTCCTGATCCCTGACTCTGCCCCAGGATAAGCGGTTTACAAGCCTACAAACTGGACAAAAAAACAAATATCCAATATTCAACAAGGAATATCCATCGGATGAATGAAAAAAAGCGGAGCGAAGCGACCTCCTTCCTTGGACATTGGATGTTCCGTGTTGGATATTGGGTGTTCAGTAAAGATACGACGCACTTTAACCCCTACCCCCTGAATCCTGACCCCTGAATCCCGACTCCTGCCCCCTGACCCCTGACCCCAAGTGCTTCACTTGGCAAGAGTATTACCTCTTCAGTTTATTTGGCTATTCCTTCTAAATGCTGTATAATTAATAGTTTTGTAACACTTTAGCTGTATCAAGCAAAAGTGTGGTTCACGGTTCACGGTTTCTGGTTGATAAAACTGGTCTATTCCATCAACCCTGAACCACTTTGGCTAAAGTATGACGTAGTTTTACAGATTTTGGCAAGGGACTACTGGCATCAACCCATGAACAATAAGCAGATTCATTCACATACGCTTGATGTCTTGGAATATCAGACAATTCTCGAGATTCTCTCTCGATTTGCCTCCAGTGAACTGGGGCGGCAAGCTGCCCTAGCCCTCTATCCCTCCGCCCAGAGACCCTGGATACAACAGCGCCAGGCAGAAACCTCAGAACTCAAGGCCTTGCTTGATCAGGGTGAGCGTATCCCATTGGCAGGTCTATGCGATCTCAATACATTGTTTTCCAATTTTGGAAAAAAGCAAACCCTTTTTGAGCCAGAAGAGCTCTTACAGATCTGTGACACATTGGCTGCAGCGGGTCGTCTCAAGCAGGCCTTCTACAGCCTCAACCCCGAACTCTACCAACATCTTCATAGACTCGGAGACAACCTCCATGAATTCTTTGATCTGGTTCGAGACATAAACAAGTGCATTGACGGACGGGAAGGCGTCAGGAATGAAGCCTCCAATAAACTGGGACAGATCCGATCACACATCGCATCGCTGGACACCGCATTACGCAAACAATTTCAACGCCTAGTGTCCAACCCGCAGGTGCGTAAGGCGATTGAAAATGACAATTTTATGACCCGCCACGGTCGGCCCGTGGTGGCCATCAAATCGCACTACCGCATGTACCTCAGGGGGACGGTCCTGGACCGCTCCAATTCAGGGGCCACCCTCTATGTGGAACCGGATGAACTGGTTGAGCTCAGCAATGACCTGGAAGATGCCCGGTTCGAAGAAAAGAAAGAAGTGGACCGGATTCTGTGGGAACTCACACATCAGGTGCTCTCTGAGCAGCCCGAGATTCTGGCCACACTCAAGACACTCGGTCTGATTGACTTGGCCTACGCCAAAGCCAGATTCAGCCAGGACTACGGCATGAACGCCCCTGAAATTGAGACGTACGTTGAGCTCCGTGATGCACGCCACCCCCTGCTTCTGCAATGGGCCGCACAGCAACATAAAACGAGTGTGGCAGATTCAAAACATAACATCGTACCCATTTCTCCCAGGCTGGGGCGTGACTTTGACCTGCTCCTGATTACAGGCCCCAACACGGGAGGCAAAACAGTACTTCTAAAAACAGTGGGCCTCTGCATACTCATGGCCCAAAGCGGTATGCACATTCCAGCAGCCCCAGGATCAAAAGTGGCCATCTACCGCCAGATCTTTGCAGACATTGGTGACGAGCAAAGCATCCAGCAAAGTCTCAGCACCTTCTCTGCCCACATAAAACAAATCATTCATATTCTCAACAACGCCCGCAAAGGCACACTCGTCTTGCTGGATGAACTTGGCGCTGGCACAGACCCCACAGAAGGGGCTGCCCTGGCCACCTCGATTCTGGATACGCTGATACATCAAGAGGCGCATACTGTGGCCACCACACATCTTGGCGATCTCAAAACTTTTGCCTATTCGCAGGCCCGTGCTGAAAATGCCTCGGTTGAGTTTAGCGTGGATTCTCTTGAACCCACGTACAAACTATTCATAGGCACACCTGGCAGTAGCAATGCCTTGACCATTGCAGATAAGCTTGGCATGAATAAAGGCGTCATTTTACAGGCCCAAACGCTACTGGCCAAAAACGAGGACGGATCGTCAGAGCTTATCAATCAAGTGCAGAAAACACGGGAGCTCGCAGAACGAAAACGTCGTAAAGCCCAGAACCTCGTGGACAAAGCCAGACACATGCGCACCCAGGCCGCAGCAAGACTCTCGGAAATAAAGGCACAGGAAAAACTGCTCAAAGATCAGGCCGACCATGAAATCGACCAGACCATGCAACAGGTGCGTGATCTCATGCTGCAGTTCGAACAGGCCATGGGCAATGCCCCAAAGCCCTGGCATGAAAAGGCCCAGTCCCTCAAGGAAAAACTCCACACACTGGCTTCAAGCACCCCCCTGGCGCAACGGCATCAGGCCTTTGTCGACAGCCTTAGAAAAGGCGATTCAGTCTATGCCATACCGTTCAAACGAGTGGGTCTGATCGATCGAATAAGAAGAAAACGCGGGATTATCATCCTCCTGGTCGAGGGAAAACACATTGAGCTGGGATTCCACCAGATCGCCAAGCCAACCCATTCACTCTAAACCAGTCCCTGTGACTTTCTACGTTTATCAATGTTTCGCAGACTCAACAATCTTGAAATACCTATTTACGCTTAATCCTGATCAGCGACAATTATTTTTACCGTTCAACGACAATTAGAATTACCGGTTGA
>CAZBTJ010000284.1:0-2837 GCA_964494325.1 uncultured Pirellulales bacterium
AAGCGTCCTTGGCCCTGACCACGCTGGCCTGCATTACCAAAGCGCCCCTGGCCTTGACCACGCTGACCTGCGTTATTCATGCCATGCATCATGCCGCCCGTGCTACGACCTTGTCCCATGCCACGACCTTGCCGATCTGCATCGTCGGTGATTTCAGAACTCTGCCCATCAGAATCTGCATTATTCATGCCTTGCAGCATGCCACCCATACCGCGACCATACCCCATTCCAGGACCTTGTCCAGATCCCGGTCGCTGTCCGCGCCGCCATCCAGGACCAGGGAAAGTGTCGCTGTTAGCCTGCCCATTCGCAAAGGTCTTCTCTAGGGTCGCAGGACTTTCCTCCAGCAAAGGTTGTCCGTCCGCGTTCACTGGTACAGCTATCGCATACGCCAGTATTGCCAAAGTCACAGTTAAAGTTGTCTTGGTTCTCATTTGACTTCTCCTTATTCTAAAGTGGTTGTCACTGCAAGTTTCTTTTTGATTCAGAGTTCAACATGCTCGAATCACCTATTTAAACGAAGTCTGGATCTTTTTCCTGCGATTAATAATGAAATATTATCCATGATTCTTTATTGCGAGACAGAGTCTACCGGCTAGTGTATTTCAATATGCCTTATCCGTACCCACAGATTGCCCAAAATGGCTCTTTTCTTTTCTGTTTTGTTACGGAGAAAATCATGATATCATCGCATCTATTAATTAAAATGGATGGCATTGTTGGAACTGACAGACGAACAACTCGTTATTCAGATAGGGCTAGGGAAAATGCAGGCCCTTGCACAGTTGGTAAAGCGTCACCAACAGCAGGCTTTGAGCCTGGCGTTCCGGTCTTTGCATGACTGGCATATGGCCGAAGATGTCGTTCAGGAGGCCTTTCTCCGTGTCAATCGGGCGGCTCCTAAATACCGCCCGGATGCCAAATTCAGCACCTGGTTTTATCGCATTGTCGTTAATTTATGCATGGATGAACTGCGTAAACATCAACGAAGGGCTAAGATGTCGACAGAGGCAAATGTGAAGGTATCACCTGCAATGGACAGTCCACTTCACCAGCAAGAGGTCGTGGAATTGCAACAAGCAGTACATCATGCATTGAACCAACTCAATGACCGTGAACGCATGGCTGTGATTCTGCATCGTTTTGAAGGACAATCTCACAGTCAAATTGCCGATATAACAGAAGCCAGCACATCTGCAGTCGAGTCCTTGCTGGTACGTGCTTACCGTAAATTACGGCAGGAATTGGCCTCTTTTTCTGATATTCCTTTGGAAAAATCGCAGGCAATTAAACGACCTGACGTTTAATGTCATAAAGGCACTATTATGGAACATCTATCTGAAAATCAATTACTGGATGTATTGAAACGGCAGGATTCTAAAGGGAACGTTCTGAAGGATCACATTTCTGGCTGTGTTTCCTGTAAGCAACGTTTGGTAGAGCTTCAGGAAACCTGGGATGTATTGGGGCATTGGACAGTAGAAATGCCTGATATTGACTTAACTGACCGGGTTTTGAAAAAAGCACGACCTGTCCGAACTGTACGTCTGTGGCAAACTCAAACCTTGATGCGAATTGCCGCCTCTATTCTCATCGGTATTGGCCTTGGTACACTCCTCGGTCAACCCATGCCAAATTCTGTTTCGGAGAATCAAGTAGCCCAGGCCATGTACCTGGATGCCCTGGCACTAGACTCCGCCACTGGATGGACTGCCCCACTGCTCAGCGGACCTGAGGAACCTTAAGTCAATGACGAATCGACTATTTCAACTTAGCCTGTTGGGGTTGATCCTTATTGCGGCAGCAGGTGCTTATACAGTGAGCCGAAACGTAGAACCCGGTCGAGGAAAGGTTTTGGACTGCACACGGGACTGGCTCACCTTGTCCACGTCTCAGTGTGAAAAGATTCGACAGGATGATCCAAACTTCCAGGAAGAAGCTCAGTTCCTGAAACAATCCTTGCAGGATCATCAACAAAGACTGGTTGATTTAGTTGCCAGTCCAAAAACCTCTGAAGATTTGATTCGGACCCAGGCACAGGCAGTCCTGGATGCCCGTCATGCCCTAATGCGACGTACTGTGAACCATTTACTGGCCATACGGCGACATATGGATGTCCAGCAATGCATGCGTCTGAACCATTTATGTACAGAAACCATAGGTTTACCTGGCGTGGAGAGTGGTCGTGGCCTGGGGAGAGGTCGAGGACCGGGGAGACAAGGAATGGGCCGGGCAAGAGGGCAGCGTCATCAATACAATCAATTGGCCCCAGCTTTGGCATTAACGCAAACACAACAAGAAACAGTCGCTCGAATTGATCCCAATTACAGCTCGGATGCAGTCATCTTAACACAGCAGGTCCGCAGTGCTCATCTGACTCTGAAGCAAGCACTTGGTGATCCAAATACATCTGATTCCGTCGTAGTACAGGATTTGGAAAACTTAATTACAATACGCACGGAACTGGAACAACGAACGGTAGATTACGTGTTGACCCTGCGTCCCACGCTTAGTTCAACCCAACAACAGCGTTTGATCGGATTATCTCAAAGGGGGCGCCGTTGGCGTGGCGGACGTCTTGAAAGAAATGATTTGCGGTAACTCGGATTTGAAAATCTTGTTTTCCTGACAAAGATATTCATTCTGAAGTGTCGGTTTCCTGCACAAAAGTCGTGTCACTGTCGCAATGAAAGATACATTCAACCACTTGCCACTGGCGTTTTCATTCAACCTATTTTCCATCAGTGAAGTGTATCGTAACCTCTTGACATTTCAATAACTTATATATGGTATCCTACAATTACAATTCGGAGTGGCTTTATATTCTTGGACCGGAC
>CAZBTJ010000285.1:0-2660 GCA_964494325.1 uncultured Pirellulales bacterium
CGAACCCACAACACACTATACGGTCAAGCCACTGGCTCGACAGAAAGTTTCAGTTGTCCACGCTATAAAAACACAACCTCCAGTCATTGCGGCTGCCCGCCAGTTGGCCGATGGCCTGGGGATCCTCTTTTCCGGCAAATCATTTGCAGTGGCTGTCGGAAAACCACATCAAGAAGCAAAGCACGTTGTCTATCTCGGAACATCGAAAGAAATCACGTTACTGACTGGGCAGCGTTTGATCCGACTGCAGATGTTCCGCACCGATGTCCAGGACCACCGGGATAACACCTATGGCTGGACCGCCTACAGCCGTCCACGTTTCATGGTCGGTTCGTTCTATTTTCATCCTGTTGGAAAGATCATTTTCTAGATATGCCTTACTCTCGGAAAGGGCTATCCTATGATGTCATGTAAACGTATTTTAATCGGAGCGTTGCTTTGTTGTAGTGATCACTATAAGGAACTCCATGTGATGCGAAAAAAATATACCTATACCCTCTTCCTGGCTACGATGGGTCTCCTGATATCTGCAGGAGGGGCCCAGGCCGCTGTGTTCTATGTATCAGCCCAAGGCCATGATGCTGACGTCGGTACAGCAACGGCCCCCTTTGCCACCCTGGGCCGGGCCCAAACAGCCGTGTGCGCGTACGCCGGCAAGGAGACCGTAACCGTCTTCTTGTCCAGCGGGACCTATGCACTGGGGCAAACCCTCGTGTTTAAAGCACAGGATTCTGGCTCCGAGCGTTACCCAGTGACTTATCGCGCTGCCCCGAAAGCCACCGTCATTTTCAGCGGGGGGCAAACACTTCGTTTGAACTGGCAGCCATACAAAGCCGGCACGATGCAGGCAGAGCTGCCCCAGGGCTCCGGGCCCATAGATCAACTGTTTGTCAACGGTCAACGACGATTCTGTGCACGCTGGCCCAACTACACATCCGGCGAGTATGGTGTGGATACGGGCTACAGCAGCGGTCTCAAACCCCAAGCGGGCATCCTCTTTGTGGAAGTACCGGCCTCCAGTGACGCCTATGGTATTGGTTTTCCCATTTGCACAACTTCAGCATCTTTCTGCATCAAATCGAAGGCAAGTGGTATGAATTCGGCTACTATGAGTACACCGGCAACGACTTTGAAGGCGACATGGCCAGGATGGATGCTGAACCACGCACGATTGAGTGGCTCAAGCAATGTGATCCCATGCAGTTGCCTCTTTCGGGTGAGACCTCCTGGGCTGTCATGGAGCAGGTGTACTATAACAAGTAGGAAGTGTGAGGGGGACAGGGACTAGGAGTCAGGGATCAGGAGTCAGGAAACAGGTGTCCTGGCAAATATTGGACTACGAAGCAAAACAAAGGAAATTGAAATGAAATTACGTTTGTGTGTGTTTGTACTCTTTTCCTCCATGAGCCTTGGAAGTCAGCAGATTGTCATTGAAGACCCTGCCCAGGACGGGCACGTGACATTTGCCTGGTCCTCGTCTTCTGCCAACGAGTGGACCCACTATGAGACCATGTCAGAGTCCCAAAGGGCCGCATTCCGGGACGGGTCCCTGGGCAAGAGGGATGCGGGCAAACTGTTCGAGGTGGCTCTGTCCGTGTTCAACCCTGAATCCCCCTCTGTTACATCAGTGACCGGTTTTGTGGAAAGCCATGGGTACGTCTCCATGGAGGCAGAACACTATGCCAGGAAGATTGACAAGACACCGGCTGCATGGCACGTACTTGAGGGCCTGGGACGCACAGGCGCCTCTGTGACTATCCTGCCCACCACGATTCCCAGTGTGGCGTCCCTCGAACACATCGCGACACAGTCCCTTGTGCTCGAGTACGATCTGTACACGTTCACAGAAGGTGAGGCCACAATCCAGCTCAACTGTATACCGTCCAATGCAATCAATGCAGATCATGGCGTGGGTTTAGCAGTATCTGTGGATGACGGAGACCCGGTCATAACATCGCGCACCAGCAGCAATGTTTTAGACAATTTCATGACACTCAAGGCCAAGGTGGACATGCGAAAACAGGGGCCGCATCAATTGAAGGTCTGGATGGTGGATCCCGGTGTGGTGATTGACAAGATCATTGTTGATTTCGGGGGCGTCAAGGACTCCTACCTGGGCCCTCCGGAATCCGTGTATCATAGCAGGCCAGTAAGACCGAATTGGGAAGGCGGTGTCATCACCATGAAGGATCAGATTCACCGACAGGCTCCTATGGTTGAAAAATCAAAATCCCTATCATAAGGATGAAAGATGAATTCAAAAGAAAGAATACTTGCAACATTAGAACGCAAAGCTGTTGACCGTTTACCTGTTGATATCTGGCATACTCCTGAGGTTATAAATTCGCTTAAATCACACTTCGATCTGGATGATGAAGTCTCTGTATGGAAGGCTATGGGTGTCGATAAGATCGGCTGGGTTTTCATGGATTACGCGGCCGATGATGGTATAGATACAGGAAGCCAGGTTGGAGGCGGAGCAGGTGGTCCACGGACTATGTGGGGTGTTCCGCTCAAATCTGTTGAAGCCGGAGATGCCCATTATGATGAGTTTAGTGACGCTCCTATGAAAAATATGACAGATGCATCTGAGGTGAGCCAGTACCAGTGGTGGCCTGATCCTGATCGTTTCAAGTATGACGATGCTCTTGCTCTCGCAG
>CAZBTJ010000286.1:0-2605 GCA_964494325.1 uncultured Pirellulales bacterium
ACGGAGGATATACTATATCGTCCCGTATGTCCGCCGCTATGCGGTGGACGCAACCTTGGGAACGCTGAGCCCCAGCTCGGCATAGCGTAGCAATCACAGTAGTCGAGTCGCTATGCGGCTCGGCATAGCGTAGCAACCAGAGTAGTCGAGTCGCTATGCGGCTCGATATAGCGTAGCAATCAGAGTAGTCGAGTCGCTATGCGGCTCGGCATAGCGTAGCAACCACAGTAGTCGAGTCGCTATGCGGCTCGGCATAGCGTAGCAACCACAGTAGGTGCCGGCGCTACGAGCCGCACCACGAAGCGCAACGCACCTTAACTTTAGAACTTTAGAACTTTAGAACTTTAGAACTTCTTGAACCTGATCCCGGAGCCTGGGTGTTTGGCATTTGGTGGCCACGTGGTGTTCAGATATCGAAGTGGCTTGCATCACCGGTAGGACATCTGTAAACTGAGTATTAAAAGGAGATATTATGAAAAAGATTACAAGAAGAGGTATTGTTGCTGCAATAGGCGTGGGTGGCGCTGGAGTATGTGTATGCGGTATGAAAAACGGTTGCTCAAGTATAACGAAGGTTGGTAAGACTCCGCTGGTTCCCATTGGTTCATATGAAATCGGAAAAAATGCTCTTATCATTGATATTGAAAAAGTTCCTCAACTCGCAGAGGTCGGAGGTTCAGTCAAAATTATTGATCAATTGCTTAATGATCCTCTGATTGTAGCGCATATTAATCAAAGTGAGTTTGCGGTGGTTTCTTTGCTGTGCACCCATCGTGGATGTGAATTGGAATACCGCCCAGAACACAGTGATTTTCGTTGTTCCAGTTTAGGTTCGTCTAAATTTAAGACCGATGGAGCAAAGATCAGTGGGTTTGCGAAGAAATCGTTGAAGCAGTATGCAGCATCAATAGATTCATCTTCCAAGAATTTGCTTGTTGTGACTCTTGATGTTTGATCCGTTGGTACGCTTCGAAGGATTAACCACGGAGAGCACGGAGGTACGGAGTTGGTACGCTTCGTAGTTTTTAACCACAGAGAGCAAAAAGAGCACAAGAAGATTGAGATATTTTGTGCTTCCGCATTGATGTCAGGCGCGATGCATTCGCCACCAAAATGTGAATTTATTTTCTCGTGGGCCCTAAGGTTGGATGACCCTGAAGCGCTGTGACGACGACTAAAGATAACGAGCGGGGAGCTGGATGATATCAGGAGTCAACATGCGGATATCCTCTGCTTGATTAATCAGAATCCCGTAGGGGAAGTTGTTCTGGGAAATGAATCTCGAGAGACTCATTAATTGCCCTGCTCTGGTTGAGACTCCCATTTTAATCTCTACCGGAATGTGCCTGTTGTCCGGTGATGTAAGTATGAGGTCCACCTCTGCTCCATTCCGGGTGCGGTAAAAACTGAACTCCCATGGGGCTGATTCGACTGCCTGTAAACCGAGAATCAGTTCTTCAATCAGGAATCCTTCAAATGCGGCCCCGCTTTTTGGGTCCTGCAACATCGCATCCCGGTCACGTACCCGTCGCAGATGATGCAGCAGTCCGCTGTCACGTAGATATCCGCGTGGCATACGTGTTACGGATTTACTGGTACTGTATTCAAAACTTTTTATATTACGCCAGATAAATGTTCCCTCAGCTATGGACAGGTAATCTCGTATTGTCGGCTCAGTAACGCACAGTGTACGTCCAACCTCTGAACGGTTTATAATCGTGCCGGAGAGCTCAGAGAGAATTCTTATGAAGCGTCGGTAGTTAACAGAGTTGAGTCTAGGAAACAGGGTGGCAATATCACGTTGTACGTAAGTGGACTCATATTGAGCCATCCATATTGAATGGAATTCCGGATCACTCTGTAGGGCTGGTTCAGGGTATCCACCTTTCAGGAATGCATGGATTACCTGCTCTGCATTCAGGTTGGTTGTCAAATCCTGAAATGCCCTCAGGTGTTTCTCAACAGGCATTGAGTCAAGCATCGAGAATAAAGGCGAGAGTTGTACTCCATTTAGCTCATTGGTTTTGAGTGTCCCAAGCTCAATGATGGCTATGCGTCCGGCCAGGCTTTCGGAGAGCTCTCTAACGAGATCAGGCGAGCTTGACCCTGTCAAGATATAGCGACCTTTTCTGTTGCGGTTACTGTCAATGGCACCCCGCAGCTCTTTGAAGAGCTGCGGTGATCTTTGCGCTTCATCAATGATTATGCTCTCTGGGTACTGACTGAGGAAGAATGCAAAGTCTTTCGTTATAAAATCGAAATCGTCTCCGTTTTCCAGGTCAAAGTACTTCCAGTCGGGACAGCACAGTTTTGAGAGCGTTGTTTTTCCGGTTTGACGAGCCCCCAGAATGGCTACCACAGGAAAAAGCCTCAAATATTTTTTTACTTTGTCTTCCAAATTTCTCCTGATGATCATAAAGCACCTCTTTTCAGTAAAATACAAGTACAGAGTATTAAATTTACTGGTAAAACGCAAGCGTGAAACGGACGCATCTGCAATCTTATGTAATTATCCATACAGGTAAGCGCTCCCTTTAATGGTCTGCGCTACGTAGTTTTTTATCCACCGTGTAACGGAGGATATACTATATCGTCCCGTATGTCC
>CAZBTJ010000287.1:0-2603 GCA_964494325.1 uncultured Pirellulales bacterium
GCGATCTTTTAACGGATCGTCCCATCCAAGAATTTCCCTCGAAGGGTATTGACGTCGGATGAGTTAGCTGGAGGGACGGTCATTTTAGTGGAGCGGTCTGCTGATTGGTGCTTCGTCGTTTTGTTCGGCATCTTATGCTGTTGGCCCTTGCAGAGTCGGTATGCGGCAAGCGGAACGCGTGACTGTCCCGGCTGATAGCAGTCGATTAGAATCGTACGCAAAGGCAGAAGGGTGCGAAGCTGCCTCTGGCATAGAGAATACGTTCGAATCGCCGGGACCCTCTTGATATTTTGTGGTTTTGAATAAGCAATTAACAATGGAAGATTGCCACGTCGTGCCTCCTCGCAATGACAGCCAGTTTTATAGGCAGGGCCGTTGCGATTGCCGGTGGGTTTTTGGGGGAAGTTGCGGCAGCCAGTAAAGCTCAGTAACTTCCATCCGATTATCGTCCAAATGAAAAGGGTCCGTTCGATTGCGATTCCAAGCCGTCATCCAAGGATAAGGAGGGTTCTGTGACCAAGCTTGCTTGATGAGCAGAAATCGACGCTGTCCGACCCTCTGGGGAGCAGCCGAAGGATGCATGGCGGCGGCCCCACGCATAAGTCGGGAGTGTCGCATTGGCATCGGCCCTTCCAGTGCTTCCTGTTAAATGGTTTTTCGTTATTTGTTTCTGGTTTGTTGTCGCTTCGTGGGCCAGTTAAATAGATGCCTCAATCCTTCGGCAATGACAGGTCCCATTGAATGGTTCTTCTGCTTATTTGACAGTATTTTAATTCGTGAAGATTAGTGAGATTCGTGGTGAAAAGTAGTTATTAGTTATTAGTTATTATTTGTAAAAAAAGTACCACACACCTTTAATTCGTCTGGCAATTGAGAAGAAGCTGAAGATAATGTTACAATGACGCTTTAAAACGTGCAGTTATTATGGAATAAGCCCTAAGTGGCCTGTTGGATTTGGATTGCGTATGAAGGCTGTTGAAGGGCAAATAGGCAGGTGTCGGTTCGTGAGTGTGCTACGCTGGTTACTGATTCGCTTGGCTGCCTGTCTGCTGGTCTGCTCGCCCCTGGTGTTGATTGAAGTGACGCTACGTTTGTGTGTCCCTGACCCCGGGGTGGTTTTAAAGGATCCTTATGTCTCCTTTGGGGGCTTGCGTCCTCTCTTTGTGCTGAATGAATCGGGCACGTCGTTTGAAACGGCGTCTGAGCGTCATTTTTATTTTTGTCCCCAATCCTTTTCCGCTGCCAAGAAAGAGGGCACATTTCGTATATTTTGCTTGGGAGGCTCCACAGTACAGGGGCGACCCTACTCCGTTGAGACATCCTTTTCTACCTGGCTGAAGCTCAATTTAGGCTTGGTGTATCCTGAGAAGACGATTGAAGTGGTCAACTGTGGCGGCATATCCTATGCGAGTTATCGTCTGGTGCCCATTATGGAGGAGCTGCTGACCCATGAGCCGGATCTGATCATACTCTGTACAGGACAAAATGAATTTCTGGAGGCACGTACCTACCACCGTTTGAAGAAGATGCCTCCAGGTTTCATAAGCCTGCATCAGACTTTGTTGGGGTTGCGAACCTACAGTTTTGCCAATCAGTGGTTGGCATCTCGGCAGAGCCGTGACACATCACCACTTGTTCTGCCCGCCGAAGTCCAACCCAAGCTGGACTTGGAAACTGGGCTGTCAACCTATCATCGTGATCCTGTTTTGAGAGAAACTGTTACAAAGGAGTTTTCGCATAATCTGGAGCTGTTGGTTCAGAAAGCACAGCACGCCAGTGTCCCCCTTGTCTTGATGAATCCTGTGTCAAATCTCAAGGACTGTCCACCATTCAAGTCTGAATTTTCAGACGGCCTGTCTCCTGCAGAGCGGGCTTTTGTGACAAGGTTGTTGGAGCAAGCACGCGATATGGACAGCTCTGATCAGTGGGGCAAACTTCGTCTTCTGGAGCAAGCCGTGTCACTTGATAACCAACAGGCAGGGCTTCTTTATCAGTTGGGTACCTGCTATGTTTCAACGGGTCAGTTTTCTGAGGCCAAAAAATACTTCATCGCGGCCAAGGAACAGGATGTCTGCCCCTTGCGCATGTTGGAGTCCATGCATGACTCAATTATGGAAGTCGCCACGCGTTACAAGCTGCCCCTGGTGGATATGCGGGAATTGATTGAGGTCAAGAGCACCCATCGAATCCCTGATCAAGAGTGGCTTCTTGATCACGTCCATCCCAACATTAATGGACACCAGCTGATCGCTGATGCGCTCACAGATGTCATTATAAAAACACAACAGATGCCGGTTTCAGAGTCTTGGCGCGATCAACAAAATCAGCTCTGGCAGGCCCATCTTTTGTCCCTTAAGGAAGGCTATTATCAGGAAGGATTTGAACATCTCATGATGCTGAAAACCTGGAGTCGAAGGCGTGGTGAGATTGAAAAGTCTTCAGAATGAGAGGGATTATCTCACACAGAGGCACAGAGCTCACAGAGTTTGGCTGTCGCTAAGATATAAACGCCTGTCCAAAGTGACTTGTCATTTCGAACGTATGTGAGGGGTCTATTTATCTAGTCCACGAAGTGGTTCCACAAACTGACAACCAACAACTGT
>CAZBTJ010000288.1:0-2586 GCA_964494325.1 uncultured Pirellulales bacterium
TTCTGACAGACTTGGCAGTCGTAAGGCATGTGGCTGCCTCAACACAAAACCAGGCGATCATCTAGCTTTCAGCTGTCAGCATTCAGCTTTCAGCCTTATTGAGCCGCTGCGCGGGACTGTTCAAATAGATCCCTCACGTTCGTTCGGGATGACAAGGTTGGGGCGATGTTTTGGTTTCGCTATTTGGATCGGCTTTGAAAAGACCCACGGGCGGGCACGGGGACCCGCACCCTACGGGGTTAATACGTCGCATACCGGGTTGTTTTTCGGGAACCCGCGTAGCCGTGTACGAGCACGACGGGTGTTGTTTACGGTTGAGACCGTAGGCCAAAATCAAAAATCAAAAATGGGCACACTCCGTCCCCGTCGGTTGCAGGGTGACTTGTAATTGACCCTTAAGGCATAGACGGACGGGTTGAGGGTTTAATCAGATTGTCGGACTCATTTATTACTGCGTCTCGTCATACCGTTTTCCATATTCCCATTAATCGATAACGAATAATCCGTACGGAGCGAAAGTGAAGTCTCTTTTTTTGCTCCCAAATCTACTTTCACTGCCTATTATTGGGTATTTCCTATTGACGGTCAAGTCTGTTTTTAATAGGTTATTAGTACCTCTATCAAGACCCGGACCTATACCACACTGGTACAGGATATTGCCGAGCTTTACATTCGTACCCGTACGGCCATGGTGGAGGCCTACTGGCAGATTGGAAAGCGAATTGTGGAACAGGAGCAGCACGGTGGTGGCAAGACTGAATATGGCGTTCAACTGCTGGAGCACCTTTCAGAGGATTTGCAACAGTGAGGCACGAATGGTGACTGTCCCGGTTACAAGCAGTCGATTAGAATCCCACAGGATGGCGGGATCTCAAGGCCTGCATCTGTGCGATTGAACTTGGCTGGTTGTCGTAAAATAAGGTGTTGTTATTTTTGGTTCAATCTCATAAGCTGAGTTGTGGCTAAATCTGATGTTAATCTGTAGAAGGAGAGTCTGATGATGACAGGAAAGAGAATTCGAACCGTTTTCACCCTGACTGCTGCGATAGTGGCAATGCTTGGCCTCGCGGCCACTTCTGTCCATGCTGAGGTGATTTATTCAGAAATATTTGACGGAGACGGCACCGTGGCTCTCGATGGTTTGGCACCCACCGAGGGGGAGGGTACCTGGGCGAGCAGTCCGTTGTTGAACAACGACGGGACAAAGCCCGATCCCGGTCACTGCAACGCGTTCCTACCCTTTACACCGGAGGCCGGCAAACTGTATCGGCTTTCGGTGACGTTTGACACGGTGGCTGGGGACAACGATTGGTTCGCTCTGGCCTTTACTGAAAACAATGACGCCACCGGCCAGTTCCACATAGTAAATCCCCCTGCGCCCTGGATGTTCAACCGTGCGATCGGCGAGTCGTATACCGGCTCGGTAGGTACGGACGATTTGGTCGTTGTGCCTACAGCGGATGGGCCGATCGACTTCATGATGGAACTTGACACCACCTCGACCCTGTGGACCGTCGAGTGGTTTGTGGATGGTGTTTCGGTGCGCAGTATGACCTATGCCACGAATCCTACGATCAACTTTGTGGGGCTTGGCCTGTATAACCAGACCACAGGCTCTGTGGATAATTTTCTGCTGGAAATTCCTGTGCCTAATCTGGCCTCTTCGCCCAGTCCGGCTGACGGGCAAGCAGATGTGTTGCGTGATTTCGATCTGAGCTGGACACCGGGCATATTTGCGGCAGCGCACAATCTGTACGTGGGTGAGAGTTTTGAAGATGTGAATACGGCCACTGTGCCGACGGATTTTGGTCTTGATGTCAATTCATTGGATCCGGGTCGTATGGATTTCGGTCAAACGATTTTCTGGCGTGTGGACGAAGTCAATGGCACGCCCGACAAGACCGTGTTCAAAGGGGATGTCTGGAGCTTTGAGGTCGAACCTTATTCAATCCAGATCGCAGGCTCCGAGATTATGGTCACGGCATCCAGTGCTTCTAATGAATCGTCACTCCCAGAAAAGACCCTCGACGGGTCTGGCTTGGGTGAAGACGGCACGCATGCCATCCAAACGGAAACCATGTGGTTCACGGCCATGGGCGATATGACCCCTTGGATTCAATATGAATTTGATGGGGTTAAGAAACTGGATACCATGAAAGTTTGGAACTCCAACAGCTCTGCCGAAGGCTTTATCGGCTATGGCGTTCAAGCGGTTTTGATTGAGTATTCTTTAGATGGTGAAACCTGGGACCTATTCGAGGATGTGAATGAGTTTAGTCGGGCACCGGGTTTACCCACCTATAATCAGTACGATGAAATTGCCCTGGGTGGCGTAGCCGCGAAGAGGGTTCGTTTGACCATTCAGAGTAACTTTGGTGGATTTATGCAGGCCTACAGCTTGAGTGAAGTTCAGTTTTTCATGATTCCTGCTGCGGCTCGTACGCCTGTGCCTGAATCCGGATCAACAGGCGTTCTTCCCGATGCGGTGGTGTCGTGGCGTGCAGGCCGTGAAGCTTCGCAAAGCACGGTCACTCTCAGTACCGATCCCAATGAGGTGGCTGATGGTCTGGCGGCTTCCGTGACATC
>CAZBTJ010000289.1:0-2585 GCA_964494325.1 uncultured Pirellulales bacterium
TTCGGGATGATACTGGACCGAGAAGGCCGGTTCGGTTTTGTGGCGCATTCCCTCAACTGTATTGTCGTTTAAGTTGATGTGGGTGACCTCAGCAATTGATTTGTCAAGTGAGTCCATATCAACCATGAAGTTGTGGTTCTGCGAGGTGATTTCAACTTTGCCGGTGGCCAGCTCTTTGACCGGGTGGTTGCAGCCGTGATGTCCAAATTTCAGGCGACAGGTCTGTCCGCCCAGTGCCAAGCCGAGAAGCTGGTGACCGAGGCAGATGCCCATCAGCGGGGTTTTGCCGATTAGCTGCTTTATGTTTTCGATGGCATAACCGACGGCCGATGGATCGGCGGGTCCGTTGGATAGAAATACCCCGGCGGGCTTCATTGCCAGAACTTCCGCGGCAGGGGTCTGTGCTGGCACAATGGTCAAGTTCATGCCCTGCTGACGCAGGCGACGCAGGATGTTGAACTTAATTCCAAAATCGTAGACAACAACCGGGATCGCGGCGGGGGGCAGCGGTTCCTCGGTCAATCCCCAGGATGTGGACATTGTTCCATCTGGGTCAAAGGTGTATGGTTCCTTGGTGGACACCCTGGAGGCGTAGTCCTGTCCATCCAGTCCCTCCCAATCCTGAGCGCGTTTGATGCCCTCTTCGTGTGAGATGGAGCCTGTTGCGCAGATGTAGCCTTTAAGGGTGCCTGAGTTACGCAGATTGATTGTCAGTGCACGGGTGTCTATTCCGGCGAGTGCAGGAATGCCGGCTTGAATCAGCGCATCTTTCAATGACTGCTCTGAACGCCAGCTGCTGGCATCGTTGTAGTTATGAACAATCAACCCCTCAGAGTGCAGCTTTGCTGATTCAAAGTCGGACGTGTTGAAGCCGGTATTGCCTATCTCCGGAGATGTCAGGGTAACAATCTGTCCGGCGTAGGATGGATCGGTTAGAATCTCCTGATATCCAGGGGTGCCGGTGTTGAAAACTACCTCTCCCAGACGGTCAGTAGCAGCCCCAAAGGACCAAGCCCTGTATACAGTTCCATCGGCAAGCGCCAAAAAAGCTTTCTTATCGCGTTTTTCTTTCCAATTGTACATCGTAAAAGCCAGTTCGTTAGTTCGTTAGTTCGTTAGTTCGTTAGTTAATTAGTTCGTTAGTGGTTGCTTCGATTCAGTCGATTAAATCGAATTCCTCGACTATATCGGCTCTGCTGCATTAATAGTCAGTATGTCCGTCGTTACACGGTGGACGAAACGGGTAATTCTTTCTTCTTTTTCTTCCTATGCAACGCGAAGCGTTGTTTTCTAAAGCTGCGGTGCTTAACACACAACGGTACATTTAGAGAGGTGGGGCCTGTATATCACAAGAGCTTAGTTTGGTTGCGGTTAAAAGCAGCTTTAGTTTACATTAGCGGTTTTCTTGGTGAATTCCTGGAGTGACTGCACGGCAAAACTCTTTAGTTTTTTGAGGCGCTTGAGCCCGTTAAGAGTTGCCTGTAGACCGCGCACTGTTGTTGTTATAGGAACCCCGCGGCGAATGGCCTCTGTACGCATCAGCACATCGTCCTTAGCTGGTTTTGCTCCGGATGGAACGTTGACAATCCATTGAATATCTTTTTCGGTTATCATATCAAGTACATTTGGACGCCCCTCCGAGATCCGAAAAATACCTTTTGCCTTTACTCCATTTTCGCGCAGAATAGTGGCGGTTCCAAGGGTGGCATATATCTTGTATCCCAGTTTCTGCAACTCCTGGGCGGGGGAGATGACGGCCTGTTTTTCGTGATTGGCTACACTTAGAAAAACAGATCCTTCGAGTGGCAGAGGATTGCCGGCGCCAATCAAACCTTTGATGTATGCCATGCCTGGGTCGGTGTCGATGCCCATGACTTCACCCGTTGAATGCATCTCGGGGGTCAGCATTGCATCGCAACCAGGGAAACGGTTGAAAGGGAGAACCGCTTCTTTGTAGGCGTAGTGAGGAACGGTGACCTCTTTTGTGAAACCAAGCTCTTCAAGGGTTTTTCCAGCCATCACCAACGCGGCGAGGCGCGCCAGAGGAACACCAATTGCCTTGCTGACAAATGGGATTGTGCGCGATGCACGCGGGTTTACCTCAATAATATAAACCTCGTTGTTCTGAACGGCGTATTGTACGTTCATCAATCCAATTACATTGAGTTCTTTGGCAAGTGCGTGGGTATAGGTGCGAATCTCGTTGATAACCTCTTCAGAGAGAGTTAGCGGCGGAATGCTGCAGGCGCTGTCGCCGGAGTGGATGCCAGCTTTTTCGACATGCTCCATGATTGACCCGACAACCTGTATCTTCCCATCTGAAATACAGTCGACATCAACCTCAATTGCATTCTCCAAAAATTTGTCGATCAGCACAGGATGTCCCTCAGATGCATCCAGGGCATCATGTGCAAAATCGTAGAACGACTCTTCATCATAGACAATTGCCATGGCGCGTCCACCCAAAACGAAGGAGGGGCGTACCAGAATCGGGAATCCAATATCACGGGCGATCTTAAGGGCATCTTCATAATTTGTGGCAGTGGCATTTTGGGGTTGCCGTACACCTACTTTTTCTGCCAGCT
>CAZBTJ010000290.1:0-2507 GCA_964494325.1 uncultured Pirellulales bacterium
CCGATGATGGATCTCGTTTGTTATCGACTCATGGAATATACATTTAAAGACGTCCTCTCCAAAGAATTCGGTAATGAAAAAACTAAAGAGATTTTCATAGCGGCAGGCCGCCTTGCAGGAGAGCAGTTCTGTAAAAATATGCTCAACGTAGACCTTTCTTTTGAAGAGTTAATTTCGGACATAGAACAGAAACTTATTGATCTTAAAATGGGAATACTTCGTGTTGAAAAGGCTGATTTAGAGAATGGAACATTCACACTTACTGTATCTGAAGATCTCGACTGTTCTGGACTCCCAATTTCTGGAGAGACTGTTTGTGACTATGATGAAGGGTTCCTGGCTGGAATTCTCTCTGTTTACAGCGGCAAGGATTGTGTAGTAAAGGAAATCGACTGCTGGGCAACAGGTGACAGAACTTGTCGATTTGAAGCAAGATTATTAGGTTAAAATGACCTCAGAAGAAAAGACCTTAATGCTCGAACTGAGCAATTATCTCCATGTGTTATTGAAACAGGGGGTAGAACACGCCAGTAAGATACTCCCCCAACTCCCTAGTTCAGGTGAGGTGTCTGAGGATTTTATGGATTTTATCACAGTATTTTTGCAAGTCATTGAGATGCAAAACTCTGCATATCAAATTCAAAAACAACTCGCTGCTGGTGATCTCTCTGTAGAGGTGGATAAAAAGAATTTTCTTGCAATGCCTATGCACAGTTTGCAGTCTTCATTAAGGCATCTCACCTGGCAAACAACTCAAGTGGCAAATGGGAATCTAAATCAGACCGTTTATTTCCTTGGGGAATTTGCTGACTCTTTTAATAGCATGGTTTCTTCTTTGAAGGAAAAAGGTCTCCTGCAGGCCGGGCTATTGCGTTCACAGAAAATGGAATCCATCGGGCAACTAGCGGGCGGCGTGGCCCACGACTTCAACAACAAGCTTCAGGTTATTCTCGGCCACACAGAAATGGCCCTGCCCAAAGTTTCACCAGAAGACCACTTACACAAAGATCTAATCGAAATCCAGCAGGCCGCGTTGCATTCCGCCGATCTGACCCGCCAACTGCTGGCCTTCGCCCGCAAAGAGACGATCACTCCCGTAATCCTCGATCTGAACACGATCACGGAAAATCTTCTAAACATGCTTCGCCGGCTCATCGGCGAAAATATTCGGCTTGTCTGGTCGCCAAAAACAGACCTTTGGACGATTTACATGGACCCCTCTCAGATCGATCAGATTCTGACCAACCTCTGCATTAACGCCCGCGATGCGATTGACGGGGTGGGCGAAATTAATATCACTACCGCGAACGTCACCCTCGATCAGGTGCCAAGAGCCGAAACCTGCCTTCCCGGAGAGTATGTGCAGTTCTCTTTCAGCGATAACGGTTGCGGCATGGATCGGGAAACGCTGGCAAAGATCTTCGAGCCGTTTTTCACCACCAAAGAGGTGGGCAAAGGAACCGGACTGGGGCTGGCCACCCTCTATGGCATCATCCATCAGAACAACGGCTTCATCACGGTAGACAGTACGCCTGACAAAGGCACGACCTTCCAGATCTACCTGCCCCGCCATGCGGATAAAAAAGTGATACTTGAAACAGCAACCGAAAGAACCCCGAGCCGGACCGGGTCTGAAACGGTTCTACTGGTTGAGGATGATGCTACTCTCTTAAACTTTGGGAAACAGATGCTTGAAGGACTGGGCTACACCGTATTTTCTGCCCCACTGCCGGAAGTGGCCCTTCAAATCGCCAAGGAATACGCCAAATCCATCGACCTGTTGCTGACCGATGTGATTATGCCCGGCATGAACGGTCATGATCTGGCAATCAAATTAAAAGAACTCATCCCGGACCTTAAATGCCTGTTTATGTCAGGCTACCCCAACGAGATGATCGCCCACGACAACTTGTTGGACGAGAGCACGCAGTTCATCCAAAAACCCTTCTCGATCCGGGAGATCTCCGCCAAAGTGCGCAACGTGCTGGATGGGTAGAGAATTTTAATTTGAGGCATAACCTATTGTGAACCTCTAAGGAACGGCCTTTTGCAATGAGAGATCAGTTTTCGGAGAGGAAGTTTTCTTCATACAGGTTTTCAAACCGAAGTTTGTGGGCGGACTCCTCTTTGGCCAACTGACTGAACAATTCAGCGAGAAGAGGCTCACCGATCGTCGCTGCCAGATTAGTGTAAAGAGAGTTCGCCGCCTGCTCGCGTTTCATCGCCAGCACCAGCGCATCCTGAAAGCTCATATCCGGAGAAGGCTCCACGTCGACCAGATAATCAGCGATTTTCATATCCACCGGATTCTTTCGAACAGGTAAATAGGTTGTGCCCTCTTTGATCCCCTCCAGCTTCAACTTATGGCCCGCCTCCACCTTCGCGAACGAAGTAAACAGCACCTCAAGCTTGGAGTCTGCTGTCTGGGAAGCCAGCCCGTGATAGAGATCAAACGCCTCCTGCTCACGAAGAATGGCAAAATCGAGTACGGCATCAACTGATTCAAA
>CAZBTJ010000291.1:0-2503 GCA_964494325.1 uncultured Pirellulales bacterium
TCGTCCGGGTCTGTGGGGGAGCTCTCGGGAAACCGAGGGCTCTACCCGGAAATCTACGCGAATTGGCTGACGCTGGGTTCGGATGATCCTGCCGTGCGAACGTTCGTCTCACGCTTAACCTGCCTGTCGGCAGGGCGGTCCGTGCCGGACCTAATGTGTGCTACGCAGGGCCGGAGGCCGAAAGTTTGAAGTTTGAAGTCTGAAGTAAGAAAGCCAGTGGCTATGGCGTGAGCGTTTTCAGCCCTCACACGTCACACCTAGCATTTCGGGCTTCTGCCTGATCGGCATTTCTTTTTCATTAACCTCTTGCCAAAAAACACTTATACATCATTACTGACGTGAATTAGCGTTTTAGAGAGAATGGGGTAGGTAGCCAGTTCCCATTTTCGAGATAGGTAGCCGGCTACCAAATACACTGTTGGGCTCGACAAAGTGCCATCTTGTTTTCTACAGTGAAAAATGGTATATTCATCTTATGACGACTAAAGAAAAGGCCATCAAGACAATACAGGATCTGCCAGACTCAGTGAGTTGGGTCGATATCGAAGAACGGATACGTTTTCTTGCTGCCATTGATAAGGGTTTAGAAGATATCAGAGCTGGCCGAGTCATTCCTCATCAGGAAGTAAAGGAAAGTCTAAAACAATGGCTTTCCAAGTAATCTGGTCAGAAACAGCAAGTGAAGATCTTAAGGAGATCGTCCTGTTCATTGCTCTGGACAATTCCAGTGCAGCAGCGCGGTTGGCGGAGAGAATCCTATCTCACATCGAGTCAGCCAGCAATCTGCCCTTCGCTAATAGAGCTGTGCCCGAAAAAGATGATGAATTAGTCAGGGAATCCATTCTAAAACCATACCGCATTATTTATCAGATTGATAATGATAGAAATGCGATTCATATTCTGAGAATTTGGCATGCTGCACGTGGTCTGCCTGAGATGGATTAGCCCAACCAACCGCTCCAAAGCACGCCGCTATCGCGTCGGCTTTGAGCTTTGCGTTCGGCCCGCAAAACATGCGAGACATTACAGGATTGAAAAGAATGATCATCTTCCTCTTCGATGCTTCATTCCCGAAGAGGAAGATTGCCCTGATTAAAAGATAAAGCATCCCAGGTATGTGGCCTGCGATGCCTGTGAAAGAACAATCAACACGCAAGATTACTCGGCCTGTCAGGCCGAACAAAGGAATCAAATGGGACGGCGTATCGCCGCCCCTCATTCAATGCGTGTGTGCCAGGCATGGCATATGACTTCCGGGGTGTAAGTCCCCGGACCAGGTATTTATTCGTGGAGCCGAAGGTAAGGGATATATCAAAATTGACGATTTTCAACACGCTATTGATTAATCTATACAAAGCATCCATATCTTACACTTAACAGTTCGGGCCTCTGGCCCCATATTCCCCTTGCAGGTTCTTTGCATTGGGTTACAATGAGAATCCATCTTTGAAACGACATCAGCGGGAAAGCACTTTATGGACTGTTATCTTGAACGGGTCGAACTATGCTAAAAAGACTCCTGATCGTTATCCTATTCAGTATTGCATTCGCATACATTGAGTCCGGAGTTGTGGCGTATTTGAGAGTCATCTTTCATCCAGAGGGTTTTTTCTTTCCTATGGCGACCTTTGATCTCAATCCGCTGTGGCGACGATTGTTCCTGACCGAGATCGGTAGGGAGGCGGCTACCATGGTGGTCATTGCCACCGGGGCTTGGCTCTTTGGGCACAGCACACGCGAACGCTGGGCCTATGCTCTCATCATTTTCTCAGTCTGGGACATCTTCTACTATATCTGGCTCAAGGTACTCCTGGATTGGCCCGCCTCGGTGATGGACTGGGACATCCTGTTCCTAATTCCCGTGGCCTGGGCATCGCCAGTCATCTATCCAGTGCTCGTGTCCTTGGCGATGCTGGCTGTGGCTATGGTGCTCCTTCGCAGCGAGGCCAACCATCCCATGAGACTGGGCTGGGGTAATGGAATCGCCATACTGGCTGGCTGCGGAATCATTGTGCTGTCATTCTGTCTTGGCGGCTCCCACATGACCGAACCAGACTATGCAGACTATTTCTACTGGCCCTTGTTCGCTGCGGGATATGTTCTGGCCATTGGGGCTACTGCACGAGCACTCGGTAAGAAAGAGAGAGTGAACGCTGCGCTAAGGTGTGAAGGTTGAAGGCTTCTTTTGTTCACGAAATGGCTGACGCTGGATTTGAATGATCCTGTCAGTCTACTGGGAGCCACAGTGCCTTCGAATGGTGGGGTTTTGTCAGGAAGGGGGGAAGGCGTCCGCGATGTTGTGACAGTCCTTTGGCATTGTCGGTGTGCATTCGAGTGCGAGTCCGTTGGGCCATACGTAAGTTGTTCGGCTGGAAGGGGCTTTTTTTATTGAAAACAATGATAACCGCGAATTATGCGAATTATGCGAATTAACCAATCCCAGCCAAACAATGTGACCTGTCATGCCGAAGGATTGAGGCATCTATTTAACTGGCCGCGAAGC
>CAZBTJ010000292.1:0-2500 GCA_964494325.1 uncultured Pirellulales bacterium
CAGGAACCGAGGTGATGATCACCAACATACGCAATTCGCTCAGTTCCCTGCGCGATACCACAGCTGTTCTACAACAGCTGTCAGCCTACTTTGCTCTCTATCTCAAAGCCTATCCCAATGTGAAAATCTATTTCCAGGGACTTCTCGTAAATCCAGTTATTGTTCAGAAAGCCCAACAAGGTTACTCTCTTAAGTCATCTACCGGCGAGACCGCTCAGCTGGAGATCATTGAATGGAAATCGAAGAAAAACAAAGCCAAAATTATCTTCTGCAATCCTGAGGGTTTTGCCCTGCACGAAGTGGATGCCGGAATCCGTCCCGGAAACGAATTCAACTTCACTGCCTACCTGATCTCCCCGCTTTTCGAAAAGCTCAATACTGAAAATCTGCTGGTCGTAGAAGAACTGCACCCGGAGATCAATGCATTCCTGAATGCGGCACGCAATACACTGCGTGCCTACTTCAGGACAATCCGGGAAAAGAAGGAACATGACATTCGCTATCAGTGGCTTGAAGAGGATATCTATCCCTTTGATCCTAAGAGTCAGAATGACTTACAACCTCTCTTCGACAACTGCGCACAGGCACTGCAAACATATTCAAACAGCTTTGAAGAAATGGCCGTTCCTGAAAAACGAATGATATTCGGTCTGCTGAAAAATGCGCTCGAATCCAACCCCGAGAATGCCACCAAAATACTGACAGACAACCTTAAAATGCCGGCGGCATCTAAAAAACGGTTGCGCTGATTAAGCGTTTCGTCCACCGTGTAACGGCGGACATACTGGGTAGCACAGTATATCCGCCGTTACACGGTGGATTGTCATTTCTGTTTGATATCCAGATTATAATCTCTGAACGTCATTTCACATTCAATATTCCACTTCCTGCAATTTCTTTATTCCAGCACACGACCGGTTTCAATATCAAGTCTGTTTAAGACCAGCAAATATGAGATATATGATGTCAGATAATTTCCCTTGGCTCGAACCAGGTCGGTCTGAGCTTCATTCAGTCGGGTAATGGAAACAACACCGGCCCGATAGGATTTCTGCACACTTTCACGCACACTGGTTGAAAGCTCCTGTATCTTCTCGTAGCGCTGTAGAATTTTACTTACAGTTTCAGCTTCATCAACTCGCTGACGCAGGGCAGAACGGATTGAAAGCCCGAGAGCCTCTTTCTGCTTTTCAAGCGCGCGCAGTTCAGCCTGCGCCTCTTTAACCGTATTAATTTTACGCCCACCTGTAAAAAGGTCCCAACTAGCGGCAACACCGACAAATGAGTCATAGTTTCCATGACGTGATGATGAAGCATAGCCATCCCGTTCGGCATAGTTTACTTCGCCAACCAGAGCAATTTGCGGCAGCCTGTCACCCTTAACCGCTTTCACCCGCTGGACCAGCGCAAGTTCTCCACTCTGCAAAGCTTTATAATCAGGACGGTTAATCAATGCATACTGCAGGAGTTCATCAAAAAGCGCAACGGTTCCAATGGTTTCATTATGAATTGAAACAGGCTGCATCCTTTCCGGTAAACGAGCTTCCGTAAGTGCCATCAATTCAGCCAATACCGTACAGGCCGTTGAAAAATCAAGTTCAGCTGCGAGCATTGAGGCCTCTGCCTGCAGAGCACGAATTGAAAAGTTATTTACATCCGACTCAGGAATCACCCCAGCATCAAAACGTTTACGGGCATCACGCTCCAGTTCTTTGTTGAATCTGTTATCCTGTTGCGCAATGCGTATATTTTCTTTTGCCAGCTGTGCCTGACGAAAGGAGAGTGTTGCCGCAAGAATCAGCAATCGGCGTGTTTCATCGGTAAACTCCCGCGCCTGCCGCACACCATATTCAGCTGCCAGAGTCCGGGCGCTTCTTGCAAAACCATCGAACAGCAGCCAATTACCCTGCAGACCGCTGGAGGCCTGCCTAAAGCTATCTGATACGCGCGCAGTCGGATTAAAATCCGGATGCATACTGGCGTCAATAATGCCGTACGACCCCGTTAAGGTAATGGTCGGATAATAGGCGGAACGCGCCTGCTTAAGCACAGCTTGCGCCGCAGAAATACGCTCTAGCTGTTCCGCCACAGAGGGATTGCCCAGCAAAACCTTTGTCCGCACTTCAGCCAACGTCATTCTGTTGGTCTGAGCCGAAAGTATCAGCGGAATGACAATTAGAAGTAATAGGCAATGCGGGATACGAAATACTTGTAGGAACAGGCAACAAACCTGACAGAATATATTTTTCATTTTAAACTCTCCTTAAAGATGTTTTTTATCAACCTTGATACGATACATAATGGTATAAACCACCGGCACAATAATCAGAGTGAGGAATGTGGCAGCAAACAGACCTCCCATAATAGTGACCGCCATACCGTTATAGAGCGGGTCCATCAGCAACGGGGCCATGCCGAGAATGGTTGTACCAGCGGCCATAATGACCGGACGCATGCGGCTGACGGAGGAGTCGAGCACAGCCTTATATGACTCAACTCC